>NZ_JAKKRZ010000003.1:0-439854 GCF_025653725.1 Shewanella sp. SM74 | reverse complement strand
GCACATTAGCTTGCTCAGTTTGTGGTGATAGACGTTGCCGCCATTTATAAAATGACATGGTGCTCAGTTGATGGGTTTGGCAAAACTCAGTGATGCTCAGCTCTGATGTGTGCCATAAGTCGATTAATTGCTGCCATTGTGCAGCGTTGCGGTAAGCTCGCTTTGCCATATCACTCTCCTGTAATGATGAGTGCACAGCTTATCGCGCGATCTTAAGTGGGAATAGGACGTCCTAAAATGGACGCTTACCGTGTACCGGACACACCGCAGATTGTTATTCCTGCACCTGAATCCGGTAAAGATCCCTATATCTATATTATTGGAGTTGGTAAAGGTGAGAAAAATGAAAATGGGGATTATACAGGTACAATCAACGTTGCTTCTGGGTTAGGTGTTAATAAAATTTATTATCATATAAATGAATGAGTTATTAATTTATGAAGGTTCAACTTAAAGGTTTTACCCTGATAGAGGTGATGATCGCCGTCGTGATCATTGGTATTTTGGCATCGATTGCATACCCTTCTTATACGCAGTACATTGCTCAGAGTGCAAGATCAGAAGGGTTAGCTGCTTTGATGCGTATAGCAAACTTGCAGGAACAGTATTATCTCGATAATAAAAAATATGCTACTGATTTAACAAAACTTGTAGGGGTAAACCCTTATATCACTGAGCACAAACATTACTCTGTATCATCAAGTGGTGCATCAAGCTTTACGATTAAGGCAGTTGCTCAAGGGGTTCAGGCTAGCCGTGATGCCTCGTGCTCTCCTTTAACAATATCAGATACTGGGGCAAAAGGTCCGAGTGCGGAGTGTTGGAAATGAAATTAATAAACCTCTTTATAACGGTGGCTTTCTTACCAAGCTTAGTTTGGGCTGACTCTGGAGCGACAGTCAGCGAACAAGACTTCAAATGCTACATTACATCAAAGAAAAGTGCTGAGATTGCCTTCTATCATTGGAAGAGTAGTGAAATGAATGTGAGAATGGCTAGCCTTGTTGGTACTACTCGCCAATCAAATGATGGATCGAAATATTACATCTATAGTGTTGAGGAGTGTGTCGCATTAAACGCTGAATTTACTAATACTAAGGCGCAAGTGTTGGATAAGTTAACACCTAGATAAACATCAGCATGTATTTTTAAATGTTAACAACGAACGATTTAAGGATAATATTGTTTTAGGGTAGTGAACGGTAGATTTAGTCTCCCATATTTTATGTGCAGCTTTTCCCATCTGCGCCCTCTTTTATTAAACCTGAAGTGCTAATGTTGATGCTTTTAGAATTGTCACTTTGCCCATTTGAACAATAGATAATTGATATTTCAACTGAGACTAAACCATCGGGTGTAAAATCAATTTTTTTATCGGCGGGCCCTGATAGGGAAATTACATCGTGTGTATTGAAACTATCGATCACTTTCAATACATTCTTGGTACCTCCATTGTCAATATATACACTGAACCCCTTATTCCAGTCTGTGCCGCATGGTGATGCCGCGTATGGGCAGACTGTTACTGTTGCACCATAGTTGACAGCTTGGTTTCTTGCAAAAGCAAACACATCACTAATTTTTCGTATTTCATTAGCGCTGCGTGTCCCTTCGTATAGCGACGTAAGTGATGGAACCCCTATGGCTAGTAGGATTGCTGCTACGGCAATTGTGACCATCAGTTCGACTAAGGTAAATCCTCTTGAAATAATTAACATGTAGCTATCCTCGTTAAAACTTAGCTAAGTATATGCGAGGAGACTCTAATGGTCAGTATCTATTCTATATTTTCAATATACCCAATAAATTGATTTTCTTGCTTTTATATAATTAAATTTAAATAGGGAGTATATATTTAAATTTAATCGCAATTGATATTCTTTGCGGTAGAAAGGCGAACTCTACCCGCCTGATTAACAACGATTGCACGGGAGTTTTTGCTATCAATTGTTCGTGGGCAATACTTGAAAGTACCATTACTTCCAGAAGCTAACCCATCAGGTTGAAATTTTATCGAACTTTTATTGTATGTTAAAAAATCTTTCGAATCGAATTCATCAATGACCTTAATAATTTTATCGTTAGCATCGAAGCTTTCGACTACACCTGTATCAATGAAAATTGTTAATCCCTTTTGCCAATCTTGAGTGCATTTTCCATTTACGAGTGGGCATGCTGTGACCCTATAACCATAACTAACAGCTGTATTTCGCGCAAATTGAAGTGTCTGCTGGATAGTTTTAATATTGGTATCAGCTCTTATCTGATCGCTGAGCTCGGTCAAGGAAGGAGCTCCAACTGTTAACAAGATTGTTGAAATCGATATCGTAGTGATAAGTTCTATCAGGCTAAAGCCTTTTCGATGTGAGTTCATAACAGATCCTTGTTATTTTACGCTTGCATCCCGCGAGCGAGTTAGTGCTGGTTAGAATGTAAGTATAAAATCTGGGGCAATATTCATAGTACTTTTTTTAAACTTTTATGTGCTAAAAGCGATTTTATAGAAACTGTGTTTTATGAGTAAAGCACTACATTCACTTCAATATTGACGTAACCCCGTGTAAGCTAGTGTTATTCTGTTTGTTTATGTTATTGCAAGGGATGAGGAATTTTTAATGAAAAAAGTTGAAGCCATTATTAAGCCATTTAAGTTAGATGATGTGCGCGAATCACTTGCAGAAATTGGTATCACTGGGATGACGGTACTGGAGGTTAAGGGCTTTGGTCGTCAGAAAGGGCATACAGAGCTGTATCGTGGTGCTGAATACATGGTGGATTTTCTGCCAAAAGTAAAAATAGAGTTAGTGATCCAAGACGATCTGCTCGACCAAGCAATTGATGTCATTGTTGAAACGGCCCGCACAGGCAAAATTGGTGATGGTAAAATTTTTGTCACTGATGTTGAACGTGTTATCCGTATTCGAACGGGTGAAGAAAACGAAGAAGCGGTATAAACAGCTTACGAACGATTCTAAAGGGCCTAGTGGCCCTTTTTTGTTGCCTAAGCATATGGAAAAACTAAATAGTACCGCTAGGTTTCTGAAATATCTTTAATGGAAAATAGCCTGTTTTACTCAACTAATGTAGTTATCTCTTATCTGTAACATGGTATAACTTAGCCTCGCAAATGAGTTTTATGAGGTTGTCATTTTGGCTACAAAAAGAATAGTGATCGTGGGTGGTGGTGCTGCTGGTTTAGCGCTTGCATCGAAGTTGGGCCGTAAATGGGGCGGTAGTGATGTCGTCGATGTGTGCTTAATTGATAAAAGTCCTATTCATATATGGAAGCCTAAATTACACGAAGTCGCTGTTGGTGTGATAGATCAATCTATTGAAGGTTTACTATATCGCGATCATGGACTTAAAAACGGTTATCGCTATATTCGTGGTGAGATAGAGCAGTGTGAGCCGGATGCTAAATCGATTCAGTTAGCTGCAGTTTATAATGATGAAGGCGAGTTGCTCCTAGAGCAGCGACAAATCAATTATGATTTTTTAGTGCTTGCATTGGGTGGAGTTTCTAATAGTTTCAATACATTAGGTGCTGATGAGCATTGTATTTTCTTAGACAGCCTTGAAAATGCCAATTTATTTCATCATAAATTACTCGACGCTTTACTCCAATTAAATGAAACGCAAGAAAGAGTCAGCATTGGTATTGTCGGTGCGGGTGCGACAGGTGTTGAATTGGCAGCAGAGCTTCATCATGTCATTGAGTCTGTTAAAGAGTACGGCTATCTGAATATCGCTAAGCATCATCTTGATGTGCATTTGATTGAAGCGTCACCTAAAATCCTTCCTCAATTACCAGAGCGTGTAAGCGCTAGGGCTCAAGCTGTTCTTGATCAGATTGGTATACGTTTACATATCGGTGTTCAAGTTAAAGAAGTGACTCGTGATGGTTTCATTACCCAAGATGGCGATGTGATTAAAGCAGGCTTAAAAGTATGGGCTGCCGGTGTAAAAGGGCCAAAAGCATTTCAGCATTTTGCAAAACTGCCCATTACTCCGCGAAATCAGGTAGAAGTTGATGATTGTATGCGAGTTAAAGGTCATCAAGATATTTACGCCCTTGGCGATTGCGCTCTATTGATCCAAAGTTCTGGCCAGCCTGTTCCACCAAGGGCGCAAGCAGCAGCTCAGATGGCTGATACCTTGTTTGATAATATCGTTAATCGATTACAAGGTAAGCCTGAAAAGGCCTTTATTTATAAAGATTACGGCTCATTAGTGTCTTTAAGCCGCTTCTCTGCGGTAGGCAATTTAATGGGGAACCTACGTTCTGGCACTTTCTTTGTTGAAGGCCATATAGCAAGATTGATGTATATCTCTTTGTATCAGAGGCATTTAGCCAGCCTTTATGGTTGGTTTTCGGCAATTGTGTATCGAGTGGCACAAAAGTTATTGAAGTGGCAGCGTCCGAAGCTCAAATTACATTGATTTCTATGTGATTTAGGAGATAGAAAGAGAGCAAATATGCTCTCTTTTTTTTTATTGTTTAGGAATTGCCGACGAGTCACGAATGATAGGTTCAGGAGTAAAGGTTCTAGAATATATGGCATCTTGCTCGCGACGTTTTGCTATTAATAATTCAGTAGCAACCTGAGCAATTTCTGCGTTTGGCTGATGTACAGTGGTAAGTTTAGGCCAGGTTTGACGTGAGAATGGGCTATCTTCGAAACCGACAATTGATAAATCAGCGGGTATGTCTAAACCCGCTAAACGAGCCGCAAAAAGTGCACCAGCGGCAATTTCATCGTTACAAGCAACAATCGCCGTCGGGCGATTTTTTAGTTTGATGAGCTTGTTAGCACCATCAACACCGGACTCAAATGAGTACTTCCCTTCAATTATGTAGTTTTCATTCAGCTTTAGGTTGTTTATTGTTAATGCCTGTTTAAAACCAAGTAATCGCTCTTTGGTGGATTCATGGTGTAAATCTCCGCTTAAAAAAGCGATATGCTTGTGACCTAAATCAATCAGATGCTGGGTGATTTGTACTGCACCGAATTTATCGTTGACTAAAATAGTCAACCCATTCTGATCGTTGTCCTTTTCTCCCGCAATAATGCGCACATAGTTAGCATCAATTTCAGTGAGTGCTTTGAGTACTTTAGGATCTTCTGACAAGGGCGGTGTCAGTACTAATCCAGCGAGCCTAGAATATTTGACTAGTGCTGTAAGCTCATCACATATGGTCTCTGATTTGGCATTGCAAGGGTGGATGACAAGTTCATAGCCCTTGTCTTTACAGGCTGACAAAATCCCATTTTGCATATCAATAATATAGTAAGCGTTTGGATTATCGTAAATAAAACCAATAGCATAGGATTTAGTTCCTGCTAGATTTCTTGCTGCTAAATTAGGTTGGTAGTTAAGTGCTTTTATCGCCTCGTTCACTTTGTCAACGGTGGCCTGCTTCACTGAAGGTTCGTTATTGGTTACACGGGATACTGTCTTGATAGACACTCCAGCATATTTAGCTACGTCGTTGATAGTGACTTTCATTGATGTAAAAACTCTTTGTCTAAGGTCGCGAGGGGTTTAACTGTTCTATGAACGTAAATTCTTTACCAGCAATTTACAAGCTTACATTTTTTATCAGTTTTTTCTGACTTATACATCTTATAGTGCGAGCTTTTGATGTGCTTAGCAATCCTGAATTGTTACAAATTGGCGTTAATTTATCATTGTTACAATTATGCTTGGAGTTGTAAGTTTACGTCATAATATTAAAGCTCATGTTTTATAATGATTTTTAATAAAAATACTGATTCAACATTCTGCTTTATGACATTTTTTTGCTTCCATCGTTATTTTGTTGTGGCAAGGCTGTTAATTATTGTGTAATGTTTGCACTAGACATGACAGCGTTGTCATTCCTCAGGGAATGGTTATGAATACTAAAACGATAATAAAGTTATGGAAGGGAAACGAGATGCGACCATCAACCTTTAAGAAAACTGTACTAGCTACAAATATTGCTATCCTACTCGGCAGTGCTGTATCCATCAGCGCTGTTGCTGCAGACGCCGTGGCAACCACCGCAGCACCTGAAAATATTGAAAAAATTGAAGTTCGCGGTATTCGCGCTTCCCAGCAAGCTAACTTAAATGCTAAACGCTTCTCAGACAGTACTGTGGATGCGATTACTGCTGAAGACATTGGCAAATTTCCGGATAAAAACGTTGCAGAATCTCTGCAACGTATTCCTGGTGTCACGATCCAGCGTCAATTTGGTGAAGGCGCGGGTGTTTCAATTCGTGGTGCGGGTCAAGATCTGACTTTGACAACTCTGAATGGACAAAACGTAGCTTCAACAGGTTGGTTTGTTCTTGAGCCTGCAAAACGTTCATTTAACTATGAATTATTACCATCTGAATTAGTTGGTAACTTAGAAGTCTATAAATCATCTCAAGCGGACTTAGCTGAAGGTGGTGTGGGTGGTACTGTTGTAGTTAATACCCGTAAGCCATTGGATATGGATTCAATGACTTTCTTTGCTTCTGCTGAAGCTCAATATCAAAGCGATTCGGGTGAAACAGATCCACAATTTTCAGGCTTAGGTAGCTGGAAGAATGATGATGAAACTTTTGGTGTATTAGTTTCTGGCGTTATGCAAAATCGTAGCTTGCAGCGTCAAGGTGATGAAGCTTTTTGGGAATGGGGTGCTGGCCCTGTCGCATTTGAACAAGAGCGCGAACGTTCAGCTATTGCTGCAACATTCCAGTATGCCCCGTCTGATTCATTAAACTTTGTGTTTAACGCGATGGACATGCAAATGGCCGCGGACAACACCAACTACGCATTATGGTTTACGCAAGCTGACACTTCATGGTCAGGGGCTCCAGGTTCTGGTGCTTGGGATAACACGGAATGGATTGGTGGCTGCGGTTTATGTGGTGGTGATAAGCCAGATGCATCACAGTCAGGTTCTCAAGTTGCAGGCCCTGTTAACTTAGCATATTGGCAAGCTCGCCCTCGTGAAGCGACAATGAAGTCTCAAGTTTTCGACTTGAAGATGGAATATAGCGGTGATGGATACCAGTTTACGACTCAAATCGGTGATACAAGTTCTACTGGTGGTACCGATTTTGAAATGGTTGTTGAAGATGGTCTGGGTGGTACAGCATTAAATGGTGCGACTTATGACTTTACCAATGGTCATCAAACTTGGGATTTAAATGGTTTTGATACAGCCACTTATGATCCAGGTTCGCTTGCAATGGGTACTGGCAGTAACTTTAATAAAACACCAAAAACAGATGATGAAACTTATATTCAAGCAGATATTAAGTTTGATGTAGATCTAGGTGTGGTTAATGCCATTAAAACGGGTCTGAAATATGCGAAGCATAATACAACGAGTCGCCGTTTTGACTTTGTACAAGCCGATGACTTTAATCCCGTCATATCAACAGCAGGCTTAAATACTGGTACTTTTGCTGTAGGAACAAGTGAATACGATATTATTCGTTTTGATCCAGATGCACTAAAAGATTGGGCTAAATCGAACATCATCGGTGAGACTGAAGATTTTGGTTCATACCGTGAAATTGATGAAGATAACTATGCTGCTTATGTGATGGCTAACTTTGCATCAGAAGGTGTACGCGGTAACTTTGGTGTGCGTTATGCGGGTACTGAAGCGACCTCAACGTACTATGTTGATGGTAAGAAAACCGATGCTTCAGCTAATTATGGGGAATGGTTACCAAGCTTAAACGTAGCATTCGACTTAGCACCAGATCTCATATTGCGCGCATCAGCGGCTCGAGTTATGGCTCGTCCACAGTATGATGACATGTATGTTAACCCTAACGTTTTAGGTGCAAATGATGATGTGCCTAATAACCAAAAATGGGTTGTTGGCAATATCGGGTTAAAACCATTTATTGCTAATCAAATAGACTTAGGCATTGAATGGTATTTCAATGAAGAGTCATTACTTTCTGCGGCTTTATTTATGAAGGATGTTAAAAACTTCGTAACCTTTAGTGAGTACCATGCAGATAGCGCCGATATCCCATTTACTGGCACGTTAAAACCTGATGAAGTTGCTGGTGGTTGGACTGTGCAAGAGAAAGCCAATGGCGAATCTGCGACAATCCAAGGTTTAGAGCTGCAATATCAACAAGACTTTGGGAACGGCTTTGGCTCAATTGTTAACTACACTTATACTGATAGTGAAACTAGCCCAAATACATATACAGATCGCAACCCGTTCTTAAGCGATAGTTCAAAGCACTCATATAACTTAACTGGTTATTTTGAAAACGATTTGTTCCAAGTTCGTTTAGCATATAACTGGCGTAGTGAATATATGATCCGTGAAACTGGTTCATACGGTAATCGTTTACACGATGCATTTGGTAGTTTGGATTTGAGTGCAATTTGGCATGTTACTGATTATATGGATATTAAACTTGATGGTAATAACCTGTTAGAAGAAGGTTCACGTCAGTTTGGTAACAATCAGTTCCAATCTAATCTAAGTGGTTTTACGGATGGCTTCCCTGTATTTGAATACAACATGGCCCGCCGAATTACATTAGGCGCTAGCGTACGATTCTAATCTCGGTTTAACTCAGGTATAAATGAAAAAGGGAGCTTGCTCCCTTTTTCATATCTCAATAATATTCAATCAGAAGAAGCCCTCAAGGAGCTCATATGACTAATTCAATCACCCCACTTGACTCAGCAAAACATGCGCACCTGAAAGTGACTCCTACCACTTATGAACATGTTGCTGCGCAACACTTACTACCCATTTCAATTTATGAGTTTGCCTTTGCTGCTGTAGATGCTCCTGTTGTTTTTGTTAAAAATAGTGAAACAGGAGAATATCAGTCCGTAATTATGCTTGGATTAAAACCTGGACAGAATTTGAAGCAAAAAGATGGCAAATGGTTAGGGCTGTATATTCCAAATATACTTAAAAACTATCCGTTTGGTTTAATGTTGAGTACTGAACAGCAGGATAAAGTATGGGTGGGGATACGAGAAGAAAGCGCTCATGTGAGCACTGATAAGGGAAATGCATTGTTTGAAGGAGGAGAGGAAACTGCGTTTTTAAGATTGCGTAAAGACAGTATTATAAAAAACTTCGAACAAGAGCAAATGAGTAAGGCAATTATTGCATTTTTTGCTCAAAAAGAATTATTTTCTCCCCAAAGTCTTACTGTTGACATCAAAGGCGAAAAACGCGGCATAAATGGTATCTATTTCATCGATGAAGCTAAGTTAAATCAACTCAGCTCAGATGAGTTCTTAGATATCAAGCAACGAGGCCTTTTAGCGCCAATTTACAGCCATTTGAACTCATTACATCAAATTAATCGCCTAGCGAAAGAAGAAATCGAGTTGAGCGTTTAAGTAATCAGCAGGCATAGGTCATGACTTCAATAAAAAATATAAAGAGTGTCGTCATTGTTGGTGGCGGAACTGCAGGTTGGATTTCTGCCTGTCATTTAGCTAAAAAGTTGAATGCTAGAACACC
This sequence comes from Shewanella sp. SM74, assembly GCF_025653725.1. Lineage (NCBI taxonomy): Bacteria > Pseudomonadati > Pseudomonadota > Gammaproteobacteria > Alteromonadales > Shewanellaceae > Shewanella > Shewanella sp. SM74. Next base: position 430,355 of record NZ_JAKKRZ010000003.1, on the reverse strand, counting down.
TAAAATACAAGTTATGTTAGTTGAGTCCCCGAACATTCCTACTATAGGCGTTGGTGAAGGGACAGTGCCTATGTTACGCGAAACATTAAAGTATTTTGGTATTCGAGAAGATGAGTTTATTCGTTGCTGTGATGTAACATTTAAGCAGAGTGTTAAATTCATTGATTGGAATAAACCCAATTCAGGGGAGTACTATCACCATTTATTTGATTATCCCTACTTTAAAGACGTTACTTCAACGTGGCTTAATAAATCTCTTTCAGATAGAGGCCGCTACGCTGATCTTGTGTCAGTTCAAGGTCATTTGATTGATGCGGGACTTGGACCTAAAGTGATGACACAGCCTCAATATCGAGGTGCTATGCATTACGCGTATCATCTCGATGCTGCAAAGTTTACCAAGATGTTGACCAAATTTGGTGTTGAACAGTTAGGCGTTAAACATCTTCTTGCAGAAGTCATTGATACAAAAATAGACGCTCAGGGACATATCTTAGAGTTACATACTGATAATGCTGGTGTATTGAATGCGGACTTGTATGTTGATTGTACTGGATTTAGTGCTCAACTCATTGGCAGCGCATGTAACGTTCCCTTCGTTGATAAGAGTGACATTTTGTTTGTCGACTCAGCATTAGTTGTGCAGCTTCCTTATGAAGATAAATATACGCCTATCCCTTGTTTCACTAAATCAACAGCACAAGAGGCTGGCTGGATATGGGATATCGGTTTGTCTGAACGTCGTGGTGTTGGTTATGTGTATTCCAGTCAATATTCATCAATAGAGCAAGCTGAGAGTGTATTGCGGGAATATCTTGGTAAAGCAGAACAAGTCTCGTTTCGACACATACCGATGAAGGTGGGGTATAGAGAGAAATCGTGGCAAGGTAACTGTGTTGCGATTGGTTTGTCGAGTGGTTTTGTTGAACCTTTAGAAGCGACTGGTCTGCTTATGTTTGATGCGACAGCCAGAATGTTAGCTGAATGTTTTCCTGCTAATACTGACGTTATGCCACTCGTGGCTAATCGTTATAATCAGCGAGTATTGAATGCTTGGAATCGGGTGATTGATTTTATTAAACTTCATTATGTCATAGCCAAACGAATGGATACGCCATTTTGGGTTGATAATAAAAATGAAATAAGTATTCCAGACACATTAAAAGAACATTTAGAATTGTGGCGCTATCACATACCGACTGCCTATGACTTTACTTCTACGCTAGAATTTTTCAATTTAGAAAATTATTTATATGTACTCTATGGCTCAGACTTTGAGTCAAAATTAGAGAGGAAATTAAATGATGAAGAGGAAAGGCTTTTCACGGTAATGACCGAGAAATTAGGCAAGCAGGTTACATTACTCAAATCGCAATTATTACCCCATAGAGAGTTAATTGAACGTATTAAGTTGTATGGCATCCAACTTAATTAATGGTTGAATTAAATGGTAAGTAGAGCAAGATTTTTAATCTTGCTCTTTATGATTTTAAATATTTTTAATTTTCGCTAAGAATTCTTGATGTGATAAAGATTGCTCTTTTGCTCTAAACTGTTGTGTTTTTAAGTTGTCGAGTATTCTTGATATTTCATTTTTTGGACAAGGTATATGGATTTCAGGAATATGCTGCATACCATAAAGTACGTAGCGATAATTCTCATCTGTAAAAACTGAACTATATCCATTGGCAAGATCGACATACTCACAAACCTTGTCTTTCCATAGTGTCATTTTTTGTTCTAGAGCAGGTATGAATGCTGAGCTTTGTGCAGCTTTTTGCCAGAATTCATTATCATCTCTATCAGTTAAACAGTAATGAAGTACGATAAATTGTCTAAGATCGGTATACAATCCGTTCATTGCGATATTATATGACGTCCTTATCGCTTGGGAGGGATTAGATGAAGTTAAATGCGTCGCTAGCAATCTTGCTCCTAAGTTTATAAGATGCAAGCCTGTCGATTCTAAGGGTTCAATAAATCCACCTGCGAGCCCCATTGCAATACAATTTCCAACCCAAAATTCACGTCTACAACCTATCTTCATATCTAAGTGAACAGTTCTTATGATCTCTTGTTCATCGCCAAGATAAGCTTTTAATTCAGCCTCAGCTTGCTCCCTCGTTAGACTATGTCCATCGTAGACATAACCCGTTCCTTGACGATTCGTTAGGTCAATTTCCCAAGCCCAACCATGACTAAGTGCTGTTGCTGTCGTATAGGCTCTTGGTAGCTGGTGAGGCAGATATTCCCGCTGCATTGCAACGGCTTTATTGCAAGGTAATTCGGTTTCGAATGATTGCCAGTTATCATTCTTTAGGCTTTGAATTAAAAGCCCTTTAAAGCCTGTACAGTCGATAAATATGTCACTCTTGAATGAGCCTTGGTCAGTTACAACCTCTATGATGTTGCCATCATTAACCAGAACGTCCGTTACATTTGCTTCAACATGATCTACCCCTGCTTGGGTGGCTTTGCGCTTTAAAAAGGTCGCCATAAGTGTCGCGTCTAAGTGGTAACCATAGGGGACAATACCTTGATATTGATTCAAGTATTGCGTTTTAGGGCTTAAGTTATTTTGCATTAAGCTAAATGAAAGGCTTGTTGCTTCAGCAAAGGAAGTGCTGTTTGATTCATTAATCTGATTATTTAAAATCCAAGCACTTGCATTATCAATTTTTCCAGATGGTTTTTGTTGCTCAAATGGATGGAAATATTCATGCATTTTACCATCGACTGGTTTCATCCAGTTACGAAATAATATGCCGGTCTTTAATGTTGCGTTTGTTTCTCTAAGTAGCTCATTTTCATCTAATCCCATAGCTGCAAAGAAGAATCGAAGACTATGAACGGTAGCTTCGCCAACGCCAATAATACCAATTTCTTTACTTTCGATAAGTCTAATATCTATGATATTAGATGAGTGGTTATATAACTTACTCAAGTAGAGAGCCGTCATCCAGCCTGTGCTACCGCCACCGACAATCGTGATACTTTTTAGCGGAGAATTATTCATCTTAATGTTTCCTATTAACTCGCTAACATGACGCTACCCGTCAAAATGATCCAAATGGAGAAAAAGAGTTTTAATACTTTTACAGGGAGAAAGAGCGCTAATTTACGAGCGAGTAATCCTCCGATAATGGCGCCAGGACCTGCGAATAAAACTAGCTCAAAGAGGGCATGGCTATTTGTTGAAAAAATATGGATAGGGCTTGCCGACCAGACTGTAATCGCAGAAACAACAACGCCAGTGGCGACCGCCATTTTGGCGCATAGTCCCCTTATCATGAGATAAATGACGACTAATTCGCCGACGCCTACCGATAACCAAGCTGTGATAATACCGCCGAAATAGCCAATGAGAGCGAGCCAAAGAAAATCGACCGGCATTATAGAGCGAGTGATTTGTGTGCTTTTTTTGCTACTAATAATGATGGCGATACCAAGCACTATCGAGAAAATGCTAAAGCTGGTGTGTAGCGAAGAGGGCGAATTGAGTCGTAGTAATTGGCTACTCCAGAAACCTAAGACAGAAAAGAAGGCTGCAAGTAATGATGCTTTTACAAAACCAGACCAGGCATCATCTTCTCGGTGGTGCTTTTTATAATGCAGTGACCATGAAATCGCGCCTGCTGTCATGCCAAAGCATTGGATCATAAATGAAGTCGAGACACTTTGAGACTCACTAAAGTTGAGGCTCGAAAATACCGGAATAAAGATGACGCCACCGCCAGCTCCTGTCGAGTTTGCAAATATCGCTCCTGTGATGCCTAGAAAAACGAAGCGTCCATATTCTTGGATAAGATCAAATAGCGAATGAAAATGGTTCGCCCAAAATAACCAAGCTCCACAGAGTAGTAATACCAAACTGAGGTTTAGGTAATACCGATTTAAGCGCGGAGCAGGCTGGGTATTATTGGGCACAAGTGTGTTAATGGGATTCATCAATAGCTACCGTGATCTTTGTCATGTTATCGCTATGTTATCAATGAAAGACAGCGTTGTCACATAAGCTTGAATAAATAAAATAAACATTTTAAGTATTTGAATAATTTGCATTAATTATGTCTATTCATAAAAAATAACAATAATTGTCAAAAAAATGTAGAAATCCTGTTCTTTCTTGTGTACTTTAATAATGACAACGCTGTCATCTGCTTGTGTGACGCGTTGTTTGTAAGGTCTGCATGAGAGGATGAGGTCTCCTTATCATGTGTTTGGCAGGAGTATTGCTGTCGGGCGGCGATACGTTTGTCTTTGATAGTCTCTCCCCAGAAACTAGCGTGGGCTGGGTACTGTAAGCAGTGCCCAGCCATTTTTTTAGGATGTTTTTACGGTATTACTCAACTGCCTACCTCAGCACTTGAACGTTAGCGGCATAGATAAATAAAACTCACTGGTATAAACCAGATAATAAAAGAGGCTACAATTTATGGCGATTCATTTAACGGCTGCGATGCGTGTCATTGCAATTGGCATGTCGAGTGTCATTGGCCATGTCACCGCACTCATCATGACAAAAAGAACGGTTTGCATACCCCTGTTTATAATGGCATTAGCGTTTTTTTCGGCATTTTCCTCTTTTGCTGTATTTGCTACCGACACAGCCACAAACAATTTAGCTTCAAATTCTGATGTGTCTAAATCGTCTGCACAGGTTTCAAAAAAAATCACCACCGCGATACAGCAGGAATGGTTGCTAAAGTTACTTGATGAAGCACTGCGGCGCTCGGATTCGGGTTATCAAGCGCAAGAAATGTCGACTCAAATGAATCAAAAGCGCAAGGTTGAAGAAGCACTCGCTGGGACTGTCGACGTGTTTTGGAGCATGACCTCAAAAGAATTGGAAGAAACTGTGCTTCCCGTGCGCATTCCATTGTTTAAAGGGTTACTCGGTAATCGGCTGCTGATTATCCGTAAATCGGATGAGGCACGATTTGCTAATGTGAAAACCATGGCGGATTTTAGGCTGTTAAAGGCGGGGCAAAATCGTTATTGGCCCGATGCAACGATTTTAGAAGTCAATGGATTACCCGTCGTCACTAGCTATCAGTACACCAATTTATACCCCATGTTAGAAGGCGGGCGTTTCGATTATCTTGCCCTCGGTGCCCAGGAAATTAGCGAAGAACTCGAAAATCACCCCGATCCCGCACTTAAGGTCGATAGCCATATCCTGCTGCAATATCGTTCGCCAGCTTATTTCTTTGTTTCCCCTAAGCGCCCCGAACTTGCTGCGGCCATTTTAGCCGGGCTTGAAAGTATGGTAAGCGACGGATCTTTTGATGAGATGTTTAATCGCGAGCTTAAAATTGAGCAACTGTACCGTGAGGCTAAGTTTGAACAACGGGTGATTATCCGTCTTGATACACCTGATTTAAGTCCATTAACACCAATAGAACGCACAGAATTATGGTTAGATCTTTTTAGTATGCAAGGTGCAAAATAATGAAAACATTAGCCTTAAAAGTACAGATTGGATTAGCGGCAGCAATTTTTATGATTGTTAGCGTTCTGTTCGGTGCATCTTACTGGTTGGCGAGCGATAAATTGGCTGCCAGTGAAACTGAGTTTGAAGAAAATATCGTCGCCAATTTACAAGTGACCATGGCGCAGCCCATCTTCACCTACGACTATGAACAAATCCAAGCCGTGTTGTCTGTGATGCTTAAATCTGCGCAAATTTATCATATTGTCGTGAGTGACCATCGCGGTAAAGTGTTAGCCGAGAGTCAACAGGCTCAAACAGTGGCCGATGAGTATCTAGTGAAACGTGAAATTCAATTTGCTGATCAAGGTAACCCAACGGGCCAATTGGCCATTCAGTTTTCTATGTTGCCTATTCGCGCTCAGTTGTCAGATTTACTCTTAGGTTATTTCTTGCAGGCGTTGTTAATTCTCGGTGGCAGTTTATTTGTTATCTTCATTATTCTTAAACGTTTAGTGATTAATCCACTGGATAATATTGTTCGCGCCATGGAAGAAATTGCCAGCGGTGACGGTGATTTATGCCACAGATTACCGGTTGAGAGTCAGGATGAGATTGGTCAGCTTGCTAAGGGATTTAATGGTTTTGTAGAGCAAATCCACGGCACGATTTCCAAAGTGCACGAAACCTCAGGGCAATTACTGGGCGATGCTAAAGCGCTGGGGTCGCTGTCGCAAACGAATAATGATCGCGTGCAAACCCAACTAAAAGAAACCGAGGCCGCAGTGACGGCGGTAACTCAACTGAGCGCCAGTGCTAACGAAGTCGCCATTAATGCCAAGCGCACCGCGGACGTGGCGAGTCAGGCCGATAAAGCGGTCGATGACAGTCAGCGTCAGTTCGATTCGGGATTAGACATCACTCGTAAACTGGCATCTGAATTAGCCCGCTCGGCATTGTCCGTTTCACAGCTACAGCAAGAAACCCAAAAGATTGATGAAGTGGTCGTGGTGATCAACAGCATTGCCGAACAAACCAACTTACTGGCGCTTAATGCTGCGATTGAAGCGGCGAGGGCGGGTGAACAAGGGCGCGGGTTTGCTGTGGTGGCCGACGAAGTGCGCACCTTGGCGAGCCGAACTCAACAGGCCACAGGTGAAATACAGAAAATGATCCAGCAGGTCCAGAGCCGCGTGGCTGAAACTGTCACTGTGATGCAAGCGAGCCAAGCCCTTTCAACTCAGGGCGTTAACCGCTCAGAAGAAATTAAGTTAGTGCTTACTAAAGTGACTGATTTAGTCTCAAATATCAGTAATATGAACATCGAAGTTTCCCATGCGGCACAGGAGCAAACCTGCGTCACCGAAGCGATTTCTCGTACGTTAAATGATCTTGCCAATGTCTCAGGTTCAGCCTCACTCGATAGCGAGCACTTAGCGCACTCGAGCGAGCGACTGTTTCACCAAGGGGAAAGACTGCGGACGTTAGTAACTTCCTTCAGATTGTAGCCATTTCTGGAGCTAGATAAGGATAATCATGAAAAAAACACTCTCAGCAAGCGCCATTTTACTGGCTTTAGGATTAACGGCCTGTTCCGAGGCGCCTGTGACGCCTTCCGCAGCGTCAGCCGATAAGGCTGTGGCTCAAACACAGCAAGCTCAGGACGCATTAACTCAAGCGCAGTTACAACAACTCGGGGATTCGTTAGTCGTAACTTACCGTGTTGTGACCAATGTGCCAGACGATAAGTGCCTAAAAGATAAAGCCGATGGTCGCTGTTTTGTCGCTCAAATTGATTTCGTGCCCGGTATGGATTTAGCCAGCCAAGATTGGGAAATTTATTTAAGCCAAATGCGCCCAGTGCAATCGGTTGAAAGCGGTGAATTGACGATAACGCACGTTAAAGGCGATTTACATCGTATTACGCCAACGGCCGCTTTTAAGGGATTTGTTAAGGGCGAGAAAAAGCAACTGACATTCCGTGGTGAGCCGTGGCAATTGGCTGAAACCGACGCTATGCCAAACTATTACCTCGCAGCAAAAGGATTAGAACCCGTCATTATCGCCAGCACTCAAGTGGGTAAAGATGCCGAAACGGGTTTAGAGACGCGTCCGTATGTTGAAGGGTTTACGAATTTTAAAACCCAATATCAACGCACTGAAACGGATAAACTCGCGCCAGCCGATGCCGCGCAATTATTTAAAGCTAATCAAAGCGTGAGTGAAGATGCCTCCTTGGCTGTGGATACTATCATCCCAACGCCACAAAAGGTGAAGATCCATTCAACCGATACACCAGTATCCCTTGCTGGTGGTATTAAGCTCGAATATCAGCAAGATAACCCAGAGCAAAAGAGTCAAGTTGCGGCAGCGGTGGCACGTTTAGCTCGCCTGGGTGTGGCTGAATCTGCGAGTGGCATTACGGTGAAATTTGCCAGCCAAAAAGGGGATGAGGGCAGTTATCGCTTAGATATTCAGCCAACTGAAATTGTGATCGCTGCCAATGATGCAGCAGGCTTCTCTTACGGTTTGTCATCACTAGCAAGCCTTGTGGATGTGAATTCGCTGAAAATGAATGCCATGACCATTGAAGACCGCCCACGTTATCCGTTCCGTGGCATGCACATTGATGTGGCTCGTAATTTCCACAGCAAACAATTGTTGCTGGATTTGCTCGACCAAATGGCGGCTTATAAGCTCAATAAACTGCATTTACACATGGCTGACGATGAAGGTTGGCGACTCGAAATCGACGGGCTACCTGAGCTGACCGACATCGGTAGTAAACGTTGTCATGATCTTGCTGAAAATACCTGTCTGTTACCGCAACTGGGCAGTGGTCCTTTTGCGGAGTCGAGCGTTAATGGTTTCTATACTAAACAAGACTATATCGACATAGTGAAATATGCCGAGGCGCGTCAAATTCAAGTGATCCCATCGATGGATATGCCGGGTCATAGCCGCGCCGCGATTAAAGCGATGGATGCGCGTTTTCGTCGATTACAGGCTGAAGACGTAGAGCTTAAAAACACGGGCAAAGTGCAGGTTGTCCCTGTGCAGGAAACGGCAAATCAAGCTAACACAGCGGTAAAAGCGTTAGATGCGGGCGCTCGTCAATTGCAAGCAGAAGGAAAAACCACTGCAGCTGAGCAATATTTGTTATCCGATGCAAACGACAAAACGGTTTATTCTTCAGTGCAATATTACGACGACAATACGCTTAACGTGTGTATGGAGTCGACTTATCACTTTGTCGATAAAGTGATTGATGAAATTGCCAAGTTACACCAAGCCGCGGGTCAACCATTGACGCGTTACCACATTGGTGCCGATGAAACGGCGGGAGCTTGGAAACAATCTCCTCAGTGTTTAGCATTTGTCGCCAATAACGATAAAGGCGTTAAGTCGATAGATGACTTAGGCGCTTATTTTATTGAACGAATTTCGACTATGTTAGCGGCAAAAGGCATTGAAGCAGCAGGATGGAGCGATGGTATGAGCCATGTTCGCCCTGAGAATATGCCCGCTAAGGTGCAGTCTAATATTTGGGATGTGATTGCCCACAAAGGTCATTCGCGCGCCAATCAGCAGGTGAATCTCGGCTGGGAAACCATACTTTCTAATCCTGAGGTATTGTACTTTGACTTCCCCTATGAGGCCGATCCTAAAGAGCATGGTTATTACTGGGCGAGCCGCGCGACCAATAGTCATAAAGTCTTTAGCTTTATGCCTGATAATTTAGCCGCTAACGCCGAGCAATGGACCGATATTGAAAATCAGCCATTCGAAGCGGATGACAGAATAAAATTTGATGAGGCGGGTAACAAAGTCTCGGGTCCAAGGGAGAAAGGCAAACCCTTTACTGGCTTGCAAGGGCAGGTTTGGAGTGAGTCGATTCGCAGTGATGATACGCTGGAATATATGGTGTTCCCGCGTTTGTTGATGCTGGCAGAGCGGGCTTGGCATCAAGCCGAATGGGAAGTGCCCTATCAGTATCAAGGCGCTGTGTATAACCAAAGCTCGGGGGCTTTTACCTTAGCCATGCGTGATGCACAGGCAAAGGAGTGGCAACAACTTGCGAATACCTTGGGCCACAAAGAGTTTATCAAGCTAGATAAAGCCGGCATCGATTATCGCGTACCGACGGTCGGCGCCGAGATCCGTGACGGTAAACTGTTTGCTAATATTGCCTATCCCGGGCTCAAACTTGAATACCGAAGCCTCAATGGCGAATGGCAAGTTTATCAAGCGGGATTGGTGGTCACTGCACCGATTGAGATCCGAGCCATTGCGGCCGATGGTATTCGTAAAGGCCGAAGTTTAATCGTTAACTAAATCGTTTTTATATCTGGCTGTATTTTAAAGATAAAATACAGCCTTTTTGTTTTTCTGTGTCAGTGATTGCCTAAATTTGATTTTAGATCATAAATCACTTAAAAAAGTAAATGACAACGCTGTCATTTTTGCTGTAACATTGAGTTAACTAAAGTTGAGCGCTGTATTAACGGCAAATAATAAGCAACGGTAGCGCTGCATTGATAGGTGAAGAGGGGTGTCATGGGGTTAGTCCAGACAAAAGATCAACCACTGTTTATAGGTGTAGATGGAGGTGGCAGTAAATGCCGAGCCACCATCTACTGCGCAGACGGTACCGTTTTAGGGACAGGTGTTGCTGGACGCGCAAATCCACTGCATGGTCTAACACAAACATTTGAATCCATTGAAGCATCGACTCGCCTGGCGTTGCTAGATGCGGGAATGAACGAGAGCGATAGTCACTTGCTGGTGGCGGGTCTTGGTCTTGCTGGCGTAAATGTACCTAGGTTATATCAAGATGTTATCAACTGGCAGCATCCTTTTGCAGCCATGTATGTCACTACCGATTTGCATACCGCTTGTATTGGTGCCCACCGCGGTGCCGATGGCGCTGTGATCATCACGGGTACTGGCTCTTGCGGTTATGCCCATGTTGGTGATACCAGCTTGAGTATTGGTGGTTATGGTTTTGCCTTGGGCGATAAGGGCAGCGGTGCTTGGCTTGGATTAAAAGCCGCCGAACACGTGTTGTTAGCACTCGATGGCTTTGCCGTACCAACCCGATTAACCGATATGCTGTTGAATGAGTTTGGTGTCACCGATGCGCTAGGCATTGTCGAAAATCTAGCGGGTAAATCATCAAGTTGCTACGCCGCATTAGCCAGAAGCGTACTCGATTGTGCCAATGAAGGTGACGCAGTCGCGACTGCCATAGTGCAAGAAGGTGCTGATTATATTAGCGAAATGGCGCGTAAGTTATTTAGCTTAAATCCGGTGCGTTTTTCGATGATCGGTGGTCTTGCTGAGCCTTTACAAGCTTGGCTCGGTGCCGATGTGGTCGCTAAGATTTCAGAAACCTTAGCACCACCCGAACTCGGTGCTATGTATTTCGCCCAGCAAGAATTTAATAAGTCGTTGTCAGTGCACATAGGCACTGAAGCCAAATCCTGTATTTGAACGTGAAGGTAAAAGACATGACAAACACTATTATGGAACAAGAAGCACGCACTGCACCGCAAAAAATTGCGGGTCAATTAGAAGCTAACGCTGACATCATGCAGCAGTTAGGTGAGAAACTGCGCGCCTTCGCCCCTCGTTTTGTGATGATAGTAGGTCGCGGCTCATCGGATCATGCGGGAGTGTTCGCTAAATACTTATTTGAGATTGAAGCGGGTGTACCGACCTTCGCCGCCGCACCTTCAGTGGCGAGTGTGTATGGTAAAACCTTGAAACTCGAAGGCGCGTTAGTCATTGTGATTTCACAATCTGGCCGTAGCCCTGACATTTTGGCGCAGGCGCGTATGGCAAAAAATGCCGGTGCTTTCTGTGTTGCCTTAGTGAATGATGAAAGTGCACCGATTAAAGATATCGTCGATGTCGTTGTGCCTTTACGTGCAGGTGAAGAAAAAGCCGTTGCTGCGACTAAGAGTTACCTCGCGACCTTGTCGGCGATTTTACAACTCGCCGCCGCTTGGACTCAAAGCGAATCGCTTGCTAGCGCCGTCGCTTCTTTACCCCAAGCGCTGCAAACGGCGGTGGACGCTGAGCCACAACTCACGCCAGAATCCGTTGCCGACGTGAAGAACTTAGTCGTACTTGGCCGTGGTTTAGGTTATGCGGTATCTAAGGAAATCGCGCTTAAGTTAAAAGAAGTGTGTTCAATCCATGCTGAAGCATTCAGTAGCGCCGAGTTCCTCCACGGTCCTGTGACCTTAGTTGAGAAAAAACTCACTATCGTCGATGTGTGTATTGGCGATGAATCTTACGCTAGCCATATTGAACAAATTGAAAACGTGAGCCAACGCGGCGCCGATTTAGTGCATCTGAATCAAACCTCGACGGACATTCACCCTCGTGTTGCTCCGTTAGCGTTATTACAACGATTCTATATCGATGTGGCTGCGGTTGCGATTGCCCGCGGTATCGATCCCGATCAACCTGCTGGCCTTAAAAAAGTGACCCAAACGCTTTAAGCGGCAAAGTTTAAGAGGTCTAGGTAGGCTGCACGATTAAACATCTGCAGCTAAGCCACGCGGTTAAACTAATTTAAGCTTTAAGCTAACCGCGTTATTTATTGAAAGAGGTTTGCGATGAAAATCACCTTGATCGCTGAGCGTATTTTTGATGGTGAATATTTCCATCAAGATGTGCCTGTGACTGTTGAAGACGGGCACATTCTGGCGTTTGATACGGTTGTTGGCGCGAAGGAAATCCGCCAAGCCGGAACGCTGGTGCCTGGTTTTATCGATGTACAAGTGAACGGCGGCGGTGGGGCGTTATTCAATGCCAATCCGAGTGTTGATTGTATTGAGACTATCGGCCGTGCCCATGCGCGTTTTGGCACGACCGGATTTTTACCTACGCTTATCACCGATAATGTCAGCGTAATGGCCAATGCGGCCGATGCAGTGGCCGAGGCTTTAGTCAAAGGTAGCGCTGGCGTTTTAGGGGTGCATTTTGAAGGGCCACATTTATCTGTGCCTAAAAAAGGCGTGCATCCGCAGGGTTTTATTCGCGAAATAACCGATGCTGAACTCGCGGTATTTTGTCGTCAAGATCTGGGGATTAAAGTCGTCACGCTTGCGCCTGAGAATGTGTCGTCAGAGGTGATCCGCACGCTCGTCGCTTCGGGCGTGAAGGTGTGTTTAGGCCATTCTAATGCAGATTACGATACTGTGATTGCAGCATTAGCGGCAGGCGCGACGGGCTTTACCCATCTTTATAATGCGATGTCACCACTGGGTTCCCGTGAGCCGGGCATGGTTGGCGCGGCGATTGAGAGTGAAACCGCTTGGTGTGGTTTGATTGTCGATGGTCACCATGTGCACCCCGCGGCGGCAAAGGTTGCACTACGGGCAAAACCGAGGGGCAAGATAATGTTAGTCACCGATGCTATGCCGCCAGTTGGTATGGAGGATGAGACTAGCTTCGAGCTCTTCGGTACGCAAGTGCTGAGAGTCGGCGACAGATTAAATGCCGTGACAGGTGAGTTGGCGGGCTGTGTGCTCGATATGGCGACTGCGGTCAATAATACGGTGAACTTGTTAGGTTTACCTTTGGCGGAAGCCTTGAGAATGGCGGCGTTATATCCCGCACAGTTCCTCGGGATTGACCATAAGGCTGGCCGTTTAGCACTGGGACATAGGGCTGATTTTGTTTTGCTCGATGCGCAGAACAAAGTGCAGGCAAACTACATTGCGGGACGGGCAGTCTATTCAGGGCCGATTTATGCGGGCCAGGCAATAGGGGCACACCCTTAAATCGCTTTTGCAGTTTAGGTGATTTTTAACATCTATACCCAAACTACCTGAAAATGCAGGATTCAGCGGGAATTTAACGCACTTTAGGCAATGCCATTTATTGCTCCTGCATAAATGGCGTTCACGCCATCCATGGCGATTGCGGTTATTTGCAGACCTAGTGGACTAAGTTAAAAATAACCAACGCAGTATAAAGTGCGTTAAAACCCGCCGAGACGGAGTGCCTAGGGCGCTCCACTTCCGTGTCGCATCAATTCAAAAGGTGGCCGACATTCTGTCATTGATGCGCCTTGAATTGAAGCACCCTAGGCGCTCTGAAACTCGTATCTTCAGGTCGCTTGGGTATAGCCCTTGTCGTATTTTGATGACAGGGGCTAAGTTTTTTTATTGTACAGCACTAATTTTAAACAGTATTAGTTTTGTACAGTATTAGTTTTGCTCAACTTTTATAAAAGCTTTTAATAACAATAATAAAGGATGATGGCATGGGGACGACACAGACAAACGCAATTGCGCCAGTAAAGGTGAATAAACCTAGGTTGATGTCGCTGGATGCACTGCGCGGCTTCGATATGTTTTGGATTTTGGGCGGTGAGGCTCTATTTGGTGGCTTGCTTATTTTAACGGGCTGGGCAGGTTGGCAATGGGGCGATGAACAGATGCACCATAGCCAATGGCATGGCTTTCAGTTTTACGATTTAATCTTTCCGCTGTTTATTTTCCTCTCTGGTGTGGCCTTAGGTTTATCTCCCAAACGTTTAGATAAATTACCCCTGAGTGAGCGATTACCTGTGTATCGTCACGGGATTAAACGACTCTTTTTATTGCTGTTACTGGGCATTTTATACAACCACGGTTGGGGAACGGGCGCGCCTGCCGATCCTGAAAAACTTCGCTATGCCAGTGTGTTAGGTCGAATAGCCTTTGCATGGTTCTTTGCGGCATTATTGGTGTGGCACACGAGTCTACGAACCCAAATTATCGTCGCCTTGGGCATTTTGCTCGGTTATGGCGCAATACAACTTTGGTTGCCTTTTCCCGGTGGACAGGCGGGCGTGCTCTCGCCAACGGAATCCATCAATGCCTATGTCGATTCGATTTTATTACCCGGCGTGAGTTATCAGGGGCGCACGCCCGATCCTGAAGGTTTACTGTCGACCATCCCCGCCATAGTCAATGCGTTAGCGGGTGTGTTTGTCGGCCACTTTATTGTTAAATCCCATCCTAAAGGTGAGTGGGTCAAAGTGGGATTACTCGCCGTAGCAGGTGGTGCTTGCTTAGCCTTAGGTTGGCTGTTGGATCTTATCATTCCGGTTAATAAAGAGCTGTGGACCAGTTCATTTGTGCTGGTGACGTCGGGTTGGAGCATGATACTGCTGGCGGTATTCTATGCCTTAGTCGATGTGCTTAAGTGGCAAAAAGCCGCATTTTTCTTCGTGGTGATAGGCACGAACGCCATCATTATTTACCTAGCCTCGAGCTTAGTGGATTGGAAATATATCGCCCAAAGCGTATTTGGCGGCTTAGTGATGGCCTTGCCTGAAAGCGCTCAAGCGTTAGCTAGGGTTATCAGCTTACTTGCGGTGCAGTGGCTGGTGTTATATTGGATGTATCGCCGCAATATTTTTGTCAGAATTTAGTCTGTTTGCTTAATAGCTTGAGCCACACGCACTCAGTGTCTGCGGCTTTTTTTTACATTATTTTCTGGATGTGAGTCATTACTTACTTATAACTTATCAGTTGGCCAATCGATGATTACGAGGGAATATTCGCGAGAATTTATTAAATGACAGCGTTGTCTTTTTGTGTTATTTGTTTTAACATCACTGAAACAATGGTGCGTTTGGATGATAACATTAACCATTGCGGACGAGTCGCGATACGGATATTCGGGAACTTAGGCATTAATTTAAACCCCGTTATCACCTAAATAATTAATTACTATAAGAAGCAGGTTTATGGAAATGACACTCGATAAAAGCCAGCAGAAAAGCAGCTTTCTCCCCATGGCCATAGTGGCCGCTCTCTTTTTCATCCTCGGATTCGCCACTTGGTTGAATGGTTCTTTGATGCCTTATTTGAAACAAATATTGCAACTCAATCCCTTTCAAGCGTCGTTGATCCTGTTTTCTTTTTACATTGCAGTGACCTTTACTGCCTTGCCATCCGCTTGGCTTATTCGCAAAGTCGGCTATAAGAATGGTATGGCGATAGGCATGGGCGTGATGATGTTGGCGGGCTTACTGTTTATCCCTGCTGCGGAAACACAAATATTTGCCCTATTCCTTTTCGCCCAATTAGTGATGGGCGCAGGCCAAACCCTATTACAAACTGCGGTTAACCCTTATGTGGTGCGTTTGGGGCCTGAAGAATCTGCGGCCGCCCGTGTCAGTGTGATGGGTATTTTGAATAAAGGTGCGGGTGTGATTGCGCCTTTGGTGTTTTCGGCGTTGATTTTAGACAGCTTTAAAGACCGTATTGGTACTGAGCTAACTCAAGTACAAATTGAAGAAATGGCTGACGGTTTAGTATTCCCCTATTTAGGCATGGCCATTTTTATCGGTATCTTAGCGCTCGCGGTAAAAAAATCACCTTTGCCAGAGTTGTTGAATGAAGATGAAGCTGCTGAAAATACTGATAAAGGGCAACTTAAAGCGGCATTATCTCACCCTAACTTAGCCTTTGGCGTGTTAGCGCTGTTTGTTTATGTTGCTGTAGAGGTTATTGCTGGCGATACCATTGGTACATTTGCTTTGTCTTTAGGCATAGAGTCATACGGTGTTATGACTTCCTATACTATGGTGTGTATGGTGTTGGGTTATTCTTTAGGTATCCTGTTAATTCCTCGTTTTATTTCACAACCTAAGGCTTTGATGGTGTCGGCCATTCTGGGTTTGTTACTGACATGCGGTATTTTGTTTGGCGACAATAATTCCTACGCTATTGCTAATGTTTTGTTAGTGCCTTTTGGCGGTGTGGCGCTGCCCGATACTTTGTTGATGATTGCTTTTCTTGGTTTAGCTAATGCGATTGTTTGGCCTGCGGTGTGGCCGCTAGCCTTGTCTGGTATGGGGAAATTGACCAGTACAGGTTCTGCGCTTCTCATCATGGGGATTGCAGGTGGCGCCTTTGGTCCAGTGTCTTGGGGGTTAATGAGTTCGGCGACAGATATGGGCATGCAGGGCGGTTATATTGTGATGTTGCCATGCTACTTGTTCATTCTGTTCTACGCGGTGAAAGGCCATAAGATGCGCAGTTGGTAGACAAGTCAGCTTGAACAGCTAAAAAGAAGCCCTCGATGATGAGGGCTTTTTTGTGTCTTAGTTGGACCAAGCTAAAGCGAAGTTAGAACGCGTAACTTACGCTCGCAAGTACGGTATCTGAGTTTTTGAATGTACCGTCAGAGACTTTTTGGTCACCGCTGAGATCTGTGCCTAACCAAGCGAGAGAAAGCCCAAAGCCTGCCAATTCGGTCGATACGCCAACAGAGTAATCTGAGTAGCTATCAAAACCTTCACCATCATCTAAGGCATCACCCACGTTATAGCCGTAGTGCAGATCGATACTCCAGTTTTCAACAAATTCATAGGAATAGTTAAGCTCTCCATAGTGATAGTCTAAATCAGTACCACCGTAATCATTGGTAAACCAATAGGCTAGGCGAAAGCCCTTAAATTCCATACCCGTAATCACTTCGAAATAACCTATATCACTCTCGCCTGAGTAGTTATAACGGTTAAGGGTGATGTCGTAGGTCAGATCTTCGTTGATCTCACCACCATAGGCGACATAGAAATCGTATTCGATCGCTGGGCCGTTATAACCTGGCTCATCAAAATCCACGTTACTTGCCCAAGCGCCGACAGAGAAACCTGAGTCGAAGCTCCAATCAATACCGCCTTGCAGGGCAGGATCGCCAGCGGTTTGTGATACGCCGCGAAAACGATAGTCGTTAGTAAGACTAATTTCCCCAGTCACTTCGGCGGCGGCAATGCCGGAGAATAGGGTCGTGGTTAGCGCGAGTCCGACAAGCTGTACCAGCCGCTTTTTTTTCAGATTGTTATGCACGGTATTTCTCCCATTTTCTTTGTTGACTCGGACGTGTTACTGGCGACCATGGTTATTCAATCGCGCCAGTGCATCCGTTGGTTTGCCAAACAACAGCCTAGGAAAACCCGTTGCTGTGACCTCATGGCGAGTTATTGCTAAGATAACTTAGCTTTTTTGAGGCTAACATCAGCCTCGTTGATCTCACTTTTGTTCGAAAATGACGTAAACCTTGCGGCAGGGCTCCACGACTTCCCAAGTGCCTTGAAAACCCGCGGGTATGATAAACCTGTCACCCACAGTGAACGTCTGCGATTGACCTTGAAGATCGGTGATAACACTCATCCCTTCGAGGATTTCGCAGTACTCGTATTCAGTGTAGTTTATTTTCCAAGCGCCTGATTCACTTTGCCAAATTCCACTGTGAAATTGATCACAAGGGCTAGAATAATGATTCTCTAGCCCTTGAGTTGGATTGCCAGCTAACAACTTTTCCGTCGGTAACTGGTAGGTTTCGACGGGTGTTTGCGCCGTAGCAAAGCGAATAATGGCGTTGATACTCACAGTCATTTGCGATTTCCTTGTTGAGCTGACATTCGGCTATTTCATCGTTGGCATCACAAACTCGGCTTGAGTCTGTTTACCCGCGGGCCAGCGGGCAGTAATTGCCTTACGCTTGGTATAAAAACGCACGCCATCGGGGCCATGCATATGCAGCGGCCCAAACAGTGAACGCTTCCAACCGCCAAAACTGTGGAACGCCATCGGCACCGGGATCGGCACGTTCACCCCAACCATACCGACTTGCACGTGGTGACAGAAATGCCTTGCCGCTTCACCACTTTGGGTGAAAATCGCCGTGCCATTACCAAATTCGTGTCGGTTAATCAGCTCAAGCGCCGTTGGGTAATCTTTCACGCGCACAATCGCCAGCACTGGGCCAAAGATTTCTTCGCGGTAGATGCTCATTTCAGGCGTGACATGGTCGAATAGACAGGCGCCGAGGAAATAACCCTGTAGATTTTCTTCAACACTCAGTTTACGGCCATCGACCAGCAGCGCTGCGCCTTCTTGCACACCGGCTTCAACATATTGGGTGACCTTGGCAAGGTGTTGTTTTGAGATCAGCGGACCCATTTCCATCTCTGGCGTCAGGCCGTTGCCGACTTTTAAGGTTTGGATTTGCGGTAGCAGTTTTTCCACTAACGCGTCGCCCACATCGCCTACCGCGAGTACGACTGAAATTGCCATACAACGCTCACCAGCACTGCCGTAAGCGGCACCCATTAAGGCGCTAACGGCTTGATCTAAATCTGCATCTGGCATGAGTAACATATGGTTTTTCGCGCCGCCTAAGGCTTGCACGCGTTTGCCATGTTTAGAGGCTGTGCTGTAGATGTATTCGGCAATCGGAGTTGAGCCTACAAAGCTCACCGCTTGCACATCTTTATGGGTGAGTAAGGTATCGACGGCTTCTTTGTCGCCGTTAATCACGTTAAACACGCCATCGGGAAGACCCGCTTCTTTAAGCAGCTCGGCAATCCGCATCACCGAGCTTGGGTCTTTTTCCGAGGGTTTCATAATAAAGGTGTTACCGCAGGCAATCGCGATTGGGAACATCCACATGGGAACCATCACGGGGAAGTTAAAGGGCGCTATGCCTGCGACAACACCTAAAGCTTGATTAACTGACCAAGAATCGACGCCGCCACCGACTTGCTGGGTGTGTTCACCTTTAAGCAAGTGCGGAATACCACAGGCAAATTCGACCACTTCGAGACCACGGATCAACTCGCCCTTAGCATCGTCGATCACTTTGCCGTGTTCGCGGGTGATAAGCTGCGCCATTTCATCTAGGTTCTGCTCAACTAAGGCTTTGAATTTAAAAAGCACTCGAGCACGGTTGAGCGGCGTGACTTGCGACCAGGTTTCAAAGGCGGTTTTAGCGATTGCGATGGCTTCACCGACTTCAGTTTCGCTTGCCAGTGAGACCTGGCCACGTAGTTCACCCGTGGCGGGTTCAAAAATATCTTGGGTTCTGGTACTGGCAGGGGTGTGCTGACCATTAACAAAGTGAGTGATCTTGAGCATAGTTAACCTTTGATGTTCCCCGCCGCAGCGGGGTGTTAAATGTAAGAGTGGAATGAGCAGCTAGCGTTATTATCCAACGGTGTTAATGGCATCGCTTAGGCTATTAACCATTTGGTCAATCTCGCGTTTATCGACAATCAGTGGTGGTGACATGGCAATAATGTCGCCCGTGGCTCGCACTAAAGTGCCGTGGCGGAAGCAGTGTTCAAACACACCGTAACCCCGTTTACCCGCGCCTTGAGCGTTAGGGGAGAATTGAATCCCCGCCACTAAGCCTGTGTTGCGAATATCAATCACATTCGGCAACCCTTTAAGGCTGTGCACGGCGTCTTCAAAGTAGCGCTCAAGCTCAAAGCTGCGTTCGAATAATTGCTCATTCTCATAAATCGATAGGGTGGCAAGTGCCGCAGCCGCGGCCACGGGATGACCTGAATAGGTGTAGCCGTGGAAGAACTCAATCAGTTCATTGGGGCCTTGCATGCAAGTGTCGTGGATAAAATCTTGCACGAATACTGCGCCCATTGGAATCGCGCCGTTATTGATGGCTTTAGCCGTGGTGATAATGTCTGGAATAACACCCCAACGCTGACTCGCAAAGGCGGCGCCAACGCGGCCAAAAGCGGTAATGACTTCGTCAAAAATCAATAGGATGCCATGCTTTTTAGTGATTTCTCGCAGGCGTTTTAAGTAACCTTGTGGCGGCAATATTACCCCTGCAGAACCCGACATAGGTTCAACGATTACGGCGGCAATATTCTCGGCGCCATGCAGGGTCACTAGTTGTTCTAATACTTCGGCTTTTTCAGCGCCAAAGTGTGAGAGTCCGCGGGTAAATGCCGCATTTTGGATATCTAAGGTATGAGGTAAGTGATCGACGCCTTGCAGTAATTGGCCGCTAAATGCCTTGCGGTTATTGCTTAATCCACCCACAGAGATGCCGCCAAAGCCGACACCGTGGTAACCCATTTCGCGCCCGATAAAGCGGGTGCGTGAGGCTTGACCATTGGCTCTGTGATAGCAAAGTGCCATCTTAAGCGCAGTATCGACGGACTCAGAACCTGAGTTAGTAAAGAAGACTTTGTTCAATCCCTCAGGACTGAGCTCGACTAACCGCTCGGCAAGTTCAAAGGCGATAGGATGACCCATTTGGAAGGAGGGCGCGTAGTCCATCTCTTTAATTTGTTTGCTGACTGCTTCGCTGATTTCCTTGCGACCATGGCCTGCGTTACAACACCATAAACCTGCGGTAGCATCTAACACTTTATTACCATCAATATCCGTGTAATACATGCCTTCGGCCTTGGCGAGTAACCGCGGACTGGCTTTGAATTGGCGGTTAGCGGTAAAAGGCATCCAGAAATTTTCAAGTGAGGGTACGCTTGAGGAATTGAGCGGCAAATCGGCCATAGTGTCTACCTTGTCCTGTATTTTCAGGTCTTGTTTTAGGGTGGCTAATATTTGCTATGCTATGTTAGAAATAATGAACATGGAAGAGCCGTGTGCAGTTATTTGTGGCAAAAAAGCTATTTTTGTAAAAAATATTGAATTTTATTGCTTAAACAGCGTAACCTGAAGCTCGGATTATGACTGTGATGATGTTTAGCATTTGCGTTAAAGTCGTCACAGACCACTATTTTCTTGTCGATGAACGATAAACCACACCTATACGAATTATTAAGAGGTCATCATGAGCACACCGAAGAAACGCAGCGAATGGGAAAGTCTGGCTGCCAGCCTGTCTATTAATGGTAAGGCGTTTATCAATGGCGAATACCAAGATGCCGTTTCGGGTAACACCTTTGATTGTATTAGTCCTATTGATGGTCGCTTGTTGGTAAAAGTGGCGAGTTGCGATCTTGCAGATGCTAATCTTGCGGTTGCTAATGGCCGCAGCGTATTTGAGTCTGGTGTTTGGTCGCAGCAGTCTCCGGTAAAGCGCAAACAAGTGATGATACGTTTCGCCGAGTTACTGGAGGAAAATGCCAATGAACTCGCGCTGTTAGAAACCCTCGACATGGGTAAACCGATTCGTTTCTCCAAGGCTGTGGATGTAGTGGGGGCTGCCCGTGCGATTCGCTGGTCTGGTGAAGCGATTGATAAAATTTACGATGAACTCGCGCCAACCGCTCACAATGAAATAGGCATGATCACCCGTGAGCCTGTGGGGGTTGTGGCCGCGATTGTTCCGTGGAACTTTCCTATGCTGATGGCGTGTTGGAAGCTCGGGCCCGCGCTGGCCACGGGTAATAGTGTAGTATTAAAACCCTCTGAAAAGTCACCCTTAACGGCTATCCGTATGGCGCAACTGGCTATTGAAGCTGGGATCCCAAAAGGCGTACTCAACGTGTTGCCAGGATTTGGTCATACCGTGGGTAAAGCCTTAGCGTTGCATATGGATGTGGATACGTTGGTGTTCACGGGGTCCACCAAAATCGCAAAACAATTAATGATTTACGCTGGCGAGTCGAACATGAAACGCGTGTGGTTAGAGGCGGGAGGCAAGAGCCCCAATATCGTCTTTAATGACGCGCCAGATCTGAAAGCCGCTGCTGTTGCTGCGGCCGAAGCCATTGCTTTTAACCAAGGTGAAGTTTGCACCGCAGGTTCGCGTTTGCTGGTGGAGTCTGGGGTGAAAGATGAGCTTATCGCGCTTATTGCTGAGGAGTTAGCCTCATGGCATCCGGGGCATCCACTCGATCCCGCCACTGTGAGCGGCGCCGTTGTCGATAAACAACAGTTAGACACAGTGCTCAGTTACATCAAAGCGGGTAAAGACGAAGGTGCAACCTTAGTCCACGGTGGCTGCCAAGTTATGGCCGACACGGGTGGTGTGTATGTGCAGCCAACGGTATTTTCTAACGTAAACAATCAGATGAAAATTGCCAGCGAAGAGATCTTCGGCCCTGTGTTATCTGTTATTGAATTTAATGGCATGGAAGAAGCGATATCAATCGCCAACGATACTATTTACGGTTTAGCCGCTGGTGTATGGACATCGGATATCAGCAAGGCCCATAAAACTGCTAAAGCCCTGCGCTCTGGCATGGTATGGATCAACCATTACGATGGCGGCGATATGACAGCGCCATTCGGTGGCTATAAACAATCAGGTAATGGCCGAGATAAATCTCTGCACTCCTTCGACAAATACACAGAATTGAAAGCGACTTGGATCGTGCTATAACCGCTCTTTTTTTGTCTATATAAGAGAAGGAGCCGCTTTCGCTCAATACTAAAACCTCTTTTCATATTACATGGAAAGAGGTTTTTTATTTTTTGTAGCTCAAGGCGTCCCCATTTTTCTAAGCCATATTTCACTTGTAAAATCTGCATCTGTTACCGTAAATAAAATGTTACCGTCTTGATTCGTAATGTTGTTGCTCATTTATACCCGATAGAATATTGACTTTAAACACTCCCATTAATATCTCAATTTACTTCCATTCTTATCTGCTTCATAAATATCGTAAGTTATCGCTTATAAATTTGTGGCTTTCAAACATTACCATTAATGCACTTAGTCATAGTGTAGTGGCATAGTGTGAAAAGTGTTGTAAGTTATTTGTGATATTATAGGGTGCTTAGATCATTGAATAAGAAGACAAGTATGAACAACGTAGAAGAGTTTGGGGCAATCGTCAGTAAAGCTCTCGATAGTTACAAATCTGATTTTATGGAACTTGTTAGGGAATATGCGATTTCTTGTAAGAATCAAGGTGAGGCATATTGCGATTTTTTTGTCGACATCGCCTCTATGATGAATGGCGCATGGCTTTTAACCGCAGTATGTGAGTTTGAGGATGTTTCTGAATTTAAAGCCTTTAATTGGTATCAATTATTGAATGTTGATATAGACAATATGCCAGAAGATGATTTGTTCTCCCTACAAAATAAGCTATATGAAATCGGTTATATTTGGTTGGTGGAGCAATTAATTTCCTCTAAAAAAGAAATAAAAAGTATCGAAATTAGGTTGTTTCATAATGGCAGCAATGAATACCAATCTTTGGCATAATTAGCTTCTAACAGAGCTAAACGACATCAGTCACTGGGCTCATTGGATAGAATTTTTTGTGTGTGGTTATGTCATACCGTTGGTAGTATTTACCTCTAGGGCAAGTATGAAGAACTTTATTAGCAAAGATCTAGATATTGAAGAGTTTAAAAAAAGATTCGATAACATCAGAGAAAGTTTTATAAATTCTCTAAAAACAGCAAGTAAAGGTTATCGAAATGTAAGGTTCTTCGCTTGTGATGAAAGTGGAGTCCCCATTAAATGGGTATGGGATGATGAAACGTTCACACATAACTGGGAAGAGGGCACTCTTGAAGACGCTATTCAGTTTGCCCGTCACATGATAAATAGTGGAATGTATTTTGCGTTTATGGGTTGTTTGTCTGGTTCCTGTGATCTTGATATTTGGCTGACCACTTTTGAAAACCCCATAAAGAAACCTACATGGCCAAGTGGTAAAGAACCCAAATTTGAGATTATCCATGAAGTGTTAACTCGTTAGGGCTTTGTTTACCGATCTAAATTAGGAAACAAAGCCTCGTTATGACTGCATATTTTATCTCAAAGTAAGAGCATTCACCTGTAAATGCGTGATTTTAGCGCGCAACTGCTGTAGCCTCGTGGAAATTTATTGTTTCTTATTTTGATCTTTTAGGATGCAGGTCTTGAGCTTTGCCATCTAAGGTTGTTCGTTAATTTCCCAGTGATTTTTTGCTGAGCCAATCACTCGTCAGCAAAGCGTTCACTCATTAGAGAGGGTGTCATGTGAATGCACTTCAAAACCCAATTAGGCAGTTCAATGTCGTCAAACTAGCTGTACTGGCATTACTAAGCTTTTTGGCCGGTTGTTCTTCAATGCAGACGGGTGAGAATGGAAACTGGGTGGGATTCACGGAAGCTGGTCAGGCTTCATTTTATGGGGATAAACATCAGAATAAGCAGACGGCCAGCGGTGAACTTTACAAACATAAATTAAAGACAGCAGCGCATAAAAAGTTACCCTTTGGCTCGAGTGTTAAGGTCACCAATGTCGATAATGGCAAAAGTGTGATTGTGAAAATTAATGATAGAGGGCCTTTCGTGCGTGGCCGCATTATTGATCTGTCTAAATCGGCGTTCAGTAGCATAGGCAACACTTCCTCTGGTTTGATTGACGTGAAAATAGAAGTCATTAAATAGCGGCTATTTTGAAAGCAGCTGTCTAGAAAAGGACTGTTGCGAAAAGGGCTATCTCGAACACGGCCATATCGAAAAGATCGTTTTGAAAGCAGCATCATTAAAAATGAGCAGTTTGAAAGCACGCTCTTCAAAACACGGCTTCGCCGCAATCTAATGATTGAATGCACTAATAATTGAGCACATAAAATTGAGTCGACGCTTTTAAATAAAATCCCAAAGCAGACAATTTGTTAAGCTGATATTTGGGCGTTACGGCATTTGGTGAGAGACTATCGGCAGATTTGGATAACAGTAAAAGGACCCGCTATGGAATACCCACTTGTTAGTACGCAGTGGCTCGAAGCACACCTCACCGATCCCCATTTAGTCTTGCTCGATGCCAGTATGGAAACCGTTATTGGTAAAGAACCCTTAGTTTACGATGAGCCTATTTGCATTCCGCGCTCACGTCGATTCGACTTGGAAAATGTGTTTTGCGATAAGACTTCAACCCAAATTCATGCCTTGCCGATGTTTGAGCAATTCATCCAAGGGATAGCTCAACTTGGGATTGAGGTCGACAGTGTTATTGTTATCTATGATAACCAAGGCATTTATTCATCTCCACGGGCGTGGTGGACCTTTAAAGTCATGGGCTTTAATCGAGTCTATGTGCTTGATGGTGGCTTGCCTCAATGGATTGAAGAAGACCGCATTACCTCATCGCGTTATCAAGCCGAAGGCGTCGATTATGGCCCGACGGATATCGATACTTTGGCGGATGTGTTGCAATACCACCCTGAGCTTGTGATGGATGCCGAGGCAGTGTTATCACGAATTGAAGATGCCGGAACGGCGATTGTCGATGCCCGTGGTGCGCCACGCTTTTTAGGTCAAGTGAGTGAGCCGCGTCCCGGTGTGCGCTCTGGGCATATTCCTTGCTCGGTTAATTTACCCTTCGCTCAAGTACTCGATGGTAATAAAATCAAAACGGTCAGTGAGCTACAGTCTATTTATCAAGGGCTAGCAGCGGATAAATCCGCACGGATATTCAGCTGTGGTTCCGGGATTACGGCGTGTATTTTGATCTTAGCTTCGGTCGCCGCGGGGCATAAAAATCCCATCCTCTATGACGGTTCATGGGCGGATTGGGGCAGCCGTAACGATCTGCCGATAGAGTGTTAATTGAGTATCACCATTGAAATTAGTGCTGTAGATTAATTAAGTTAGCGTGGTTTTTGTTGAACATCATGTGACTTATACGTCGTTTGGCTAAATGCCAAGGAGAAACCTTTGATAGCGAGATTGATCGATAAGTTGGTATTTGGATTTATTTTAGTGATTGCCTTACAGTTACCACAACTGGCTGATCATTATCAGCAATTTTTATCAGGCCTTTATGAATCGACTCGATGGCAGGTAGAAGGTTACGAGGCAACGGCTAAGGAATATCATTACGCCGATGTTGATGCCATGATTGCCCGCCACCAGCAAAATGAGGAGCCAAGTGTGCGTGCCGACGCTGAGCAAAAGGTACAGACACTGGCGCTTTATAAAGCGTTAACACAGGGCGTGGCGATCTTTAATACGGGCAATTTGTTTGAGAAAACTGCCTATATGTTTAACCCTGTTCGCTTTGATTATCTTGAGAAAACCATCAGCAACTTTAAGCCAGGGATACCTTTAACTTCTAGTGGTATTGGCTTTGGTGTGTTGGTGGCTTTAGTCGTGCATTATCTTGGATCTATCCCTTTTATCCTGTGGGCAAGGCGTAACAAGCGACTTAAAACAAGTCCTTAAATCTGTGATACAGCATGCCTGCAGCGAGCATAGGTGAGCGGAACGTCGGGCCGCCGGGGAAGGTGATGTGTTTGATTTTAGCAAACACATCGAAATGTCCCGCCTGTTGGCAAATGGCCTCGGCAAGCAGTTTTGCCGCCATGTGAGTGGCATTCACGCCGTGTCCCGCATAGGCTTGGGCGTAAAAAATATTATTTGCATCAGGAAGGCGACCAATTTGTGGCATACGGTTAGCACCGATACCTATCATGCCGCCCCATTCATAATCGATACGTACCCCTTTTAATTGCGGGAAAACCTTCTCAAGATTCGGTCTCAGTGCCGCTTCAATGTCTTTCGGATCTTTACCCGAATAGGTACAAAGGCCGCCAAACAGCAAACGACGATCTGCCGATAAGTGAAAGTAATCTAGGGCAATTCGCATATCTGCGAAGGCCATGTTTTGCGGGATAATACTCGCGCATTGGGCCTCAGTTAAGGGCTCTGTTGCCAATAAATAACTGCCTGCAGGTAATACTTTCCCCCCTACAAAGCTATTAAGTTTGTGGCCGATATAGGCATTGCCCGCCAGCACTAAGTATTGGCATGTGACTTCGCCCTTAGCGGTAATGACCTTAGGTTTGGCGCCTTGAATGATTTTTTCAGCAGCGCTGTACTCAAACAACCTAGCGCCGAGATTACGGGCGACGCGAGCTTCACCCAGAGCAAGATTCAGCGGGTGTAAATGGCCGCTACCCATATCAACTAGCGCGCCTTGATAAAAGTCTGAGCCTATGACTTCACCTAATTGCGCCTTAGTTAACAGCTTGATTTCTTGCTGATAACCCATGGCTTTGAGTGCGCTAAATTCTTCTTTAAGCTCATCCATGTGACGAGGTTTAACCGCTAAGTCGCAGTAACCCATTTGCAGATCGCAGTCGATACTGTGTTCTTGTATGCGATTTCGCACTATCTCGACGGCTTCAAAGCCCATCTGTTGAATTGCTTGAACACCTTCAATGCCGATTTCACTTTGAAATTGTGCAGGGTCATGGCCTATGCCGCGAATGAGTTCGCCGCCATTACGCCCCGATGCGCCCCAGCCAATTCGCCTCGCTTCTAACAGCACAACACTCATACCGCGCTGCGCGAGTTCTATGGCGGTATTGATACCGCTAAAGCCGCCGCCCACGATACAGACATCGGCATTGATATTGCCTTCGAGTTGTGGATGAGCGTAAATTTCTTTAGCAGTATCAACATAATAAGAGTGTGGATACTGTTCACTGTGCACTGGAGGTTTGCTTGCCATTATGGCTCCCAAAAATTGTTTTTATTGTAAATTGGACTTGTCTCAGTATACTCATCACACTTTTAACATGACGCAAAAAAGTGTTCGTTTTATTTAACACGCTTTTTATGTAGAATACAATGAAAGCAGTAAAACACGCGCTTTTTGGGCGAAAATGCGTTCTGGATGGTGTTTATCCTGAACAACCTGTTCGTCATCTATCGGGATTGACCCGAGCCTTTAGGGGGATGTGAAATTTGGATATTGGAGCCAGCCTCAAAACTGTTCGAAAAATGAAAGGCTTATCTCAACGAGAATTAGCCAAACGTGCTGGTGTGACTAACAGTACGATTTCAATGATCGAGAAAAACAGTGTTAGCCCGTCAGTCAGCTCTTTAAAAAAAGTGCTGTCGGGTATCCCGATGTCTTTAGTGGACTTTTTCTCCATTGAAGCCTCAACGGATAGTGAGCAAAAGGTCGTCTATCGATCCAATGAATTACTGAATATCGGTACTGGACCACTTGAATTTAAACTGATTGGCCGTGATTACCCGAACCGCGCAATGTCAGTGATGAATGAGATTTACCCACCCGGTTCAGATACGGGTGAAGAGATGCTAAAGCACGAAGGTGAAGAGGCCGCTATGGTGATAGAAGGTAAATTCGAACTCACTGTTGGGGATGAAGTGTATATTTTGGAAGCGGGTGACAGTTATTATTTTAACAGTGAATTGCCCCATAGATTCCGCAATCCCTTCGATGAACCTTGTCGCCTAGTGAGTGCGACTACGCCTGCAAACTTCTAATTAAGTCATTAACTTACCCTATTATTCAACATATTAGGCCACTTACTCACTAAAAGTGAGTGGCGTAATACTGTTATTCAACATTACTGCGGATTTATACCAATCACATTAAATATCTAATCAGTTCAGAGCCTCACAGGCATTTCAATCCAAGGCGCATTGACGCAGAAATGGTCATTCCCTTTTAAGTCAATGCAACACGGGAGTGGGATGCCTGTGAGGCTCCCGAAGGGCGGCTGATGTTCACTACATGGCAACGCGCTTTATACTACGTTCAAGGTTTTCGACAGAGCACCACTATGCCTTCAAGCCTTCGCCTTGTCTAAAGCGCGTTGAACTCCCGCTGAATGAACAGATATTTAATACGATTGGTATTACCTACTTTCTAACCCTGTCATATTGGTTATGTATCCTCTTCTTTGTGTAAATAATATTGGTTCAAATTTGCTTCGAATACGGTTTAATTTACTCGGTAACAAGTGAGTTTTATGCTGGTGTAACTGCCGGTTTATATACATGAATTAGCCTGAAATGGGGTAAATATATATTTAACTACATGTTATTTATGCTTATTAAGAATAAGTGGATTAAATAACCTTTAACAAGTGTTTAACCTCTTGCCTAGTGATAAATTTCGGTGTACTGTGTGAAAAAATGAACATTTAAAGGCAAAGTGTTCGTTATGCTAGTAAAATCAATTCTAAAGGTGAGATATGTCAGCCGATTTACCCCTCATAGGTGTTATTGCATGCAATCAACAATTGGGATCACACCCCTTTAATATTGTTGGTGAAAAATACCTTTTAGGCGTAGTTAATGGCGCGAAAGGCTGGCCGTTAGTGATCCCATCTTTAGGTGGCGATTTACCGATAGACGCTATTTTAGATCGTCTTGACGGTATTTTGTTTACTGGCTCTCCTTCTAATGTAGAACCCCATCTTTATGCAGGCCAGCCGAGTGAGCTTGGTACACTCCATGATCCTAAACGTGACGCGACAACTTTGCCGCTGATCCACGCTGCTATTGCTGCTGGGGTACCTGTATTAGGTATTTGTCGCGGTTTTCAAGAAATGAATGTGGCTTTTGGTGGCAGTTTGCATCAGAAGCTCCATGAGGTGGGTGGCTTTATTGAACATCGAGAAGATAAAACCACATCCTTAGATGTGCAGTATGGGGCTTCTCACAGTATTACTGTTGAGCCCGGGGGGCTTATTTACGAGGCCTGGGGCCGTAACTCTGCAGAGATTAACTCTGTACATACTCAAGGCGTGGAGCGCCTGGGTGTTGGGTTGCGGCCAGAAGCTTATGCTCCAGATGGGTTAGTGGAGGCTTTCTCCGTAATTGGTACTAAAGAATTTGCCCTCGGTGTGCAATGGCATCCAGAGTGGAAGGTGAGCGAGAATCCGTTTTACCTCTCCATTTTCAATGCCTTCGGTGATGCATGCCGACGTAGGGCTACAACTCGAGTGAAATAATAATGAATAAGCTAATCGCTTTTTTAAAAGAACGAAAAATCACAGAAGTCGAATGTGTTATCAGTGACATGACTGGCATCGCCCGCGGCAAGATTGCTCCAGTCGATAAGTTTCTCGATGAAAAAGGCATGCGTTTGCCCGAAAGTGTGTTGTTGCAAACTGTGACGGGTGATTTTGTCGACGAAGAGATTTACTACAGTTTGCTCGATGCAGCCGACATCGATTTTGTTTGTGTACCCGATGAAAATGCCGTTTTTATGTTGCCTTGGACCATCGAAGCCACGGCACAGGTTATCCACGATTGCTACGACAGAATGGGTAATCCTATTGAGCTTTCACCACGTAACGTATTGAAAAAAGTCTTGTCTCTCTATGACGAACAGGGCTGGGAACCTGTTATCGCTCCCGAAATGGAGTTCTATTTGACTCGTCGTAGTGACGACCACGATTTACCCCTAAAGCCTCCAATTGGTCGTTCAGGCCGCCCCGAAGCGGGTCGCCAGTCATTCTCTATTGATGCTGCCAACGAATACGATCCTATGTTTGAAGACATGTACGATTGGTGTGAGCTTCAAGGTTTAGATATCGATACTTTAATCCATGAAGATGGTCCCGCACAGATGGAGATTAACTTCAGCCATGGCAACGCATTATCTTTAGCTGATCAAGTGTTTATCTTTAAACGCACTTTACGTGAAGCCGCGCTGAAGCACGATGTTTGCGCCACTTTTATGGCAAAACCCGTGACGGATGAACCTGGCAGTGCGATGCATATTCATCAAAGCGTGATCAATAAAGAGACTGGCAAGAATATTTTCACTAATGAAGATGGTACTAAGAGCAAGCTATTCTTGGGATATATTGCAGGCCTACAAAAATTCATTCCTGAGTTACTGCCACTGATGGCGCCAAATGCGAACTCATTTCGTCGTTTCCTCCCCGGCACTTCGGCACCTGTAAACTTAGAATGGGGCGATGAAAACCGTACCTGTGGTTTACGCATTCCAGAATCTTCACCACAAAACCGTCGCATTGAGAACCGCATTCCCGGCGCCGATGCTAACTGTTATTTGGCGATTGCCGCGAGCTTGTTGTGTGGCTATATCGGCATGGTTGAGTCGCTAAAACCTTCGACGCCTGTGCAAGGTAAAGCCAATGAAAGCCGTAGCAATAATACCCATTGTTTACCGCTGACATTAGAGGAAGCATTAGCGGCGATGGAAGAAAGTGATGCCTGTAAGCAATATTTAGGCGAATCCTTCACCACTGGATTTGTGGCGGTAAAACAGGCTGAACTTGAAAACTTCCGCCGTGTTGTCAGCTCATGGGAACGTGAATTCCTATTACTCACTGTGTAATGTTTTGGATTGATTGCACTGACCGTGTTACCGCGTTAACCCAAGGAATAAGGGGTTAACGTTGGCCATAACGATACTGATGCGTGCACTGTTTTAGTGAGGTTGCACTTAACTGGTGCAACTCGCTTGTTAAATAATATGATGGTTTTTAATGGCTTGTCCGTTAAAGTGATTATTCAATTCCATTGCTTGTCTGCAAGGGAAGTAAAATAGGCTTAACAATTTTAGGTTGTTCGCTTACTAGCGTTACTAACTAATTGTTAGTCATATTTAAAATGTGTTTATCTAAGTGTTTTTTTGCGATTGCTTAGGGACTTGAGGCATTTGCCTTAATGTTGCAAAATGTACAAGCAGTGTCATATCTAGTCTATTTTTTTGAGTGTTAATGCAATACCGATGCCTCGAAAATTTGGCACGAAACCTGATACTTAACAAATTGCAGCAAGATATAAAGTAGGCATGGTTATCATGCCGTAGAGACTGCCGATGCGGTTTTTAAGGTGTAGCATTGGTCGAAAATAACAACAATATCCGGGCAGCCCGGTGACACAATGTCAGAATTTGCTTAAGCAGTTCTGCTACCCGAGAAAGGAGAAAGCATGAAGCTATTTAATAAGATGACCACATTAGCGCTGGTGACTGCGAGCGTATTTGCGAGCGCAGTGGCCCAAGCGGAAGAAGTGGTTCGCGTGTATAACTGGTCAGATTATATCGCGGAAGATACCTTAGAAAACTTCAAGAAAGAAACGAGCATTAGGGTAATTTACGATGTATTTGATAGTAACGAAGTGCTTGAGGCTAAATTACTGTCTGGTCGTAGTGGCTACGATATCGTTGTACCTTCTAACCACTTTCTCGCTAAGCAAATCAAAGCGGGTGCTTTCAAACCTTTAGACCGCGCTAAGTTACCTAACTTTAAAAATTTAAATCCAGCCCTGATGAAGTTGCTTGAAAAAGCCGATCCGGGTAACCAATATGCCGTGCCTTATTTATGGGGAACCAATGGCATTGGTTACAACATAGATAAAGTGAAAGCCGCTGTGGGGGAAGATGCGCCATTTAACTCAATGGAACTGATCTTCAATCCTAAATACGCTGAAAAAATTTCTAAGTGTGGCTTTGCTATGTTGGACTCTGCCGACGATATGGTGCCACAGGCGATGATTTATTTAGGCTTAGATCCTAACAGCACTAAGGCTGAAGACTATGAAAAAGCGGGTGAGTTACTGGAAAAAATTCGTCCTTATGTGACGTATTTCCATTCTTCACGTTATATTTCTGACTTAGCAAACGGTGACATCTGTGTCGCTTACGGTTTCTCCGGTGACGTATTCCAAGCGAAGGCCCGTGCTGAAGAAGCAAAAAATGGCAATAAGATTGGCTACTCCATTCCAAAAGAAGGTGCCAATCTGTGGTTCGATATGTTAGCTATCCCTGCTGACTCAACGAACGTCGATAATGCACTGACGTTGATTAACTATTTTCTGCGTCCAGAAGTCATAGCGCCTATCTCTAACTATGTGGCCTATGCTAACCCGAACGATCCCGCTCAACCTCTGGTTGATGAGGCTATCCGTACCGACCCTGCGATCTATCCACCACAAGAAGTGTTAGACAAACTTTATATCGGTGAAATTCGTCCTTTGAAAATTCAGCGCGTATTAACCCGTGTTTGGACCAAAGTGAAGTCAGGACAATAGTCGATAGGGGGCAAGCCTAGCTTGCCCCCAGCTTGGCAAACTTCTATGTCCAATCCTATGCATAGTTAATCCACGTATAGGATTTGACACAGTTTGTTGAACCACTTTTCATTCATTAATCGTGTTGAACCTAGAGTTTGAGCGTATCTACGCCTCATTTTCGGGTGGAGAAGTACTATGGCAATCACCTCGAGCGTCACCAATAAACCGACAACAAAGACGCAAGAAAAAGTACTGCTCAAGATTGAGCGGGTAAGCAAATTATTTGATGACGTGCGGGCTGTCGACGATGTGTCATTAACTATCAATAAAGGCGAAATTTTTGCCTTACTTGGCGGCTCGGGCTCGGGTAAGTCAACACTACTGCGCATGTTGGCGGGTTTTGAAAAGCCCACCTCTGGCCGTATTTTCCTTGATGGGGAAGATATCACCGATTTACCGCCATACGAACGTCCCATCAATATGATGTTTCAATCCTATGCTTTGTTTCCCCACATGACAGTGGCACAAAACATTGCATTTGGTTTGAAGCAAGACAAGTTGCCTAAAGCCGAAATTGAACAGCGTGTGCAAGATATGCTGAAACTCGTGCATATGGAGCAATACGGTAAGCGTAAACCGCATCAGTTATCTGGTGGTCAGCGCCAGCGTGTTGCACTGGCCCGTTCACTGGCGAAACGGCCTAAATTATTACTGCTCGATGAGCCTATGGGCGCATTGGATAAAAAACTGCGTACCCAAATGCAGCTAGAAGTGGTTGAAATCCTTGAGCGTGTCGGCGTGACCTGCGTGATGGTGACTCACGATCAGGAAGAAGCCATGACAATGGCAGGTCGAATTTCGATCATGAGTGATGGCTGGATTGCTCAAACTGGCTCACCAATGGATATTTACGAAAGCCCGAACAGCCGCATGATTGCTGAGTTTATCGGTACTGTGAATTTGTTTGGTGGCGCGATTGAAGTAGATGAAGTCGACCATCTGATCATTAAATCTAATGATTTGGCCCAACCTTTCTATGTCGGTTATGGCGTCACGACTAACGTTGAAGATAAGAATGTTTGGTTAGCAGTGCGTCCCGAAAAGACCATTATTAGCCGTGAACAGCCTGAAGGTCAGTACAACTGGGCGAAAGGAATCGTGCATGATATCGCGTATTTAGGCGGTATTTCAGTCTATTACATTCGTTTAGAGAATGGTCAAATCGTACAGTGCAGTATGACTAACCGTGAACGCCGCGCCGATCATGCCACATGGGATGACGAAGTGTTCATTAGTTGGGAGGACACCAGTGGCGTGGTGTTGAGATCATGAAGAAACCCATTAAATTAAAGTGGCTTAAGGGCCGCTTCTGGACCATAGGTATTCCCTACGCTTGGCTGCTGCTGTTTTTTGCCTTACCGTTTGCGATTGTCCTTAAACTGAGTTTTTCGACGGCGGCGATTGCTATCCCGCCCTATGAAGCAACATTCCAATATGCTGACGATGTATTAAATATCTTCCTGCATTTGGGTAACTATTTGATGTTGCTCGATGATTCGCTATATTACATGGCTTATCTTAGCTCATTGAAAATGGCGTTAATTTCGACCTTGGGCTGCTTGATTATTGGCTACCCAATGGCCTATTCCATTGCCCGTGCCCCCGCGCGGTTGCAAACCGTGCTGCTGCTGTTAGTTATGTTGCCTTCTTGGACCTCATTTTTAATCCGTGTTTACGCTTGGATGGGGATCTTAAGTAACACAGGGATCATTAACAATTCACTGATGTGGTTGGGGATTATTTCTGAGCCGTTACAGATCCTCAATACCAATATTGCTGTGTATATCGGCATCATCTATGCGTATTTACCCTTTATGATTCTGCCCTTGTACGCCACCTTAGTGAAACTTGATATGAGTTTGATTGAAGCTGCGTCTGACTTAGGTTCAAGCCGTTTGAATACCTTCTGGAAAATCACTTTCCCGCTGTCAAAAAGTGGTGTGATTGCTGGTTCTATGTTGGTGTTTATTCCTGCCGTGGGTGAGTTTGTGATCCCAGAGCTACTCGGTGGTCCCGATTCCTTGATGATAGGTCGAGTGTTATGGCAAGAGTTTTTCAATAACCGTGACTGGCCTGTGGCTTCGTCACTGGCGATTGTGATGTTGGGTCTATTGATTATTCCGATCACTTTATTCCATCGCTATCAGGCGCGTAGTTTGGAGAAAGACCTATGAAAAAATTAAGCTTTTCTTCAGTGATGCTCTGGTTTGGCTTGTTTTTCTTGTATGCACCTATGTTAGTGCTGGTGATTTATTCCTTTAACGACTCTAAATTAGTGACGGTATGGGGCGGATTTTCACCTAAATGGTATGGCGAGTTATTTCAAGACCAACAGATTTTAGATGCAGTATGGACCAGCCTGCGGATAGCGTTTTATAGCTCAACTATGGCGGTCATTATCGGCACTATGGCAGCCTTTGTGATGACACGCTTTAAGCGTTCATGGGAAAACTGACCCTGTCGAACATGATTACTGCACCGCTGGTAATGCCTGAAGTGATCACTGGTCTGTCTTTGCTTTTACTGTTTGTGCACATGGCAGATTTGTTGGGCTGGCCTAGGGAGCGTGGCATGATGACAGTGTGGATTGCACACTCAACATTTTGTGCTGCCTATGTGGCTGTGGTGGTGTCTTCAAGATTGCGCGAGCTTGATATGTCAATCGAAGAGGCGGCAATGGACTTAGGGGCAACACCGCTCAAGACTTTCTTCTTGATCACTGTGCCTATGATTTCGCCGGCGCTGGTGGCGGGTTGGTTGTTGTCATTCAGTTTGTCCTTAGACGATTTAGTGATCGCAAGTTTTGCCTCTGGTCCTGGTGCAACGACCCTGCCTATGGTGGTGTTCTCTTCGGTACGTTTAGGAGTTTCTCCTAAGATCAATGCCTTAGCGACGCTGATCATACTGTGTGTTTCACTCATCGCTTTCCTTTCTTGGTATATGGCAAGGCGGGCAGAGAAACGCGACCGTACACCAATGAACTAGTTAGCTTAATTTTGGGATGGCTTTGGTATTGCCAAAGCCATCCTTGATATTTGTCACCGCTCCCATCACCCGCTTTGCTTTGCAGGCTAGTCCTGTTACTCAAGATCACCAGAATTGAATCACAGAGCTAAAAATAATCGCGTGTTTGATATATCAAACAAAATGTAAATTATTACGCTTTTCTGGCTAGTGTTTCGTTTTATGAAGGTGTAGGATGTGATGGCTGTTTAAAATAATGAACATTAGAATTCAAGGGAACAACATGTCTGCCATCGCTCACGCTGGATCATATTATGCGGCATCGGCCAACGATAAGGTTGAACGTCCGCGTCTACAGGAATCGATTGAAGCCGATGTTTGTGTGATTGGCGCAGGTTATACAGGCCTTTCTGCCGCGCTGCATTTATTAGAATCTGGCATGAGTGTGGTGGTGTTAGAAGCCGCTCGCATCGGCTGGGGCGCCTCGGGCCGTAATGGCGGACAAATTGTTAATAGTTATAGCCGTGACATTGATACTATTGAAAAAACAGTCGGTAAAGAACAAGGTAAACTCTTTGGCCAAATGGCCTTTGAGGGCGGGCAAATCATCCGTGATCGTATTGCTAAGTATAATATTCAATGCGATCTAAAAGATGGCGGCGTGTTTGCCGCGATGAACGAAAAACAAATGGGCCATCTACGCCATCAAAAACAACTGTGGGAAAGCCACGGCCATGTTAATCAGCTCGAACTTCTCGATGCTAAAGGTATTCGCGGTGTGGTAAATACTGAGCGTTATGTCGGTGGTCTACTCGATAAAAGCGGTGGCCATATTCACCCGCTTAATTTAGCCCTAGGCGAAGCGCGCGCGGTTGAATCCCTCGGCGGTAAAATTTTTGAAGACTCATCAGTGCTGAGTGTCGATGAAGGCGATAGCCCAGTTGTGCATACGGCGCAGGGCAGTGTCAAAGCCAAGTTTGTGGTCGTGGCGGGTAACGCCTATCTGGGTAAATTAATGCCAGAGCTGCAGGCAAAATCTATGCCCTGCGGCACGCAAGTGATTACCACAGAGCCTTTGAGTGCCGATCTGGCTGCGAGCTTATTACCACAGGATTACTGCGTCGAAGATTGTAACTATCTGCTCGATTATTTCCGTCTGTCTGGCGACAAGCGGATGATTTACGGTGGCGGCGTAGTGTATGGCGCCCGCGATCCGGCGGATATCAAATCGATCATTATTCCGAATATGCTCAAAACCTTCCCGCAATTAAAGGATGTGAAGATCGATTATGCGTGGACAGGTAACTTCCTCCTGACGCTATCGCGCCTGCCACAGGTCGGTCGTATCGGTAAGAACATCTATTATTCACAGGGTTGCAGTGGCCACGGTGTCACTTATACCCATCTGGCGGGCAAGTTACTGGCCGAGATGCTCAACGGCCAAGCCACGCGCTTCGATGCCTTTGCTGCATTGCCACATTATCCTTTTCCCGGCGGTCACGCACTTCGCGTCCCTTTTAGTGCTATCGGAGCTTGGTATTACACGTTAAGAGACAAACTAGGTCTCTAACATCATCACTTTTAAGAAGCTAGGTAGCTTCACAATACGAGGAAATCCTTGTGCAATTAAATGATCCGAGTTTGCTACGTCAACAGTCTTTTATTAATGGTCAATGGTGTGATGCCGTTTCTGGTGACACGCTAAAGGTGGTTAATCCCGCAACCAATGCCCTGATTGGCTACGTTCCTAATATGGGACAAGTTGAAACTGAAATGGCGATTAAGTCGGCAGAAGCGGCTTTACCTGCATGGCGATCGCTCACAGCCAAAGAGCGCGGTGCTAAGTTAAGGCGTTGGTTTGAATTACTCAATGAAAACAGTGATGACTTAGCATTACTCATGACGACTGAGCAGGGTAAACCGCTGGCAGAAGCGAAAGGTGAAGTAACCTATGCCGCTTCGTTTATCGAGTGGTTTGCCGAAGAAGCGAAACGTATTTATGGCGATACCATTCCTGGGCATCAAGGGGATAAACGCTTGATGGTAATTAAGCAGCCTGTCGGTGTAACTGCTGCGATAACGCCGTGGAACTTTCCTGCCGCGATGATCACCCGTAAAGCCGCTCCAGCGTTAGCTGCGGGTTGCACTATGGTGGTAAAACCTGCGCACCAAACACCCTTTACCGCATTAGCGATGGCTGAACTTGCTAAGCGTGCCGGTATTCCTGCGGGCGTATTTAGTGTGTTAACGGGTGATGCGGTGCAGATTGGTAATGAAATGTGCAGCAACCCGATAGTGCGTAAGCTGTCTTTCACTGGCTCAACCAATATCGGTATTAAATTAATGGCGCAATGTGCGCCTACCTTAAAAAAACTGTCGCTAGAGCTTGGCGGCAATGCACCATTTATCGTATTTAACGATGCCAATATCGATGCCGCTGTCGAAGGCGCCATGATAGCTAAATATCGTAATGCCGGCCAAACCTGCGTCTGCGCTAACCGCATTTATGTGCAAGACGGTGTATACGACGAGTTTGCCTTAAAACTTAGCACTGCTGTTGGCAAGCTTAAGGTCGGAGAGGGCATCAACGAGGGCATCACTACGGGTCCGTTGATCAATGCTGCCGCGGTCGAGAAAGTACAAAGTCACCTTATCGATGCTATCGCTAAAGGCGCCTCTGTGATCGCGGGCGGCAAAGTTCATGATCTTGGCGGTAATTTCTTCGAGCCAACCGTGCTCACCAATGTCGATAAAAGCATGCTTGTTGCCCGCGAAGAAACCTTTGGTCCACTCGCGCCGCTGTTTAAATTCAGCGATGTCGACGATGTGATTAAACAAGCTAATGATACTGAATTTGGCCTCGCCGCCTATTTCTATGGTCGCGATATTTCATTGGTGTGGAAAGTCGCCGAAGCATTGGAATATGGCATGGTTGGGGTCAACACTGGCTTGATTTCGACGGAAGTCGCACCTTTTGGCGGGATGAAATCTTCAGGGCTTGGCCGCGAAGGCTCTAAGTTCGGTATCGAAGAATATCTAGAAATCAAATACATCTGCATGTCCGTTTAATACGGCCCGATTTGGCGAGTGAGGAAGACTAAATGACAACAACCAATGATTCATTGATGGCACGTCGCCAAGCCGCAGTTGCGGGTGGTGTCGGGCAAATTCACCCTATTTTTACCGCCCGCGCCGAAAATGCGACTGTGTGGGATGTTGAAGGTCGCGAGTTTATCGATTTTGCGGGCGGCATTGCCGTGCTCAATACGGGTCACCTTCATCCTAAAGTGAAGGCGGCGGTTGCGGCTCAGCTGGATAATTTTTCCCATACCTGTTTTATGGTGCTCGGCTACGAGAGCTATATCCAAGTATGTGAAAAGCTCAATCAACTGGTTCCTGGGGATTTTGCCAAGAAGACGGCACTATTCACTAGTGGTTCAGAAGCGGTTGAAAACGCAGTTAAAGTGGCGCGTGCCTATACCAAACGTGCTGGCGTGATTGCGTTTACCTCGGGCTACCATGGTCGCACTATTGCGGCTTTGGCATTGACCGGAAAAGTCGCGCCTTACAGTAAAGGTATGGGGCTGATGTCGGCGAATGTGTTCCGCGCTGAGTTCCCGTGCGAAATGCATGGCGTGTCCGATGATGATGCTATGGCCTCCATTGAACGTATCTTTAAAAATGATGCCGAGCCGAGTGATATCGCCGCCATTATTTTAGAGCCAGTGCAGGGCGAGGGCGGTTTCTACGCTGCATCGCCCGCCTTTATGCAACGTTTACGCGCACTATGCGACCGTGAAGGCATTATGCTGATCGCCGATGAAGTGCAAACAGGCGCGGGCCGTACTGGCACTTTCTTCGCTATGGAGCAAATGGGGGTTGCTGCAGATATCACGACCTTTGCTAAATCTATTGCGGGTGGTTTTCCACTCTCGGGCATTACCGGCCGCGCCCAAGTCATGGATGCAGTGGGTCCCGGTGGTCTTGGCGGTACTTATGGTGGTAATCCGTTAGCGTGCGCCGCTGCGCTTGCTGTCATTGAAGTGTTTGAAGAAGAAAAGTTGCTAGAAAGGGCTAATGCCATTGGTGAGCGCATTAAGTCTGCCCTAAATGTGATGCAGGTCGAACATCCACAAATCGCCGATGTGCGTGGTTTAGGCGCTATGATCGCCATCGAATTGATGGAAGAGGGTAAACCTGCACCGCACTATTGCGCGCAAGTGTTGAGCGATGCCCGTGACCGTGGATTGATTTTATTATCTTGCGGTACTTACGGTAATGTGCTGCGTATTTTGGTGCCATTAACGGCGCCGGATGCACAAATTGATGCAGGCCTTGGTATTCTTAACGCCAGCTTTAATGCCGTACTGAAAAGCTAATATCACTTTGATATAAAAACGGTTTTAGATAAAAGCTTTGCCCAATAAAAATCCCGCTTCGGCGGGATTTTTATTGGGGGCGATTGTTTTGGAATTGGCTGTTTTTACTGCTAGTGACTTTTAGTACCTATGACGGTTACTGAATCGCTACTTTTTAATCTCCATTAGGATCTGTAATGCTTTTTTGCGTTTATCAAGGTCATACAAGTCGTTGGTAAAAATAAACTCATTCACGCCGAGTTCTTTTACGATCATTTCCAAACGATGCTTAATCGTCGCTGGGCCACCAGTAACGGATAAACCTAAGAAATTATCGACATAGGTTTCTTCTTGCACACTCCATAAGCCATCCATAGTGTTAACCGGTGGCTTTAGCCATAACTCGTGACCACGGATAAGTGCCAGCACGCGCTGTTTTGAGGTCGTGCCCAAATATTGCGCCTCTTCATCTGTATCGGCGGCAACTAACGGTAAGCCAAGCATCACATACGGCTTATCAAGCACTTGAGAAGGTTTAAAGTCGCGGCGATAGATTTCAATCGCATCGTAGAGAAAACGTGGTGCAAAGTGGCCCGCAAACACATAGGGTAAACCGCGCTGCGCCGCTAACTGTGCGCTAAAGAGACTCGAGCCCAATAACCAAATTGGCACATTAGTGCCTTCTCCGGGAATCGCTCGCACCGCATGGCGACCATTGTAAGGGCCAAGTAGAGTTTGTAATTCACTGACTTCTTCGGGGAATTGTTCGGCGCGACTGGTATCACGGTTCAGTGCTCGACTGGTAATTTGATCGCTGCCGGGCGCGCGGCCCAGTCCTAAATCGATTCGACCAGGATATAAGCTTTCAAGGGTACCGAACTGTTCGGCGACCACTAAAGGCGCATGGTTTGGCAGCATAATCCCACCCGCGCCGACGCGAATACGCTGAGTATTGCCAGCAATATAGCCAATTAATACCGAGGTCGCCGCGCTAGCGATACCGGGCATATTATGGTGTTCGGCAAACCAAAAACGATTAAAGCCGAGTCTGTCGGCTTCCTTGGCATACTGCAAACTGCTGTGCAGCGTTTCACCCACGGTTGAGCCTTGGCGCATGGGCGCGAGTTCCAATAGCGAGAAGGGAATATCGGCCAATATTGATGTCTGTTGTGACATAGTGTCTCCAAGTGACTGCCGTTTTTGCTAGCAACAACAAGAGGCGCTAACTGTGTTAGGCGTATTGTTTGTTGCATTGCTAGCTAGGCTCATTGCTAAGAAAAAGCGTTAACGGCTCAGTCTTAATGAATAAAAGGTATTCAGTGTTATTGATATGGGGCTAAGTTCCGTGCTTCTCAAGCTTGAACGGCTAACTCTTTTCCCTTCGTTATTTCATTAGTCATGTCAATTTGAGTTTGTACTTGAGCAGCGCTATTAAACCGAGTGCGTCCGAGTTCATACTTTCTTTGTAACAAATCGAGACGGTGAAGTCATCCCTGTATGAGGGCCGATAATGTGGAACTGAAGTTCTTATTCTCAGCAACTCAGCGCTAAGCCAGTCACAGTGGGATTGCATGACTTTCGCTAAAGCTCATTTGGCTATGAGTAGCAATATAAGGGTATAAACGATGTTGAATGAAGTGATAAAAAAACTGCCGATAGCAGGGCTATCGGCAGTTAATGTTATGCAATAGATAAATCGCTATTGTCAGTCGAGCATTACTGCTCGGCTTTCACATCCCGTAGCGATGCTGCAGCACTTTCATTAATATCATGATCAGCCGCATTGCTATGTGAATGGTGAGTCTCAGTCAGGCGACGCATCAGAGGTAATACCGCAAGTGCGATAAAGGTACAGACCACAGCGGCTATACCTAGTTTATTAAACAGACTTGTGTATACGGGTAAGGTTTGCAGTGGGTCGACTAAATCCTTGGGTACACTGGCGAAGTTAGCAACCACACCGCCTAAATACTGGGAAATACCTGATGCGACGAAATAGGCACCCATCATAAAGCCGCCCATGCGTGCAGGTACGTAACGAGCAATCATGGCAAGTCCAAGACCACTCACCAGCAATTCCCCTAAAGAGTAAGAGGCATAGCCCCAGATCATGATCCATGAAGAGGTTTTACCATTGACGGCAAATTGGCCCGCAAAGCCATAGATAAAGAAGCCAATCGCCACAACGGCAAAACCGAGAGCAAATTTCGCCGCGATAGAAAAGTCTTTATCATTGCGTCCAGCCCACGAATAGCTCCATGCGAGTACTGGACTTAATACCATAATCCATAATGGATTTAATGCTTGGAACTGGGCAGGTGACCAAGTCCACAAGTGGGTACCAAAAACTTGAAAATCCCAATCCACGTTACGCAGGGCAAACAGCGCGAGTGACGTTGACATTTGTTGATAGAAAATAAAGAAGAACACAGTTTGCACGGTAAGGATCAGTGCTGCAATCAGTCCCGCTCTTTCACTGGTTTCGCTGGTGCGGATCAAGTGGAAGAAGATTGCCAATACGGCTACGCCTGCTGCATAAACGAAGACGCGCGCAACAGCTTCGTATTCAAGAATAATGGCTGAAGCGACAACCGACAATGCGGATAGACCCAATACAATCGCGAGGTTTTTCTTGTTCACTGGGCGAGTATCTGGCTCAGAACCGTAATGGACTAGACTCTTACGCATGAGTGCATAGTTACCTAACCCCACCAATATACCGACACAGCACACAGCAAAGGCCGCGTGCCAGCCAAATTCGTTGCCATATTGGGCGTTAACGTAATCTTTAATCCAAGGCGTGAGCAACATAGAGAAGGTCGAACCCACGTTTACCGCCATGTAATAGATGGTAAAAGCACTGTCGATTTTAGAATCGTCACCTTCGTAAATCTTACGAACTAAGTTACCCGCATTCGGCTTGAATAGGCCGTTACCGACCACAATCACGCCGAGCGCTGAAAACATAAACCACGTATTTTCAGTGGGTACGGCCATTAGCGCATAACCCAGAGAGAGGATCCCCGCACCGAGCAGCATAGTGCGTTTGGTGCCGAGAATTTTATCCCCAACCCAGCCACCAATCGCTGGTGATACATAAATAAGTGCCGCACAGGCACTCCATACTAAGTTTGCACGTGAGTCATCAAAGCCAAGGCGCTGCACCATAAAGTACACAATCAGCGCTTGCATGCCGTAATAACCAAAGCGTTCCCATAATTCGATAAGAGACACTGTCATAAATGAATGTGTTTTACTTACCGGAGCAGTCCCAATAGTCATATCGCTTGCTTCCAACATTGTTGTTTTAATATTTGAGCTCAAAAGTATAAGGCGATAACCAATTCAAACCAATGGCAGACATAGGCAAAAACAGACTTTGTTACAAATGACCTTATCAATTTTAAGGTGGATTTAAGCGGAGACAGTTTTATCCAAGTTTTTCTGCTGCGGATAAATCAAGGAACATTCGCAGTACTATCGGATAAGCAGATAATGGCATGTGCGGGTATGCGCTATGGTGTATTTAAATACATTGAGGTTGATTGCTGTTTGTCCAGCAGGCATAGT
Organism: Shewanella sp. SM74; assembly: GCF_025653725.1. NCBI lineage: Bacteria > Pseudomonadati > Pseudomonadota > Gammaproteobacteria > Alteromonadales > Shewanellaceae > Shewanella > Shewanella sp. SM74. The sequence goes on along the minus strand of NZ_JAKKRZ010000003.1, from coordinate 386,474 downwards.
GCGCTTGGAAATTCTAATGTAGATCACTTTAAAACGAAAAGTTCTACTTAGCAGCGTCTCTACAGTTGCAGATATGCATCAGGTTGTTAATGCACCGCTTTGCGTTAAATATATTTAAACGGAGTATATGAATGTTACGAATTGGTATCGATCTTGGTGGCACAAAAATCGAGGTAGTCGCATTAGATAGCGATGGTAACGAAGTCTTTCGTAAACGCATCCCGACACCGAGAGAATATGTTGCGACAGTCAATGCTTTGGTTGCATTGGTAACTGAAGTCGAAGACAGCCTGCAGCAAACCGCCACTATCGGAATAGGTATTCCTGGGGTTGTTTCTCCTTTTACTGGCCTAGTAAAAAACGCTAATTCAACTTGGATCAATGGTCATCCACTTGATGTGGATCTGGGGACTCGATTAAATCGTAAAGTAAAAATTGCTAATGATGCGAACTGTTTTGCCGTATCAGAAGCGGTAGATGGCGCTGCCGCAGGAAAGTCAGTTGTATTTGGTGCCATTATTGGAACGGGATGTGGTGCTGGTATCGCAATTAAAGGCCAAGTACATGACGGTGGCAATGGTATTGGTGGTGAGTGGGGCCATAATCCTTTACCGTGGATGAAAGCCGATGAATTTAATACCACGACGTGTTTTTGTGGTAATAGAGACTGCATCGAAACGTTTATATCTGGAACAGGCTTTGTTCGCGACTTTCGCGCTGCGGGCGGTGTTGCTGACAGCGGTATTGAAATTGCCCAAATGATGCAAGCGGGAGATCCGCTGGCAACTCAAGCATTTAACCGTTTTATTGACCGTTTAGCCCGTTCATTGGCCCATGTGATCAATATGATGGATCCTGATGTTATCGTCCTTGGCGGCGGTGTGTCTAACATTGATGCTATTTACACCGAATTACCAAAAATTTTGCCGCTATATGTGGTCGGCCGAGAGTGCCACACTCCCGTTGTTAAAAATTATTATGGTGCTTCATCGGGAGTGCGTGGCGCCGCTTGGTTGTGGGGACGCTAATCCTAGACTCAATCAAGAATAGTGTTTGATATTAAAGGCTGAATTCATTTATTTGAATTTGGCCTTTTTTTGATTTAGTCATTCAAAAGTTTTACATTCCATTGACAACTCTTTATCTTAAGTACTGGTAATTCTTACCCTAAGTGCTATTTTTAATGCTGTATAGAAAGTATAAAAATAAAGTAGATCAAAATAATTACGCTATTGTCGTTCTCTTGGGAGTTTACTAGATGAAGCATTTGTCCATCAGTACTAAGTTGTTGTGGATTACATCAGCATTATTTTTATCGATAGTGGCTATTTTATCTATCAGTTTATGGTGGACACTGTCGGCTCAAAACGCGCAATTATCGGATCAAGTTCAAAATACCCTACAAACTGAAACGCGGGATAAACTCGAAGCCCGCGCTGGTGAATATGGCGAAATGGTCGCTGGATTTATTAACGAAGCCTATCGTATTCCTTACTCTTTTGCCGGTATGGTGGAGAGTACGGCAGAAGAACTTCCCTTAAAGCGTGATCGTTTAGAACTCACTGTGGCGGCTGTGCTTAAGAAGAATGCGCAAGTTTCCTCCATGTATGCCCAGTTTGAACCTAATGGTTATGATGGGCTCGATACTGAGTTTCTGAATATTAATTCCAGCCACAGTGTAACGACATCAGGTGCCCTAGAGGTTTACTATACCCGTGATGACAATGGCACTGTTGCACATCAACAGGTTGAAGATTCGTCAGAAAAATACCTTACTAGCCTAAATGAATTTGGGATCCGTGATGCAGAATGGTATTTATGCGGTAAAGAAACCTTAAAGCCCTGTCTAATGGAGCCGTATTTATACGAAATCACTCCCGGTAACAAAGCATTAATGACCTCGCTAACTGTTCCTGTGCTTAAGCGTAAACAGTTTATCGGTGTGGTCGGTGTTGATTTAAACTTACCCGTCTTTCAAACCCTTATCGATAAGTTATCTAAGAGCCTCTACGATGGGCAAGCGAAAGTAACTTTATTGAGTACCCGCGGTTTAGTGGTTGCAGCAAGTCATTACAGTAAAAAGGCTCGTCCTTTAGCTGAGTCTATAAATCCAGCTATTGCCTCACAAATCATATCGTTACACAAGAACTCGGGTTACATGGTTAATGATGATGAAATTATTGTTGCCTACCCAATTAAGATCCCTTTAGCGAATGCCGAGTGGTCCTTAGTGATCCAAGTGCCGACTGCGCAGGCGTACAAGAGTTCGATTGTGTTGAATAATGATATGGATGAAATGGCAACTTCCTTGGGAAGTTTGTTGCTCATGGTCGGTGTTGTCGTGTCGATTGCTGCTGTGATTACGATTAGCCTAGTGATCCGTAGCATTATTTCACCCTTAAAGATGATCCAAGGGCGTGTAGAACACTTGGCAAGCGCTGATGGCGATTTAACGCAATCGATAGAAGTGGACTCCCATGCAGAGTTGATTGCGTTAGCAAAAGGTTTCAACTCCTTTATTTATAAACTGAAAAACCTGATTGCCGAGCTTAAAACCCTCGCGAGTCGTTCTCAGGAAGAAAGCCAAGCTTCAGCGAAAATTGCCCAGCTCACGCGTGATAGTGTCAATCGTCAATATGGTGAAATTGAGAGTGTGGTAACGGCCGTAAACCAAATGAGTGCCACCGCACTTGAGGTTGCTAAGGCGTCTGAGCAAACCGCTGCAGAAACAGAAGCTATGTCACGCAACATTCGTCACAGTGAAGAAAGTCTGACTAAGGCGATGGGCTTTGTGGCGACTATGTCTAAAGAGTCAATGGAAGCTAAGCTGGCCGTGAGTAAAGTCGCAGACAGCAGTATGAATATTAGTCGTATTCTTGAGGTGATCAGTTCCATTGCCGCACAAACAAACCTGCTGGCATTAAATGCGGCGATTGAAGCGGCGAGGGCGGGTGAACAAGGACGGGGTTTTGCCGTGGTGGCTGACGAAGTCCGTGCGTTGGCATCTAAGACTCAAAGCTCGACGAATGATATTAGTACTCTTATTGATGCACTACAAAAAGAAGTTCAAAGTGCTTCTGGCATCATAGATAAAGGCGCGGAACGGGCACAAATGGCCGTATCTCAAACTGAGCAAGCGCTGAACTCATTGAACTCTATGGTGAGTCAGATTGAAGAAATTTCGGGCCAAGTGACCCATATCGCGGCAGCAGCAGAAGAGCAGAGCGCGGTGACTGAAGAGGTTAATCGCAATATTACAGGCATTTCTGATTCGGCTTCTGAACTTGCGCGTCTTGCGGGTGAAGCGCAACAGAGCAGTGTAGTTTTAGCAAACTTAGTGAAGCAGCAACATGAGCAGTTAGGCAAGTTAAAAACCTAGCACTCAGATATTTGTGGAGTTAGCTCATTGATTTTAAATAGGCTTTTTGATTGTGTTGCAGCTTAACACTTATCAAAGAGCCTATTTTTATGGATATTTAAATAGCATCGAATAGGCTAAAAATTTAAAACAGTTCAGCGAGGGGAATGTGTAAATACACGGATATTGTGTGATAAATTGCGGAGATCAGTTTTTAGATACGAAAAAGCCCATTGAATCAATGGGCTTTTTCGTTGAATCGGGTGGTGGCCCCTCACGGACTTGAACCGTGGACCTAACGATTATGAGTCGTGTGCTCTAACCAACTGAGCTAAGGGGCCGACTTAAGGTAATCGTCATTACCTGAAGCGGGAGGAAGTATACTAAGCTTACTTACGCTTGTCACCCGTGTTTTGGCTGGAAATTCACGCAACTGATTCAATTGGTTATCTGTTAATCAACTTAAATGCTATCGTTGCCTAAATTTAAGGCTTCGATACTGTGCTTGTACATAAATTGAGGTGATAAAGACAATAAAAAGCCCTGCATGGGCAGGGCTTCAATCCATCTTAGATGACTTTAGGCTTCAGCCTATTCATCTAGGAACGATTTTAAGATTTCTGAGCGTGAAGGGTGACGCAGTTTGCGCAGTGCCTTAGCTTCAATCTGACGAATACGTTCACGGGTCACGTCGAACTGTTTACCCACTTCTTCAAGTGTGTGGTCAGTGTTCATATCGATACCAAAACGCATACGCAGTACTTTCGCTTCACGGGCGGTTAGACCTGCTAACACTTCGTGAGTGGCGTTTTTCAAGCTTTCGCTGGTCGCTGAATCCAGTGGTAATTCGAGGGTAGTATCCTCGATAAAATCACCTAAATGCGAATCTTCATCGTCACCGATTGGGGTTTCCATGGAGATAGGTTCTTTAGCTATTTTCAGTACCTTACGGATCTTATCTTCCGGCATCATCATACGCTCAGCCAGTTCTTCAGGTGAAGGCTCGCGGCCCATTTCCTGTAGCATTTGGCGAGAGATACGGTTCAGCTTGTTGATCGTTTCGATCATATGTACTGGAATACGAATCGTGCGCGCTTGATCGGCGATAGAACGGGTAATCGCCTGACGGATCCACCAAGTTGCATAGGTCGAAAATTTGTAACCACGACGGTATTCGAATTTATCTACGGCTTTCATTAAGCCAATGTTACCTTCTTGGATTAAGTCCAAGAATTGCAGACCACGGTTGGTGTATTTCTTCGCGATAGAAATTACTAGACGTAAGTTCGCTTCAACCATTTCTTTCTTCGCACGGCGTGCTTTGGCTTCACCGATTGACATACGACGGTTGATGTCTTTTATGGCAGAAATCGCTAAGCCAGTTTCTTCTTCTACTGCAGCAAGTTTGCTGCGACAACGAATGACATCATCTTCAACCATTCTTAGGCCTTCGGCATAAGGTTTCGTTGAGGCTTTCTCAGTATTGAACCAATCGAGGTTGGTTTCGTTGCCGGTAAAGAATTTGACGAAGTTTTTCTTCGGCATTTTGGCTTGTTCAACGCACAGTTTTAATACTAAACGTTCTTGAACACGCACGCGGTCCATCATAGTGCGCATGCTTTTGACTAAACGGTCAAACTGCTTAGGCACTAAGCGGAATTCTTTGAAGATTTCGCCGATTTCGAAGAGGGCTTTTACCGATTCAGGGTGTTCACGGCCCTTAGCTTCGATAATTTTCAGTGCGCTTTCGTAAGCGGCTCTAAGTTGACCGAATCTTTCTCGAGCTTCTTCAGGATCAGGCCCTTTGTTGCCTTCTTCTTCATCTTCGCTGTCATCGTCATCCTCTTCGTCATCTTCATCGTCCAGCTCTTCTTCAGATAATTCTGAGCCGATGTGAGTGGCCGTCGGGGCGACGTCATCTTCGTCCGGGTTTACAAATCCAGAGATAATATCAGATAAGCGCAGTTCGTCGGCTTCAAATTGGTCGAATTGCTCAAGGATCATAGCGATCGCTTGTGGATATTCGGCGACTGAACTTTGAACTGTGTTGATGCCTTCTTCGATGCGTTTGGCGATAACAATTTCGCCTTCGCGGGTCAGAAGCTCAACGGTACCCATTTCACGCATGTACATGCGTACGGGATCGGTTGTGCGGCCAAGTTCGCTTTCTACTGTTGCCAGTGCTGCGGCGGCTTCTTCTGCTGCATCTTCGTCTGTGTTGTCTTCCGACATCATCATGTCATCGGCATCGGGGGCTTCTTCGAACACCCGGATACCCATGTCATTTATCATCTGGATAATATCTTCGATCTGGTCAGAATCGACCATGTCTGCAGGTAAGTGATCGTTCACTTCTGCATAGGTTAAGTAACCTTGCTCTTTACCTTTGGCAAGCAACAGCTTAAGTTGCGACTGCGGAGTATGATCCATAGATATCATCCAAGTTGGGAAACTGTTACAACGACGGACACTTAGCATAAGCCAAGTGCCGCGCAAATCGTCAATTATAGCCGTGTGCACATATCTGTGCTAGTCACTGGGGTAGCGAATGAGGACATTTTTGCCTCAGTTTAACCCTTTCATGACTGAGATCAGCTTCGAGAGCTGCATCTTCTCTTCTTTTGTATGAGTCTGTTTTAGACTCAATTCCTGATATCGTTGTTCAATATATTGATTGTTCAACCAAACCAGGGTTTGTTTAAACTTTTCGAGCAAGTTTTCATCCGCCACTTGATGGTCCCATTGGGCCAATTTATGGAGAGTGCCGCTGTAAGGGTGCTCTCTGAATTGTTCAAGTAGTTGTGCGCTGTTTAACGTTTGCTCTCGAGTCATCTCCAATAACAGTGGCAGCAATTCTATGCCTGGCATCTGCAAGTGGGCGAGTGCGGGTTGTGGGGGTAAACCCATACCCAGTTTAGGATGTTGTACTAGCAGTGCGATGGCGAGTCGCAATGGTGTACCGCGTCCTTTTAATCCTTTACTTGCCATTGGTTTAGCTTGTTTCACGCTAAAGCCTAGCTTCTTTTTCATATCTTCAGAGCTGTTCATTCCTAGCTTGTGAGCTAAGTTCTCAAGTAGTAAATTTTGCAGCACAGTGTCTTGAATTTTTTCAATTAAGATAAAAGCTTGTTTCGCTAAGTTGCCTTTATCTGTACCGTATTTTGTCGCTAACGTATCAAACAGAAACTCGGGTAGTGCAATGGCAGAGTCCATTAAGGTTTCAAATGCATCTTTACCAATTTTACGTACCATAGAATCAGGATCTTCGGCCTGAGGCAGGAACATAAATCGCACTTGATCGCCCGGCTTTAATAATGGCAATGCTGTTTCTAAGGCGCGCCATGCCGCTTCAATACCTGCCCTGTCGCCGTCGTAACAGCAAATCACTTCTTTAGCGCTGCGCAGCAAAAGCTGAAATTGCTCTGCTGTGGTCGAGGTGCCTAATGATGCGACAGCGTAATCGACGCCAAATTGCGCTAATGCCACCACATCCATATAGCCTTCAACGATCAGTACTTTGTCTGGATCGCGATAGCGCTGCTTTAGTTCATAGAGACCATAAAGCTCATTGCCCTTATGAAATATGGGCGTTTCTGGAGAATTCAAGTATTTGGGTGTGCCATCACCTAAAACTCTGCCACCAAAACCAATGACTCGTCCGCGCCTGTCGCGGATAGGAAACATGAGGCGGTCACGAAATCTGTCGTAACGTTTCCCACTGTCGTTGCTAATTAACATACCTGCAGTCAGTAACTTATCCTGTACATCTTGATTCTGACGATAGCGGCCCAATAAGCCATCCCAACCGTCTGGCGCAAAGCCAATACCAAAATGTTCTACTACATCATCGGATAAACCGCGATAGGCAAGATAATCGATAACTTTTTGTTTATCTTGGTGTTGTCTAAGTTGGTTTTGAAAGTAAAGGCTCGCTTCTTCCATGAGTTGATATAAGTCACGACTTAAACCGTCATCATGTCGCTTGCCTGTGCCTTGTTCTCTGGGAACCTCTAATCCAAGCTGGCCCGCCAAATCTTCAATGGCATCAATAAAATCGAGTCGGTCATACTCCATCACAAAATCGATGGCGTTGCCGTGAGCACCGCAGCCAAAGCAATGATAGAACTGTTTATCACGGCTGACGGTAAACGAAGGTGATTTTTCGCTATGAAAAGGACAACAGGCCGAGTAGTTCTTACCCGCCTTTTTCAAGGGCACTTTACGATCGATAAGTTCGACTATGTCAGTGCGAGCGATTAGCTCATTGATAAAATCACGAGGTATTGCCATTGAGTGCTTAAAATCCCGCCTTGCGCGAATTTAAACAAACAAGCCGCGCATAGGCACGGCTTGTTCATACAGTGAAACGCTAATTATTGCAATTTAGCACGGATCATAGCGCCAATAGCGCCCATGTCTGCACGTCCTTGCACTTTAGATTTCAATGCTCCCATTACTTTGCCCATATCCGCCATGGCGGATGCACCTACTTCTACAATAGTTGCATCGATGAGCGCCGCGATTTCCGCCTCTGTAAGAGGGGTAGGCAGGAAAGCTTCAATAACTTGAATCTCTGCTGCTTCCACGTCGGCCAACTCGTTACGACCCGCTGCTTCAAATTGAGCAATCGAGTCACGACGTTGTTTCACCATTTTGGTTAAGACCGCTATAACCTGTTCATCAGTCAGAGATTCGCGGGTATCCACTTCAATCTGTTTGATGGCGGCTAATGCCATACGAATAGTGCTCAAGCGCGCCTTCTCTTTGGCGATCATGGCCTGTTTCATATGGTCTTTTAGCTGATCAATTAGGCTCATATGAGATTAATATAAACGTACGCGACGTGCGTTTTCGCGAGAAAGCTTCTTAGCTAAACGTTTAACTGCAGCTGCTTTTGCGCGCTTACGTGCAGTAGTTGGCTTCTCGTAGAATTCACGAGCACGCACGTCGGCTAAAATACCAGCTTTTTCACAAGAGCGCTTGAAACGACGCAGAGCTACGTCGAATGGTTCGTTTTCACGTACTTTAATAATTGGCATACGCCATCACCCCTTAGGTGTAGGTTGTTCTGGTTCAATTGCTCGAACCAAGTCTATTTAAAATGGTGCGGAATTTTATACCGAGACACCTAGGCTTGTAAAGCCCTAAAACTGAGCTCAGTCCTATAGTGGGCTCAATATGGTCTGCGCGACTGGAGTAATCGAGCGCTTGCAGGTAGAATTGGCGCCCTTTAGTTAGCAATTGATGAGACACCATGCGGGTTTTAGGTATTGAAACATCCTGTGACGAGACAGGTATCGCCGTCTATGACGATGAACTGGGCTTATTATCGCACACTTTATACAGTCAGGTTAAGCTGCATGCTGACTATGGTGGTGTGGTGCCTGAGTTGGCGTCGCGTGACCATGTACGCAAAATTGTGCCGCTTATTCGTCAAGCGCTGAAAGATGCAAATACTGAAATGGTTGATCTCGATGGGATTGCCTATACCAAGGGGCCTGGTTTGATTGGTGCTTTGCTTGTTGGCGCTTGTGTGGGGCGGTCACTGGCGTTTGCTTGGGACAAGCCTGCAATCGGTGTTCACCATATGGAAGGACATCTACTGGCGCCTATGCTTGAAGATGACGCACCCGAGTTCCCATTTGTGGCCTTATTGGTCTCTGGTGGCCATTCTATGTTGGTTAAAGTCGATGGAATTGGCCGCTATGAAGTATTAGGCGAGTCTGTTGATGATGCTGCGGGTGAAGCGTTTGATAAAACAGCTAAGCTAATGGGGCTGGATTATCCCGGCGGTCCGCGTTTAGCAAAGCTTGCTGCTAAAGGTTTACCTGCAGGGTATAAGTTTCCGCGGCCTATGACCGATAGACCTGGACTCGATTTTAGCTTTTCGGGTCTAAAAACTTTTACCGCTAATACCATTGCTGCCGAACCTGACGATGAACAGACTCGAGCCAATATTGCTCGTGCTTTTGAAGAAGCTGTGGTTGATACGCTAGCGATTAAATGCCGCCGTGCACTGAAGCAAACAGGCTATAACCGCTTAGTGATTGCCGGTGGCGTGAGTGCGAATACGCGCTTAAGAGAAACCTTGGCTGAAATGATGAGCTCGCTTGGTGGACAAGTGTTTTATCCCCGTGGTGAGTTTTGTACCGATAACGGCGCCATGATTGCCTTTGCAGGATTGCAGCGTTTAAAGGCGGGGCAGCACGAAGATTTGGCGGTAAAAGGTCAGCCAAGATGGCCGTTAGATACCTTGCCACCTGTGGCATAAAACGCCTTTGATGTTGATAGGTTATGTTGAAACAAAAAAACTGCGCTTATAGCGCAGTTTTTTATTGGGATAATGTTGTCACATTAAGATTTTTTAGGCGTTTTTTTTACGTGAAACTTTGGACTCTTCACCTTTAAGTAGCCGTTGGATATTGTCTTTATGACGAATAATGATAAGCGTCGATAGCATGGCAACGGGAATGGTAAATCTGTCGTCTAACCACCAAGTATAAAGTGGTGCAAGTAAGGCCGTCAGAATGGCAGCAAGGGACGAGTAGCGGCTAATTAAGAGGAGGACAATCCAAGATGCCATTAAGCAAATGGCTAAATCATCGCCAATGGGAGCCATAGCACCAAAAGCTGTTGCGACACCTTTCCCCCCCTTAAATCCAAAAAATACGGGATAAATATGCCCAAGGCAGGCGGCGATAGCGATAAGCCCGAGTGATACTGCATCTATGCCCATCAGATAGGCTAAATAAGATGGCAGGGCGCCTTTGAGCATGTCAAAAAACAACACCATGGCAGCCGAACTCGCGCCGCCAATTCGCAGTACATTGGTAGCTCCCGGATTACCTGAACCCTGTAATCTTGGATCGGGTAAACCCCTCATTCTACAAACCAGCACAGCACTCGAGATTGAACCTGCCAAATAGGCGGCCAAAATCATCAAAAGTGTCAGTGTTAATGAACTCACATTGGTTTCCTTACGCGTCTTAAGGTATTATCGCGCAACAATTTAAAAAGCTGACTCAGTTGTCAATCCCGCTATAGGTTTGTGGAATAACTCGCCCATTTGAGGTTGAGATATTTTCTGAATGAGCAAATCCTTTTAGGGCGTTATCCTACTGTGGATTGGCTCGAGTAGAAAGCAAATTAGTTATCTGTCAGAAGATTGCGGATTATACAGCTAGGATCGCTTTTAGCTTATCAGACCTCATAGTAGTAAGTTAGTTGGAGAAAGCATGGATAAAGTACTTATACGGCAATTACGCGTTGATACTGTGATTGGTGTCTATGAGTGGGAAAAGACAATCCATCAGAGTCTGTTGCTAGATTTAGATATGGCGTGGGATAACAAACCTGCCGCCGCGACAGACGATTATCAATATGCGCTTTGCTATGAGACAGTTTCCAATCGATTAACAGAACTTATTACTGAGCATCCAATCGAGTTAATCGAAACGGTTGCCGAGCGCGTAGCGGATTGCTTACTTCAAGAATTTAACGTGACTTGGGTGAAAGTTGTCGTGATGAAGCAGGGGGCGGTAGCGACTGCCGCATCGGTTGGCGTTGAGATAGAGCGTTCACGTTAGATAAGAGTTTGATTAACTTGACTGTTGATTAAGAAATCATGTTTATCTTCAGATAAATCGGACATTGCATGGCACGTATTTATATCAGTCTAGGTAGCAATATCGAGCCTGAACAGCATCTGCAAGCGGGATTAATATCGCTGCGAGCGTGTTTTGGGCCGCTGCGCCTCTCTTCTATGTATGAAAGTGAAGCGGTAGGTTTTAGTGGCACTAACTTTTTGAATATGGTTGCTAGTGTTGAAACTGACCTTAATATTGCTGCGGTAGTTGCGCAGTTTAAGCAAATCGAGCAGAATCACGGCCGGCTTGTCGGGGCGAAGAAATTTAGCCCAAGAACTTTAGATTTAGACCTGCTGCTTTATGACCATGTGGTATGTGAAACGCCCGTTACGCTCCCCCGTGCAGAGATAGTTAATAATGCCTTTGTGTTATGGCCATTAGCCGAGTTAGCGCCGGAATTGATTCATCCTGTGGTTGATAAAAGCTATGCCAGTTTGTGGCAAGAGTATGATAAAGAGTCGCAGCGGCTTTGGCCTGTGATGTTTGAATGGCCCCAAGGGCTGACGTTTTAATTTATTGATAGGATTGTCATGGATACGTTTCAGGTCATTATTTTAGCGCTTATTCAAGGGCTAACTGAGTTTTTGCCTATTTCTAGTTCTGCCCACTTAATTCTGCCTGCTCAGCTTTTAGGCTGGGAAGATCAAGGTTTGTCATTCGACGTGGCGGTGAATACAGGGTCGTTATTTGCTGTGGTGATTTATTTTAGACACGAGTTATGGACTATGTTTAATGCTTGGGTTGCAAGCATTTTTAAAGGTCAGCAATCCGAAGACAGCAAGCTGGCATGGTGGATTATTCTGGCGACGTTACCCGCTGTATTTTTTGGTTTTATGGCTAAGGATTTTATTGCAACTCACCTACGTAATACAGAGGTTATCGCGGTCACGACAGTCGTTTTTGGTTTATTGCTGTGGTGGGCTGATAAGATGTCGCGCCGCGATTTAACAATCTATCAGACTGGATGGCGCAAAGCCTTGTTAATTGGTTTCGCCCAGGCGCTTGCTTTAATCCCTGGAACTTCACGTTCTGGTGCCACTATGACCGCGGCGCTAATGCTAGGTTTGAGTCGAGATGCTGCGGCTCGCTTTTCATTCTTAATGTCAGTGCCTGTGAGCTTAGGCGCGGCAATTTTAGTGGGTAAAGATTTGGCGGAAAGCGCGCTGCCAATTGATTATCAAGCATTGATCTTAGGCACTTTGATCTCCTTTGTTGCAGCTTATGCATGTATTCATTATTTCTTGAAAATCATCAGCCGCATGGGAATGACCCCGTTTGTTATTTACCGTTTGGCACTGGGTGCTGTGTTGTGTGGATTTATTTTTTTGTAGTCATTCCAGTTTAGTCATTATAGTGAAATTATGAATAATAGAATCGGGTCAAGTACCCGATTTTTGTTTTTGGAGCTTCCTCTTTTTTCTGAAGCTTAACTTATTTTTGGAGCTTTATATGGGTCTCGAATATCAGTGTCCAACCTGCGGACTTGCATTAAAACAACACAAAGCCTCCCAAGGTTTTTATTGTGCGAATAAGCATCACTTTGATCGAAATGAGCAAGGGTATTGGGTTTTTACTAAACCACAACGCCAAAAGCCGACAGGGGATTCGCGCGAGCAAGTTAGGGCTAAGCGTTTTCTTCTCGAATCAGGCATCTTTTCGCCTTTAATCGATAAATTGGCTGAGTTAATCACCGGCTCTATCAAGCCTGACGCTTGTTTATTGGATTATGAATGCGCTGAGGGCTTCTATTTGCGCGCTTTAGCTTCCAAGTTGGCAGAGGTCGAAAATCCGCGAAACGTCCAGTACGTGGGTGTAGCGGACGCAGAAAATGCTATTTTTGCTGCAGCAAAAGCGCAGACTCCTGGGATCTTGTGTTTAAGCTCTTCTAAAAAATTACCCTTTGCCGATAATTGTGTGGATTTTATTACTGTTATTGATAGGCCGTTAAAGGGAAAAGAGTCTGTCAGGGTATTGAAAGATGATGGGACCATGTTACTGGTTATGCCTGGGCCACGACATCTATGGCAACTCAGAGAATATATTTATTCCGACTTGGCTGAAAAACCTTTCCAAGTGAATTTACCCTCAGCATTATTGGTAAAAGAAACTCAGTCACTGCGCTTTACTTTATCAATTACAGGTGAACAGGCATTAACGTTATTGGATATGGCACCCTATGCGTGGCGTGCAACTGACAAGATGAAACATGATATTCAAGCTAATCATTTTGAGTCGCTAGAAATTGACTATGTATTAGTCTTGGCACATAAACGCGTGAGTGAATCGCTATAGGTTAAAACTTGCAGTCGATGCAGTTAATTTTAAGACAATTCATAGGTTTAGTTAGATGGTTTTTTGATGCTTTAAAAGGCTATATTACTCAAACCTATGATTCTGTTTGATGTTTTTATGTTGCTCTTATGTTGGATAGGCTGAAGGTGTTATTATTTTTAACTTTAGGCCTATTTGTTCAGTGACAAAGACAACCTTCTTATTGCTTTTGTTTTCCATATAGCCTCGATTTTTTTATCTATAGCTGTTCTTTAAATTACTAGCTTTCACTTCCCATAAATACATTTTTTATGATAAATGAGGCTGATTGTTAGGGATGCTTAAAAACGCAAACGAGAACTTTAGATTAATAACGCGACTTTATTTAAAAGAGGAATAACACTCGTTTATACAGAAGTATGTCAAGGCTAACTTTTAGAGGGAGGTAGGCGAATCGCCTTTAACATGCCTTTGGAAGTTTAAAACCAATTTAGCGATTTTGTATTGTCGCATTCGCTATTCTTAGCATGGCAATCTTGAATTGCAGGCATAAAAAAAGGCTTAGATTGATGTGCTTATCGCTTTCATCTTTCTTAAGCCTTTTGTCTTAACTTACTAAATAGTAAGCTAAATTACCTTTCATTACTTCTTGTAACGAGAAGCAACGTTGTCTAAACGGTCGTTTGCGCGTTTAGCTTCTGCTTGTGCGTCCATAGATGCTGCTTTTGCATCTTTAACGTCTGCAGACAGTTTGCTTTGCTCTGATTTCAGAGAACCAACATCAGCTGACAATTGATCAACTTTGTTGCCCAGAGTTGCAACGCTTTCTTCCAGAGCAGTAGTGTTCGCGCAACCACCTAGTAGGGCAGTCATTGCTAAACCAGCAATCATCAGTACTTTTTTGTTCATTGTAAAAAATCCCTTAAAATAGGTTGGATTTGAATGTTTCGTTACTTTGTAAGCGAAACTGCCTAATTATGACATAGCTATTTTAATTTGCTACGAATATTAATGTGTTTAACCACTATAGGCATATAAATTTTTTTTAAAAGCTTTTTTTCTATGTGATATCGACATTTCTAATCGTAAAAAGGGGCATTATTCACCATGCAGTGATGCACGACTTACAAATCCTTTACAAATTACTGGTTGTCCATCGGCAGTTTTGTTTGCATTTTTTGTTTAAACTGACTGACGGCTTCAACTCGATGTAAATTTAAGGCTTGTTTTATCTCTGCGCCTTGGAAACCAGTGGCAATGATGGCGGCAATATCGACATTATTGGCGACAGTGAAGCACTGAGTTAAATACTCTCCCTGAGGATATGGGATGTTTTCAAATCCTGTGCGGCCGCGCATATCTGCGGTGCAAGCTAATATAAGTTGCGTTAAGCGCTCTGGTTTACGCCAAAAGTCAGCTTTATCGAATATTTTAACGATAGTTTCGGCTCTGAGCTCGAATGCCTGATGGACGTTCTGATGTTGGTCGCTGACGAGTAACGCCAGATCGCGTGCCTCATTGGGTACTCGTAAACGTGTACAGAGGGCTTTTATGAGTGGCAAGCCTTTCTGGCCATGGCCGTGATGCTTTGGTAAATGCTCTTTTGGACTCAGTGCTTTGCCCAAATCATGTACTAGGGCGGCAAACCGAACGCTTTTATCCTCAGTCAGCAGTGCGGCTTGAGCGAGCACCATTAAGGTATGCACGCCAGTATCTATTTCAGGATGCCATTTTTCAGGTTGAGGTATGCCAAATAAGGCGTGAATTTCAGGGAATAGGACTTCGAGTGCGCCACATTGGTGAAGTACCTCAAAAAAGACCTCTGGGTGAGGTCCGCCTAAACTTTTATCAACTTCTTGCCAAACTCGCTCCGCCGTTAAAGCGCTAAGCTCATCGCTTGCGCTAATTTGACGCATCAGTGCCAGGGTTTCTGCGGCAATTTGAAATCCTAAGGCATGAAACCTTGCGGCAAAGCGGGCGACGCGTAACACTCGCAGTGGATCTTCAACGAAAGCATCCGACACATGGCGTAACAGGCGCGCGTTAATATCCTCAATACCATTAAAAGGATCATATAAGTTGCCCTTTTCATCTTGGGCGATCGCATTGATGGTTAGATCTCGGCGCAACAAATCTTGTTCTAAAGTCACATCAGGGCTGGCGTGGCAGCTAAAACCACCATAACCCAGACCAATTTTTCGTTCGGTTCGGGCTAAAGCATATTCTTGTTGATTTTTGGGATGTAGAAATACGGGGAAATCTTTACCCACTTGGCGGTAACCCTGATGCAACATTTGTTCTGGTGTTGCTCCAACGACGAGGTAATCTTTATCTTTAATGGGAAGATTGAGCAGGCTGTCACGTACAGCACCGCCGACGAGATATATTTTCACAGGCAAGATTCGGCTAATGTGTCATAAACATAGCTTATCACGCTCATTAAGATGATGGATAAAGTCGTCGCGAGATATTTGCGCACTTATCTGTCACATTGATGTTGCAGATATTTTGACAATAACATTGGGACGCTTTAACGTGGGGCGTTATTTTTAAATTAGGATGATTGGTGGTATGTACAAGGCCTTTTACGGACTCAGCGATAACCCTTTTTCAATTGCACCCAATCCCCATTATTTGTTTCTGAGTGATAGGCACAGAGAGGCGTTAGCCCATTTAACCTATGGGTTAGGGGAAACGGGCGGCTTTGTGTTGTTAACAGGGGAAGTCGGCACGGGTAAAACAACAGTATCTCGCTGTTTACTTGGGCAATTGCCCGACAATACCGATACTGCTTTTATCCTTAATCCGTCGTTAACTGAGCTTGAATTACTCGCAACGCTTTGTGATGAGCTTAAGATTTCCTACGGCGACAATCCTACACTCAAGCAATTGACTGATCACTTGAGCCGTTTTTTATTGGCGAATCACAGCAAAGGTCGTAATACCGTGCTCATTATCGATGAAGCACAGCATTTACGTCCTGAGGTGCTGGAGCAATTGCGTCTTCTGACTAATTTGGAGACGGACACTAAGAAGTTATTGCAGGTGATTTTAATCGGTCAGCCGGAATTACAGCTGTTATTGAAGCGCCAAGAATTGCGTCAGTTAGCCCAGCGGATCACGGCTCGTTATCATTTATTGCCGCTCAATGAAGATGAAATCGCCCTCTATGTGCTGCATCGTTTGCAAGTGGCTGGGCGGTTTGAGCCTTTATTCACCCGTAAAGCCGTTAACGTTTTGCAGAAATACAGTGGCGGCATCCCTCGATTGATTAACCTTTTATGTGAACGTTCACTGATGGCAGGCTATGCACAATCGCGGGTGCCCATAGATCATCATATGGTGCGGCAAGCCGCGGCTGAAGTATTTGGTGAAGAAGAACCGACTCAAAATAGGTATTTGTGGCCGACAGCAACCGCTGCGGCGTTATGTGTTGCGTTTGGTGTGTCTTATTGGTTATTTACTGATAAGTCAGTCAATACGATGCCAGCGTCCAATTTGGTTTCTGAGTCTGTGCCAACTAATGTGGCGTCATTAAATGCTCAAACCTTAGGCGGGGAAGACATCGCTGATAAGTCAGTAAAACCGACTAATCAACCAAGCGGCCAGACTTCCATTCCCGATCCTAATCAACGTCTGTTAAACGAGGCGATTAATCAGAGTCGCAATATTGATACTGCTTTTGCAGGTTTGTTTAGCGTGTGGGGCAAAGTGCCCTATAAAGGCTTGACGGCTTGCCAATCGGCGGTTGAGCAAGGATTAGCTTGCTATCAACAGCAGGGTAACTGGATGTCACTGACTCGGCTTAATTATCCGGCTGTCGTGTATTTGGTTGATGACAAGCAACAAGATTTTTATGGTGCAGTGCTTGCGGTAGAGGGGGAACAATTACTGATGCAACTGGGTGAGCAGCAACTTTGGGTTGATAGAGCTTGGTTTAATCAACATTTCAGTGGCACCTTCGAAATATTATGGCAAGCACCTAATTTGCCTATGATGGATATCAGTCAAAAATCGAGTCCTGGTCAATTACAGTGGTTAGAGAATGCGTTAGCCCATGTGAATGGTCGTAGCCCCCGTCGGGTTAATCAATTTGATGTGCAATTGGAAAATGATCTTAAAACCTTCCAAAGTCAGCATGGATTAAAAGCCGATGGTATTGCAGGGAATCAAACATTAGTGAGATTAAATTTGTATTTAAGTCAGCAAGGCCCACGGTTAACTGATGATGGGGCGCGCAGCTGATGTCCATTTTACTCGATGCCGTAACCCGCAATAAACAACAGCAACAATCACCGTTACCTGATGCTGTGATGACGCCAAGGGCGAATTATCCACAGCCTCGTAAATCGGGTGTGCCGATAGGAAAACTGTCTTTATTAGTCGTCGCAGTTGCCGCAGGAATCGGTGTGGCTTGGGGATTAAGCGTTTGGAATAAAACTCGACTTCCCCAAAGTGATACTGTGGCAGTGGCTAATGTACTGCCATCAACTTCATCATTGCCACCCACGACTGCGATTAAAAATGAGCTTCAGTCTACGGTAGGAGCTGCCTCTGAGCTCCAAGTTGAGCCTAGTGCTGCTTCAGGTGTTCGGCTTGCTGGGAAAGTGGCGCTTCCTCGGACGCAGACTTTACCCGAGCTAACGGTATCGCCACAATTTCAGGCTGAGACTGTAGTATCAAATGCGCCTCAAATGAATGCTAGCGCGAATATAACGACCAATTCTGTTGGCATGCCGGCTCAAAGTGATAGCAATTCGGGTTTTAGTGATTCAAGCTACGCAGATTATATGTCGACGTCAGCCCAAGTCGATGCGGCAATTCAGGAAGCGGTTGTGCCAGCAGAGACGCAAGCACAGCAGCCTATGATGTTAGGTGCTAATGCCAATGAGTCGGGTCTAGCGAGTCTTGAAGCCCTGCGTCAGCAAGTCAGTGCCGCGGCGGAAGATGTCGGTTTAGAGACCAATAAAAGTCGCGATGAAGATAAGTTAGTGGCTTCCTTTCAAAATGCATTAAAGGATGTGGAATATGTTAATGCTGCAGAGACGAATGTCACTGAAGCTAAATTAGATCCTATCCCCAAAACTGCTGTGGATGAAATTCCGAAATACGGCCAATTACCTGCAGGTCTGCAATTACAAGTGCCTGAATTTAATATCGTTGCTCATGTTTATTCCAGCGACCCTGCCCAGAGATGGCTGAATGTAGACGGTGCAGAGTTACAAGAAGGGGATATGATTGCTGGTAAGCTGAAAATCATCTCTATTCGTCCAAGGGACATAGTGTTAGATATTCAAGGAACCCAGTTTAAGGTGCCCGCAATCTAATCAGGTATTACGATAAGTCATGCTAGCGGTTATTTGTGGTAACAATAAATAAGTAGTTGATAAAAAAGGCGCACTAGGCGCCTTTTTTGATCTTAGTGAATCTCAACTTAATCAAACAGTCTGTTGGCTAAGAATAGGGTCAGTGCGTAACCGACGCTGTAGCAGAGGAAAAGTGCAGGAACATATTTCAAGTAACTCACAAAAGTCAGTTCTTTTACTTTACTCATGGCTACAATACCTGATGCTGAACCGATAATCAGCAGTGAACCACCGACTCCGACGCTGTAAGTCAAGCCAAGCCATTCAGGAGTACTCAGCACTGGATTGGCTTTTAACAATGCCGCTGTTAGCGGTACGTTATCAATTAAGGCTGAGCCCATACCCGTGACGAAGTTAGAGATGTTTGGATTAAACTGAGTATAAGCTTCAGTCAACATGTCTAAGGTGCCAATTTCTTTAAGCATACCAACGAGCAGTAAAATACCTAAGAAGAACAACAGGGTGTCGTATTCAACTTGGCGAATATACTCTAGGATCTTGATTTCTTCTTTATCACTGCGCGTGGTATGGCCAATCAGGAACATAATTGATAGACCCGTTAAGAAGGTTAACACTGGCGGGATACCAAACAATATGTTGAGTAGCATGGTCATTAAAATGGTGCAGAAGAAGACGAGGGCAATCAATACATCAACGGTTTGATAAGTATGTTTGATTGGCGTCGTGCTCACAACACCTTCGGCTTTGAGTGAGAACAGGGTTGCCAGTAAAATCACGCTCACGGCCGATGGGATAAATAACATCAGCAGTTCAGACATATGCACATGTCCAGCTAAGAAGATCATCAGTGTCGTCACATCGCCAGTGATCAGGGCTACACCGCCTGAGTTCACCGCGAATATAATCAACACTGCCATTCTACGGCGCATTTGCTTGTCGAGTTTAAAGGTGGTTAATAAACCTAAAGACACTAAAGTCGCGGTGACGTTATCACAAAATGCTGAGAGCACGAGTGCAAATAGGGCGACTTGGATCATTAACATACGCACTGATACTTTCTGCGGAAACAGCTTTTGCACCATGATTTGGATCATACCCTTAGCATTCAAATATGCTACGAAGGTCATGGTCGACATCAGAAAGAGCCAAAGTGTGGCAATCTCGAGCAAATTTTCATTGAGCTGATGGGCAACGATTTTCTCATTAGCCGGTTCCCCTGCAGCCATAAACAGCGCTACCCAAGAGATACAACCAAAGAATAAGGTGGTTTTTGCTTTATTAAGGTGGGTCACTTCTTCGAAAATAATACTGAGCAATGCGAGCACGGCCAGTAAGATGAGAAAGGTATTTAACATAACTGCAATTCCAACTGCTGTTTTGATGTCGTAGGGCGACTTGAGTCAACCTAAAGATTGGGCATATCAAGGCTAAATTAAGCTAGCCGTGTTAGCGCGTGCGGATCAGAACATAATGGGCTAGAGAACGCAACTGTTAGCTGTAACTCAATTTAATGCTTCTTTGTGATGTCTATCTCATGCTTTTGGGTTGCGAATTAGTTTTATATATTGTTTATTGTGATTATTTTAGCGTTATTAACTGTATTGTTTGATTTGATTACCGCGTTAAAAGTGAGAT
Source organism: Shewanella sp. SM74 (assembly GCF_025653725.1). Classification (NCBI taxonomy): domain Bacteria; kingdom Pseudomonadati; phylum Pseudomonadota; class Gammaproteobacteria; order Alteromonadales; family Shewanellaceae; genus Shewanella; species Shewanella sp. SM74. Next base: position 366,237 of record NZ_JAKKRZ010000003.1, on the reverse strand, counting down.
CTACGATTAAAGTCTAAGCAGTTAGTTTGCATATTCTTTAATTAATTTTTATTCAGGTCGATATTCCTGAATTGTCATGCCTATGTAGGCAGGCATTTTTAATGCTTGCCTTTTGAATTAGTGCCCGCTCGGAAGTAGAGTGCTCTTAGCACTCAGTCCTGCAGAATTCTGCGTCTTGAGCTTGTTTGGGTATCAATACTGGATATTGTGTTTTTGAAGTAGAGGAAAATGACATTTGTTATCTGGAGTCTTTTGCTTTTAGGCTCACTCGTTTAGTTAACGTATTGTGGTAAGCAACTTATTGCGCTGGGCGTGATGGGTTGGCCTTAGCACGTTATTGAGCATATCCATTTGACCTTACAATTCATGGTGGCTGCGAAAATATTTAAATCGGCTTTAGGTTCTAAAAAGTCTGATCGTTATTAAAGTGACACAAAGCTAATTAAATCGGATAAAAGCAAAGGGACGCATTGGCGTCCCTTTGTTATGTTTAAACGGCTTAAATACTAAAGCTTAGGCTTAGCTTGCCGCTTTCATGCTAGCCAATACGCGATCTGCCGCTTCTAAGGTTAAGCGCATCTCTTCTTCGCCATGGGCCATTGACAGGAAGCCAGCTTCATAGGCACTTGGTGCTAAGTAAACACCTTCATCTAGCATGCCGTGGTAGAAAATACGGAACTGTTCGATGTTGCATTGGGTCACTTGATCGAAACGAGTGATCTTGGGTTGTTCCGTGAAGAAGAAACCGAACATGCCACCAACATAGTTGATCGCCATTGGAATACCGTGCTTATCCGCAGCCGCTTTAAAGCCTTCTGCAATACGTTTGGTTTTCGCGCTCAGCGCTTCGTACAGACCTTCTTCACACAGGGCCTCCATTTGTGCCAGACCCGCTGACATCGCAATGGGGTTACCCGATAACGTACCCGCTTGGTAAACCGGACCCGTAGGGGCGATAAATTGCATCACATCTTTACGGCCGCCGAAAGCCCCCACTGGCATACCGCCACCAATCACTTTACCGAGTGTGGTTAAGTCTGGTGTGACGCCGTAGTAACCTTGAGCGCCACTTAGTGATACGCGAAAACCTGTCATCACTTCATCGATAATCAACAGCGCGCCAAACTCATCACACATATCACGCAGGCCTTGAAGGAAACCTGGGACAGGTGGAATACAGTTCATGTTGCCAGCAACAGGCTCTATGATGATGCAAGAAATCTCAGTTGGATACTGCTCGAACAGGGTTCTAACTGAATCTAAATCGTTATACACAGCGGTTAAGGTGTGCTTGGCAAAATCTTCAGGAATACCGGGTGAGCTAGGTTGACCTAAAGTTAGAGCACCAGAACCTGCTTTCACTAACAGGCAATCGGCGTGGCCGTGGTAACAACCTTCAAATTTTAAGATCTTGTCACGACTGGTAAAACCGCGCGCTAAACGAATGGCGCTCATAGTGGCTTCAGTACCTGAGCTCACCATACGAACTTGCTCGATAGAAGGCACCATAGAGATGACTTTTTCGGCCATTTGCACTTCAAGCTCAGTTGGCGCACCAAAAGATAAGCCATTTTCCACCGCCGCTAATACTGCAGCACGGATTTTAGGGTGGTTGTGGCCGAGGATCATCGGGCCCCAAGAACCGACATAGTCGATATAAGCTTTGCCATCGGCATCGTAAATATAAGCGCCGTTAGCTTTTTCAATAAACAGGGGCGAACCGCCTACACCATTAAATGCACGAACCGGAGAGTTAACGCCGCCGGGGATGGTTTTTTTAGCCTGTTCAAATAGCGCTTCGGAACGGGTCATGTTTAGTCCTTAAAGTCTGTAGCCAATTAGCGATCGGCTTTACGTGAATACCAATTAACCGGACACTCATATTTTTCGAGTTGATTATCAACGCCGAGTGTCAATGCAAACAAAGCCATGCGAATTAACAGCCCATTATCCGCCTGTCTGAAGATAGCAAGATTGGGATGGCTATTTAAATCATTATCTAACTCATTGGCTTGCGCACGTGAATCCCTTGGAAGCGGATGCATAATGACAGTGTTAGATTTGCAATGCTGAGTGTAAATACTGCGATTTAAGCGGAACTTGCCGCGATACTTATTTGCTTCTTCCTGTGAAGGGAAGCGTTCTTCTTGAATGCGAGTGAGATACAAAATATCTGCTTGATCTAAATGGCCTTCAAGTTGGTCGGTTATTTTGATGCTATGGCCAGCATTTTCAATGTCGGAGATCACATAATCAGGCATAGCTAATTCAGCAGGTGAAATCAGTGTGAAACTGATGTTCTTATACATGCAGAGTAAGCGCGACAGTGAATGCACAGTACGGCCAAATTTTAAGTCGCCGACCATAGCGATGTGCATGCCATCGATACCGCGGCCAGCACACTTGAGTTCTTTTTGGATAGTGTATAAATCGAGTAGAGCTTGTGTCGGATGTTCGTTCGAACCATCGCCGCCGTTGATCACTGGGACGCGGCTGCCTTCAGCAAACTCTTTGACCGAGTAAGAGTCTGGATGGCGCATGGCAATGACATCAGAATAGGTGGATAACACCCGCGCCGTATCGTACAGGGATTCACCTTTAGATAAAGACGATGAAGCCATGCCTGTGGTTTCACGTACATGGCCGCCGAGCAAGTTAAAGGCACAACCAAAACTCACGCGGGTACGGGTACTCGGTTCGAAAAACAGGTTACCTAAAATGGCGCCATCGAGCACATTATTGCGCTTCTCTCGAAGTGCATAGGGCATCATGCGGCTAGCGACATTAAAAATAGTTTGGATTGAGTCAAGATCTAACTGGTTTACGGAGAGGATATGGGATCCTTCGAACTGATTCATCAGCCTGTTTTCCAATTTGCTAGGGGGCATTTTAAGCTGCGGTATCGCGCTTATCTGCCCTGATGTTATGTAGGGTGGCTGAGGCGCGATTGTAGCAGAAGCACTGGGGCAACGAAATAGCCACATTACCACTGTGTTAGATTTTTGCGATGAAGCCCAAAGCTTTTAATCTGCCGCCTCAGGTTTTGAAGCGATATTAGGCTTGGCCTGAACGAATCTCCTGTTGTAGGTTCGACCAACTGATCACTCCAACCACATTGTCTGGTGTATCTTGATAGATAAACACCTCACCGCAGCGTTTGGGCGACAATAGTGAATAGACTTCATTGAGGGTGGTGCTGTCGCTTAGCCCTTGCATGGGATTGCGTGATAGCGTGGTACTGTCATCATAGGATTGAATTTCAAGACTAAGCATTTCGATAATGCCATCGGCATTGCGGACTAGCACAGGGCGACCTTCGGCGCGTTTTAGCACTTCGAGTAACAATTCATCGTTGTTTTTGACGATAACAAAGCGTTTATCCATTAAGGCTCGTACGCCTTTTTTCTGCAGTGCTAAATTCACAGGGGCGACCTTATAACCTAGTCCCATAATTTCTAATTGCTTAAAGAAAATGGAGTCAGTCTTAAAACCCTGATAAGCAATTAAAAAAGCCGGAATTGTTACAAACATTGCCGGTAAAATAATGCTGGCGTCATTAGTCATTTCTAACAGGGCGACTAAGGCGGCCAGCGGCGCGCTTAAACACACGCCCATCATGGCTGTCATGCCGATCACAGTGTAAAGCCCTACATAAGGGGCGATGGACGGGAATAAGATAGCGCTGATCAGCGCCAAAATCGCCCCGAGCAGCGCGCCGATACCATAAAGTGGACCAATCAAACCACCGGGAATACCTAAGCCAATCGCCGCAATAGTGGCGATGGTTTTGGCAAATAACAGGGCGATTAACAGCAACAGGCTTGGATGTTGGCTAATGGCTTCGCTAATGGCGAGATCGCCCGTGCCAAGGGCTTGCGGCAACACGAGACCGATTAGGGTGGTGACACTACCCGCCAATAATAGTCGGTAAATCAGTGGCCAGTTTTGCCCCGTCGCGGTGACTTTTAAGAGTGAGTAATTAAACAGCGCCGCAGCGCAGCCTAATACCACGCCGCCAATGGCGAGAATAGGGTAATGGTCTAAGGGAATGTGGATCACTTGAATACGGTCAAATTCGTGCACATTACCAAACACCAGTTGGCTTGAAACTGCGCCACAAATTGCGGAGAGCATAATCGGGAAAAAGTAATGGATTTTATATTCACGTACTATCACTTCGAGTACAAAAATCACCGCCGCCAAGGGCGCGTTAAAAGTGGCGGCAATCCCTGCTGCAATGCCACTGGCACACATGATGCGTACGCTATTATCGGGAAGATTGAATTTTTCAGCGAGAAAACTGGCGCTGACAGCACCCAGATGAATGGCAGGACCTTCACGGCCGACTGAGAAATTTGTGCCTAGGGCAAAGAGTGCTTGAAAAAATTGCCCAGCGGCGGATTGTAGGGGGATTTTACCATAATGCAGTTTAACTCTATGTAACACATAGGCTATTCCCATACGTTTGTAGCGTTTGGAGCCCAACTTCGCCACTATCCAAATTAATATTGCGCCTAAAAGGGGTAACAGGACTCGCCAGTCGGCGACGTTCCCCGTAAAATCCAGCGCCTGTATTTGGGTGTAATGATTAGCCCAAACGAGCAAGAGTCGAAACAGTAAGATCACACAGGATGCAAAAATAGCAAATAACAGTGCCAGTATGCACAGCTGTGCACTGATGCGGGCTTGAGATAAATGGTCACGTAGCTCATTGGTTAAATACTTTTTGGCTGTGACTATGGCATGTTGGATAGCGACTTTATTTATCGTTAATTGCACTACATTGGCCTGAGTTGTATTGTATCGAACTCGTTCTTGAGTTGATTGTATTTTATATAAGGGGCTGTTACCTAATGCCAAATTATCATCGTTGGCTAGATCGGCTGCAAGTGATGGATCTCAAGTATCGTCCATCTTCAGTATATTTATCGCTTTTAGTGTTAGTTTCTATTCTTTTTGGGGCTTGGATAAGTTTTCTGCTATTAAGCAGCGATGAGCCTGTTGTTAAGCATATCAGCAGCAAGACTCAACGCTTGACCGCTGAGTTAGAGGCACAGACCCAACTACTTGCAACCCGAAATTTAGAGCTGTCCGTCGAGCGAGAGGCTAATACCCAAATGCAAGAAATGTTTGGCCAGCAAATGAAAAAGCAAAAAGAATTGGAACATGAGCTGGCATTTTACCGCAGCATTATGACACCGGATGATAATGCTGAAGGTGTCGCTATTCACGGACTTGAAATGACGCCGGGCGCTTTGGCCGATGAATATCATCTCAAGTTGGTGTTGACTCAGTTGCAAAAGCGTAAGCAAGCTATTCAAGGTCGAACTGAATTGACGCTCATTGGTGTGCAAGATGGCAAATCTGTTAGCTTGAGTGTGAACAAACTCACGGGTTCTAAGTTGGAATTTGATTTTCGCTATTTTCAAGTCATAGATACCAAGGTCACTGTTCCTGCTGGCTTTAATTTACAACAAGTGAAAGTCAAAGTGCTGGTGCCTTCGAGCCGCTGGACTAAGAATTCGCAGACCGAACATGTCTATAGTGCCCCTGAGTTATTACAGGGTGAAAAAGAACCACGGGTAATACTTGAACAAAACAGTCAGGTAAAGGATAATTTGCCCCAGAAAACTGATGTAAGAGGTAGTAATGACTGATCAAGCTGATACAGCAATGCCAATCCAATTTACCGATGCGGCAGCCGCTAAGGTGAAAGGTTTGCTGGAAGAAGAGCAAAATCCTGCACTTAAGCTACGAGTCTATGTGACTGGTGGTGGTTGTTCTGGATTTCAGTACGGCTTTACCTTTGATGAAAAGGTTAATGACGGCGATTTTACGATAGAAAAACAAGGCGTTCTCTTGGTTGTCGATCCTATGAGCCTACAATATTTAGTCGGTGGTGAAGTGGATTACACTTCAGGACTGGAAGGTTCTCGCTTCTTCGTGAAAAACCCTAACGCAACCACAACTTGTGGCTGTGGTGCCAGTTTCTCTGTGTAAAAATTTTTTCTGTTTAATGATGACTAACTTTGCATCTTTTTAGGCGTGGAGTGAGATCAAAAAAGCCGTCGCAATGACGGCTTTTTGTTGGGCTAAATTTATTTTCTACAAGAGCTTAGCTCATGATGTTCAGGTTAAGCTTAGGCTTAAACCATGCCTTTACCTTTTTATCAAAGGCTATCCAAACTTGCAGCAATGACAAGACGATCAAAGCGATAAAAATTATATAGTCAGGCAGTTTTCCCTGCCATTCACCTAAGTACACTGTCGTTGGACCTACCACTAAGTTGCCCGGATCGTACATGATCACTGGCAGCATGCTAATCAATCCAAGCTGCACGACTGTGTAGCCGCGCAGCATGATAAGCCCTGCTTTTTGCCGACCGATAATGGCAATCACCATCAGGAGGGTTAGCAGACAAAATAACACCCCTTGTTTAGCGATTAAGCCACTCACTGACGCAACAACATACACTAGCAATAGGGCAATGAGTCGTTTCGGAAAGTGCTGACTAAGGGCTGTACTTGCCTCTGGTGTCGGTATCGCCGATTTTTGCTCGCTCATAGGCATTCTCGTTTAGCGATAGCGATTAGTGGCTTTGCTTAGGCGCTAATCTTTGATCTAACTCATAAGGTGGGATTACCACACCTAAATCATCTAATACTGGGAATACGGCGACAAAGAGGTCGTCATCTTCCATGCCTGGCACCCATCTTTCGTGAAATTCGTCGAGTGGAATCGCTAACGTTTGGCAATCACTCCATTCATCCACAGCCCAAGAATCAGCGGCTTCTTCGGTTGGCCACATTGGGATGCAATCTTCTTCTTCAGTGGTTAACATCACGCAACCGTCTTGATCTTGTAATGTCCAAAGTATTTTGTGTTCTTTAACTTGTTCAACGAGGTAATCGTAACGGGCTTCTGGCGTCATTGCTGCTGTCTCAGCGAGGTTTTTAACAGTCTTGCTCATGAAAAATATCTCTTTTGCTTGGATAGGGCGAAGCCTGTTGTGTATTTAGTCGCACAGCAAAATTCGCCAGTTGGCTAAATGGTAACATTAGAGCGGGATTAGAAAAAGAACAACAGCGCCAAGAGAGCGCTGTTGTGTTAGATCTTCGGCTTTTATTCTGCCGCGCGGAAGTAGCGATAGATAAAGCCCGCCAAAATAGCGCCGACAATCGGTGCTACCCAGAACAACCAGAGTTGTGATACCGCCCAGTCACCGACAAACAGTGCAGGGCCTGTGCTACGCGCTGGGTTCACCGAAGTATTGGACACAGGAATACTAATAAGGTGAATTAAGGTTAAACCTAACCCTATGGCAATTGGGGCAAATCCCTTAGGTGCTCGCTCATCGGTGGCGCCTAAAATAATAATCAAGAAGAACAGTGTCATAACGATTTCGCAAATCATCACCGACAGCATGCTATAGCCACCCGGTGAGTGCTCACCAAAACCGTTAGAGGCAAATCCGCCCGCGAGTGAAAATCCCTCTTGTCCTGAAGCGATGAGATACAAGATGCCAGCGCCCACAATTCCACCCGCGACTTGGGCTATGATATAGGGCAATAATTCTGCTGCCGGAAAACGTCCCACAGCCCAAAGGCCGAATGACACTGCAGGGTTGAGATGACAACCTGAAATATGGCCAATCGCAAAGGCCATGGTTAATACAGTTAATCCAAAAGCTAAAGCGACGCCGAGTAAGCCTATGCCTACTTCTGGAAATGCGGCTGCAAGTACAGCACTACCACAGCCTCCAAGGACTAACCACAAGGTGCCGAGAAATTCTGCCGCCATTTTTTGTGACATGTTCATTGTTTGATTTCCTATTTAGTCGATTTATGTCTGTGTGGCTTTTTGACGCCATTACATAAACCCTTGTTTATCTGGCTGATTAAGTTTAGCTAGATAAATAACTATTCCCTTAATTGAAGTTTTGCACGCCCAGATTGTTCATGCCAAAGCTGGCCATAACAATCAGAGTGTTGTGTTTTTACTGCTTAGTTAACAATCACTTTAGTTCGTTTACATGGCACAACTGTGATCAAGCATAGATGGCTTTTTATATTGTGCATTTTTGATAATGCTTTATAGGGACAATTTGCTCCGTTTTTAGGGGAGGCTTCAAGCTTATCCTCTTACTCGCTTGGGGTTTCGTTGTAAAAAGGCGTTTATTTTTGAGTTAGGCACTATCAGTTTCTAAGCATTTCATAATCGATTTATTGTCTTTTTATTCTTTAATTATTTGAAAATAAAAGAATAGATATTTAATAGATATAAAACGGGGAAATAAACGAGGGTCATTTCGTTGCTGCTCTTCACTAAGCAAAGTAAAAGAAAAAGGTTACTTAAATGTTAATCATGTATTTGCGGTGTTGCTAACCCATGGTTAATCCAAAAACCTAGGAGATGAAAATCGCAGGCTAAGGCATTGGGCTAATTTAAGTAACCGCTCTACATAACAACAAAAATGGTTTGCGATGTCTAAAAGTGAAGGTGGGAAGGATGAAGAAGAAACTATTGACCTTAGCAATACAAGTATCGATGTTTGGTATTGTTCCTTCGGTAGCTTGGGCTGCCGATCCTATAGAAGTGAATACAGTTAACGAAAATGCAGCTCGAGTTGAGGTTGAAGGCGCGGATAAGAACGACGGTATAGAAAAAGTCACCGTAACGGGTTCGCGTATTAAGCGAGATAGTTTTTCCTTAAGTACGCCTTTACAGGGCCTTGACGCAAAGGATATTGCAGATAGTGGTATCGGCTCATTGGCGGATATTTTAGTTGATCAAATTCCGGCATTGGCTGAAGGGGTTAGCAGCACCAATAGCCAATCGAGTGTGCAAAATACCGGCTTATCAACCATTGATCTACGGAACTTAGGCACAGATCGTACCTTAACGCTTATTGATGGTCGTCGTGTTGTTTCTAACAGTTACAGTGGCAACTATGTCAGTTTAAGCACTATTCCTGCGGCCATGGTCGATAAGGTCGAAATCATCACCGGTGGTGCGTCAGCTGTGTATGGTTCGGATGCGATTGCAGGTGTGGTCAATATTATCACCCAGCAAAACAAGACTGGGTTTGAGATTAATGCCCGTGGTGGTGAAACGACTGAAGGTGGTGGCCGTGAAACCACAGTAGATGTGGGTTATGGAGCTGATTTCAATAGTGATAAGGGTTATATTTACGCAAGTGCCACCTATGACAAACAGCATGGATTATTCGCCACTGACAGGGAACGAGCCCTGTATGAGTCGAGCTTTGCTTACGATGAAAAGCAAATGTGTAACACCATGAATACCGTTGATGGCTATCAATGTATGCGGGATATTACGCGGGACGATTGGCGTGAGCGCAGCAATGACATCGTCGGCGGCCGCTTTAAGTCGAATGCTTGGTGGTACGATGGTACAGAACTTAAAACTGACTTTAAAGAAGAGCGTGATGGTTATAACGGCTATACCACTGGTCTGCTAAAGGTACCAGAGGATACTTTAGCCGCAGCGGTCAAAATGAACTATGACCTTAGTGAAGATGTGCGCGCCAATGTACAAGTACAATTCAGCCGTAATACCGCGTTTCGCCGTACCGACGCAGAAGGTCAAGACTATAACGATGCTGAGCTGTATATCGATCCAATCACTGGGTTACCAGGGATGATTGATGCGGGTAGTATTTTAGCCAATAACCCTTATATACCAGCTGAAATTGCAGCGACAGGAGGGGGTAAGAGTATTACCTGGGATCGTCGTTTCGAAGAAGTTGGGCCTGTTGAAAGTGATAACGAGCGTACCACGCTTCGTACTTGGGCGGGTTTACAGGGGGATTTGTTTGAAACTTGGACTTGGGATGCGTCAGTAGGTTACGGCCAGTTCGAGCAGCGTCAACGCCGTAGCAATGAGATCAGCATTCGTCGTTTAAGAAATGCTTTGAATGCTGTATATGCCGCTGATGGTGTCACTATTCAATGTGCCAGTGAAGCAGCCAGAGCTGAAGGCTGTGTGCCCGTCAATATTTTTGGTGAAGGCTCTATCAGCAAGGAAGGGGCTGACTATATTCGCGCTAATCCCTATATCAATACCGATATAACTCAATTCAATGCGTTAGGGTATATTTCTGGCGAGTTGTTTGAGCTACCCGCAGGTGGTGTGCAATCGGCATTCGGGATGGAGTATCGCCGTGATACTCAAGCTGTCGATACCGATAAGGCGATGCGTGGCGATGCGATTACCTTTAACGATGTTCCTCCCTTTGAAGGTAATGTCACAGTATGGGAAGCCTTTGGTGAGGCGAATCTGCCACTGTTAAGGGATATGGATTTCGCCAATAAGCTTGATGTGGATGTGTCCTTGCGTCTTGCGGATTACAGTCAGAAAAACATTGATTTAATGTCGAGCTACCGTACAGGCATACTGTGGGAACCCATTGCAAACTATGCTTTACGTGCCAACTACTCTCGTTCACAACGTGCGCCGAATATCACTGAGCTTATCTCTCCACCCCGTGGTGATTACGACAGTATTCGCGATATTTGTAATGGTGTGACGGCAACCTCAACAGGCGCTGGACATGATAGTTGTCGTCTCGATCCTGGGATTGCTGCTGCCATTGCGAGTACTGGCACCTTTAAGGCGGAAACGGGCTCTAAGTATTCTCCTAACGCAGGTAATGAAAACCTGACCGAAGAAACGGCGGATACCTACACCTTAGGCTTTACCATGGCGCCAGCCTTCCTTGAAGGCTTTAATCTGGCGGTTGATTACTACGATATCAAAGTCGCTGATGCTATTGGTTCATTAAGTAACGAGGATATTCTGGCTGAGTGTTATAACTCGAGTAATCCCTATGGAGCCGATAATGAGTACTGTCAGGCTATCACGCGCGATACCGAGGGCCAAATCACCCAGATTATTCAGCAGGAACTGAACCTGAATGACATAGTTACTCGTGGTATCGACTTCGCAATGGCCTACGAGTGGGAACTGGCTGATTACGGTGAACTGAGCTTAAACACTAACTGGACCCATGTGTTGGAATACAGCTCAAGTTACTACGGTGCTGATGGTATAGTGGAAGAGGATTATGTTGGTGAGCTTGCCAGTGGGATTTTTGAAGACAGAGGCACGCTTTCATTAACTTGGAGTAACGATGATTGGCGTGTGCGTTGGAGCGCGAAGTATAAGAGCGCTATGGTCGATAGTCACGACAGAGTCGAAGAATGGAACACCCTGCAAGCACTGAACCAAACTAAACTCGATGCCGGTGATGTAAGCGCTGTGGCGAATCCTGAAACACCAGCCTTCCTGTTCTATGGCTCGTATATCACTCATGATTTGTCAGTGTCTTACACCATGGACGTGAGTCAGGCTGAATTACGTTTATATGGCGGTTTACGCAATATTTTCGACAATCAAGGTCCTTGGGTAGCTGATGGTGGCGACTTAATTGAAACCGGTAATGGTAACTACAGCAGTGCCTACGGCGGTGGTGTAGGGCGTTATGCCTACCTAGGTGCAGAGCTTAAGTTCTAAAGGTCAGTTAACTTAAGTTGGTTAAACCGCATGTGGCTCCCTGCATGCGGTTTTTTTATTGGCAATTAAATGGCTTAAGCAAGAAAGGAACAGTTGTTGGCTATGGTTCCATCAGATAGTTAAGCGGTTTTAACGGGGAGTTTACGCAAAAGTTTTAGCTAAGCGAGTTCGGCTGGTCAGTTAAGTTGGGGCTGGGGGCAAAATGGTGTAGGTTCAACAATACACTTTAAGCTAATGTTTTTACAGGCTTGATGGTATGAACTGATATTACCTTAGCGGCGAGTATGTATGCCGCCAGGGTATCGTTGGGAGCTATCTTGACAATATGTTAAGCGTTAATGCGAACTTATCGATTCATTACAGCATTGAATGACAAGTTACTTGGAGGGTAAATTCGCCTTTAAGAACTGGCTTTGTTCAAACAGTAGATGTTCTAGGGATTCCTTAGCCGTATAACTGTGCCCTTCAAATGCTAAGATAACTAATCTCGCTTTCCCTCCCAATCCTTGAATCGCATCAAACAGACGCTCAGATTGCAGCGGGAAAGTGCCCGAGTTTTGATCCATTTCGCCATGAATAAGCAGCAAAGGCGATTTGATCTTATCCGCATAATTAAATGGCGACATTTGTTGGTAAATATCATTGGCTTGCCAGTAGGTGCGTTCTTCATTTTGAAAACCAAATGGCGTTAGGCTGCGATTATAAGCTCCGCTACGGGCGATACCTGCATAGAATAAATCCGTATGCGCCAGTAAGTTGGCGACCATAAAGGCACCATAGGAATGCCCGCCAACGGCAATTTGCTTGCGATCAGCAATACCTAAATCGACTAAGGTATCGATAGCGGCTTGTGCGTTGGCCGTCAATTGCTCCCGAAAGGTGTCATTAGGCTCTTTATCCCCTTGGGCAATGATAGGCATTGAGACTTTATCAAACACCGCAAAGCCTTCAGCGACCAAAGGTATTGGGCCCCTTGGGCTGATGGTGGGATATTTATTGGCGCTAAAGCTAATTTGGCCGGCAACCTCGGGATCGTTAAATTCCCGCGGGTAAGCCCACATCAATACGGGTAAGGTTCCTTGTTCCTTGGTGTAATTGGCGGGTAGGTACAGCGTCCCTGAAAGAGGTACACCATCTGCTCTTTTGAAGGTTATAAGCTGTTTTTGCATGCCCAGATAAGAACTCAGTCCATCGGGTTGCTCGTAAAGTACGCTTTCTTTGGTGCCATTGAGTAGGACAAGGCTAGGGGGGGCTGTTGGGCTTTCACGATTGATGATGAGTTGTAATGGGTCAAGATTTAACACATAACGCACTGATTCTAATCTGTTGGATGCGGATTGCCATAGTAGTGATGACTCAGTTGTTATGAGTGAAGTGCGCTTTAAAAAAGGCTTGTCGCCCTGTGGGGTGGCACCTTGACCATAGTGAATTAGTCCTGTGGTTTTAGCCCCTTGTTGCAAACTAACGACTTGTCCTTTTCCTGGATAATAGTGTTTTGCAAAGAGTCCTAGGTCTTGGTACTTATCGCGCAGATTACGCTCGTTTAAGGTATGCAGTGAGCTTTCCCCAAGACGGGTGTTTAGACTGCTGAGTCTGATCTGTTGAGCTTTGCTATTACGCTCAGTGATTAAGGTTAAGTGGTTTTCAGCCCAGTCAATATCTGTAATCCTCCACTGGGTTTGTGCAACGCGAGTGGCTTGTTGAGTAAAGGGGGCGTCGAGTAGCCAAAGGCTATCACGCAGTGGCGCATCTCGCTGGCTATCTCCCTGATCTAGGGCTTTGGTAAACGCTAAGGTTGCCGCTTGACCTTGTACCCAATGCAACATACGCGGACCAGGCAGGACTGAATCTTTTCCCTGTGGTTGAGATTCCCCTCCTTGGCTCTGGTGTAACAGGGTAATCAGTTGGCCATTAAGGTTATAAATCTCTGTTAAGGTTGGAAAATCATCATACTTTACCTGAGTTGAGAAGGGCGTTGTGATTTGGCGGCTCAAAATATACTGGCCATCGGGAGACACCGAGAAATCTTCAATAATCCCCGGCGCCCCGATTTTCGTGAGTTTGCCTTCTAAATCTACTAGCGCAAGTTGACTGGTAGTCAGGCTGCTAAATAACTGCTTATCTGCCGAGGTTTTCAGTAAGTCTTGATAGGTGCGCTGCGGACTATTTTTGCCTGATGTTTCCTTGGTTTTCGGGCTGATGGAAACGTGGGGCTGACTTGCGCTTATGTCTTGCGCTATTACAAAGCGAGCAAGCAGAGTTTTATTATTAGCCCATTGATAATCAAGACTAATAGTGCCGTTTAAACGCTCATTTGACAGCTGTTGATGACGATCTTTAGCGATATTATAAACACATAAATAGCCGCCCTCGGGCGTTAAACTTACGTAAGAGAGATTACGGCTATCGGGAGAAAACCTAAGTTCAGTAATATCATATCCACCTGGCAAGGTGATGACTCGGTGCCCGTTGTCTTTGATATTGATAAGCGTGAGCTGATGATAACGCTGGGTAATACGGCTCGGTAAAAATTGCTCTGCTGCGATACGTAGCCCCGCCAGTTTGTGCTCTGGCATAGCAAGGGTAGCAATGCTAGGGGCCGAAATGGGACTGAGCAATGCCAGCCATTGGTTATCGTTTGAGAGTCGAGTCGTGAGGCTGGTACTGTGGGTAATGGTTTGCTGCAATGCTGGGGAAGGTTTTTGGTAGTCCTGCGCTAAGGTTTTTGGCGTAAAAATAGGGCAGAGCATCATCCAGATGCAAATCAAGGCTAAACGAAGCATATATGGGTTCCTACAAAGGGCATATCCCCTGCTACATAAATGATCGGCAGGAGTAAGGCTTTGACTCTTATGTTTTTATTGGTCATGCAGTTGTAATCAATCTGTTGCTTAGTCGCAATCTTTCCTGGCTCGATTCTATATTGTTTAAATCTCTTTTTTAGATTTTTAACAAGCTAATATTTTGAATTTTAAATAATTACTTTAAATCATTAGATTGCCAACCTTGTTAAGTCTTAGGTAGTATTTAGCGACATGATGTACTCATTACCGTAACCATAAAATGAATAACAAGGGTGTGAGAAAATATGAAGGATAAGAGTAAGTTGAGTTTTTGTTTGGGGCGTTGTCGTATTGATCCTTCTGATAACTCAATTTCATTTCAAACGTCGGGCGATGAACTTCACCAAAACGAATTCGCTAAAGTCTCGCTTCAACCCAAGTTTATTGAAGTTCTTAGCTATCTTGCCCTTCGTTATCCTGATGTGGTTACCCGCGATGAGCTGATTGATAAAGTATGGGAGGGCAACGTCTACGTGGGAACTAAGGCGCTCACCAACGCGATTTGGCATTTACGGCAGCAATTATCCCCCTTCGCTCAGGAAAGCGGCGTGATTGAAACCGTGCGTAAAACCGGATATCGATTGTTATTGCCGCCTATTTACGACACCTTTGATGACGGTGAAGAGCAACGACAAACTACCGAGGCTAAATTGCTGCATACGACTCAGCGTATGCGCTTGATGGCGATGCTAATGGGAGCCGTTATTTTAGTCTCAGGCGTATTTATTAGTGTACATTTGTACCAAGATAAACAGAGGATGACGGATACTCAACTTACCGTGCTCACCCGAGACCCTGGGTCTGAACGTTACCCCCGACTATCTCACGATAGACGTTGGCTAATATATGGAGCGAGTCGACCTGGAGCCACCTCTAGCCTTTATCTTAAAGATTTTAAACGTGAAGATATTCCCGCTCGCCAGTTAACGCCTTCAACGTCCTCTGAGCTGCGCGCAGTTTGGAGCCTAGATGATACGGCATTATTTTTTGCATCCCGCAGTCATGCCACAGGAAAGTGCACCATCACTCAGCTGATTTTAGCGACCAATGAGATGTTGGCTTTAGCACCCTGTAGTTCGGATATGACAGCGATAGATATTTCACCCGACGGTCAATATCTTACTTATATCTCTGCCCATGAGTTAGATAAGATTGGCGGAATTTATCGTTTATCTCTTAAATCAAACGAAGCTACAGCAGAACGATTATCCTGCGATACCCCCTGTAACTATGAAGATCGGGATTTAGCGTACAGCCCCGATGGACGCTGGCTGGCGATAGCAAGGCGCTTTAGTAATATCTCGGAAGATATTTTTATTAGGGACTTAGCTAGTGCCCATGAAAAACGCCTCACACAAGGGTTAGAAGATATTCGTGGTTTAAGCTGGACACTCGACAGTCAGGCGTTAGTCTTCGCGACAGAAGATTCTGGCAGCCGCAATGGCTTTACCATTGATATTGACACTGCGCGTATTCGCCCACTTGATGTGGAAGGAATGAGTTATCCCAGTAGCGTGTCTGAAGAGGGAGAGCTGGTTTATCACCAATATCGTCGCCAATTCCAGATGGCCTATTTTTCCCTCGGCGATACTGTACCGGGGAGCTTGTTTCCGCTGCTGTATTCCAGCATCAGCCACCGTAATCCAGATTATTCTCCCGAGGCGAAACGGATAGTGTTTGTTTCTAGTGAGACGGGTTATAACGAGATTTGGACCTCAGATATCAATGGCCAAAAACTAGAACAACTTACTCAACTTAAGTCACGAGTCGCTTATCCACGCTGGTCACCCGATGGTTCTAAAATCGCATTTATTGCTCCAGATGATCGAAATGAAGGCAATCGAATTTTTATTTTAGATTTAGCCAATAAAAACATTACCGCGTTAGCCTCGAGTTATCACAACCATGGTCGTCCAAGCTGGAATTGGCAGGGGACTGCTGTGTTCGCCTCAACCTCTGATGGCATTACGGAGTTTTACTTAGACAATCGTGCACCTAGGGTGATTAGTTCATTGAGTATGGGGGTGGGGTTTGCAAAATCGGCCACCGAATTGGTCTTTAGCCGTGATGGTGAGAATGGACTGTGGCAGATTAATTTAGCGCATCCCGAGCACGTTGAGCAGTTAATATCAACTAAAGCGTTTCGCGCGGGTAATAACTGGGTGCTTACGGCAAGCGGGGTTTATTTTAAATCGAGTAATGGTAACGAGCAGTTATTGAATTATTGGGAGGCGAACAGTAAACAGGTGACACCACTCCTGAGGGTACCACGTTCGAGCTTAAGCGGTTTTGGCTCCATGACGTATATTCCGGAGGCAAACCGCTTAGTGATGACGCTCGATGGATTCCCACAGCGTGATATCATCTTACTTAAACACAAGTTACTTAAATAACGTGCGTTTTGTGGATTACTTAGCGCTAAATCGTCCGCCGAGTACGGCTTCGCGGGAGGCGCCTGTTACTGCAGGGAGATTAGCGGGTAAACCTAAGTGATTGCGCATGGCGAGCCAGGCAAAGGCGATGCCTTCTGCCCACTTAGGATCGACGCCAAGGGCCGAGGTAGTATCCAGCTTATAACCTGGTAATAAGGCTGCAAGACGCTGCATCAGTTGACCATTAAATGCACCGCCACCACAGACGAATAATTCCCCTTCATTGGATAGTTTAATAATGTCTTGGGCTATGCTGTGGCAGGTTAAATCCAATAAAGTTGATTGAATATCTTCTTCATCTAAATGATTAAAGGGCGATAATTGCTGCTCTAACCAAGCTTGGTTAAACAGTTCGCGACCGGTGCTTTTAGGGTAAGCAAGGGAGAAATACGGATGCGAAAGCAGCTGAGTTAATAAGCTTTGATCAGTTTTTCCGGATGCAGCCCATTCGCCATTTTTATCGAAGGGCTCACTTTTAACCTGTTGCATCCAGGCATCAATTAAGGTGTTGCCTGGTCCTGTATCAAAGCCTAAGACTTCTTCACTATTGCCCGGCAGATAGGTGATATTGGCAATACCACCAATATTGAGGATGACACGTTTTTTACCGACTTGGGCAAAGGTTTGCTGGTGGAATGCGGGTACTAAGGGCGCGCCTTGGCCACCAAGGGCAATATCTTTGCGACGAAAATCGGCAATGACATCTATGCCTGTTTCGGTCGCAATAGTATTAGGATCGCCAATTTGTAAGGTAAAACCCACTTCGAGGTTTGGCATATGGCGCACGGTTTGACCATGGCTACCAATGGCGATGACATCTTCTTTCGCAATAGCACATTTAGCCATCAGATTATTGACTGCTAAAGCAAACAGCTGACCCACATTACGATCTAAACGGCCGAGGCGGTTAATTTCATCTGAGCTGGGTAAGCACAGGCGCTGTAGACCTTTGAGCAAATGGCTCGGAATAGCTTCGGTATGGCTGGCGATAAGCTGCGGCTGCGCGCCTGAAAAGTCGACCAATACTGCATCGACACCGTCCATGCTGGTGCCTGACATAAGTCCAATATAATAAGCGTTTTTCATTGGGAGGAATCCATCCGTCGTTATTGCATTGCCAATTGCGTTTGCTTGTTTTGCGAAAGTGTAGTCATCAATTGCTTGCTAAGTGTATCGAATTGATTTTTTTCTTTTCTCGCAATTGATTCGGATTTCGGTAGCGTAATCGTTCTCGGGTTGCGGTGTACGCCATTGACGATAAATTCGTAATGTAAATGAGCCCCAGTGACACGGCCTGTTTTACCTAAAGTACCAATAATTTGTCCTTGCTTAACGTTGGCGCCTTTGCTGACATTACGTTTTGTGAGGTGTAGATATTTGGTGGTATAGGTATCGTTATGTTTGATAAACACATAGTTACCGTTGAATTGATTATAACCAGACTCAATAACGCGTCCACTACCCGCAGCTTTAATGGGCGTGCCAATGGCTGCGACATAGTCTACACCGCGATGGGCTTTGACTTGGCCTGTCACTGGGTGCAAACGTCTTGGGTTAAAGTTGGAGCTGACATACTTAAAATCGACCGGTGAGCGCAGGAAGGCTTTACGCATGCTAGTGCCATTTTCGGAATAATAGTTACCGTCGGTATAGCGAATGGCAGTATAGCGCTCATCTTGGTTAACAAATTCTGCAGCTAAGATATTGCCATTACGCAAAAATTCACCATCGGCATATTCTTGCTCGTAAATAATGGCGAAGCTGTCGCCTTCGCGTAAGTCTAAGGCAAAGTCGATATCCCAGCCGAATACGGTCGATAATTGTAATATCTGGTTAGCAGACATGCCTGCATCCACAGCGGCATTCCAGAAATTGCTCTTAATTTTGGCACTGGTGAAATGGTTGCGGATTTCCACATCCTTTTCGGAGATTTTTTCGTTGTATTGCTCTTGGCTTTTAGTGATGACTAGCGTGGAAATAGCATCGACCCGATAACGTACTTCAGTCAAATTACCGTTTGCATCCTTTGAAATCACAATTTCTTCGCCCGGCATTATCTTAAGTAAGTTTTGCTTGGCTAAAGGCAACTGGGTGATTTCATAAACGTCTTTGCTGGTTAAGCCAGCGCGGTCAAATACCGCGGCTAAAGTATCACCATTTTTGACGTTAAAATGTTCGACATCTCTGTGGAGAGCGCTTTCGTGGGATCCTGCGGCTTGATTATTAGCTCCAGCTGCAGCGAGCGCATCGGGTGAGGATAACGGTTCAGCCGTTGTCGGAGCATTATCTGTTTGACCTTCTAGTAACTCAGGGCGTTCAGGCGAGCGAAAAGCTAAGGGCACATCATAACGGGTGTTGATTTGAGCTTGGTCATCAATGCTAGTGGTTTGTCTTGAAGCTTGCGCTTCTTCAGAAGGTAGAAGCATGGTTATCATTGTGATAACTGAAAGAATGCTAAGGAGAATTTGATGCTTTTTAGGCAACAATTTAAATAACGTTATAACCTTTCCCATTGACGCCGATACCAATAACCAGAGACTTAAATAATCCCGTTAGTGTACACACTTTCAATTGTGGTGGCTAACAAGTAACATAAGTCTCTTCATTTTATGATCATGGCCTTAGGAGTCCCTGCCGAGATGGCTGATTTAGACCAAGTATTAGCAGAAATTAGACGTGGTACCGATGAGATTTTACTCGAAGCGGATCTGCTGGAAAAACTCAAAGAAGGACGTCCACTCCGTATTAAGTTAGGCGCTGACCCTACCGCTCCGGATATCCATCTTGGACACACAGTAATCTTGAATAAATTAAGATTATTCCAAGAGTTAGGTCATGAAGTCATTTTTTTGATTGGTGACTTTACTGGTATGGTGGGGGACCCAAGTGGTAAAAATAGCACACGTCCGCCGCTCACCCGTGAACAAGTTTTAGCGAACGCAGAAACCTATAAAGAACAGGTTTACAAGATCCTCGATCCTGCTAAGACTCGTATCGAATTCAACTCAAGCTGGTTAGAGCCATTGGGCGCCGCTGGTATGATCCGTCTCGCGTCTAAGCAAACTGTGGCTCGTATGATGGAGCGCGATGACTTTAAGAAGCGTTATGCTTCGGGTCAGTCTATTGCGATTCATGAGTTTATGTATCCTTTACTTCAGGGCTATGACTCAGTTGCGCTACAGGCCGATGTTGAGCTGGGTGGTACAGATCAAAAGTTCAACCTGTTAATGGGCCGTGAACTGCAAAAAGCCGAAGGCCAAAAGCCACAAGCTGTGATCATGATGCCGCTGCTTGAAGGTTTAGACGGCGTGAAGAAAATGTCTAAATCGGCGCATAACTATATTGGCGTGAGCGAACCTGCCAACGAAATGTTTGGCAAGCTGATGTCAATTTCGGATGACTTGATGTGGCGCTACTTTGAACTACTGTCATTCCGCCCACTGGCTGAAATTGAACAGTTTAAGCAAGATGTGGCGAATGGGTCTAACCCACGTGACATTAAAATCGCCTTAGCTAAGGAAATTATCACACGTTTCCACGATGCAGCGTCTGCCGAAAGTGCGCATCAAGCCTTTGTCGATCGTTCTAAGGGCATGATCCCCGATGATATCGAAGAAATTGAGTTAGCTGCTGGTGAAGGTATTGCGATTGCCAATCTGTTGAAAGACGCTGACTTAGTGTCATCGACTTCAGAAGCGATGCGGATGATCAAGCAAGGCGCGGTAAAGATGGACGGCGAAAAACTAGAAGATAGCCGTGTGACTTTGTTAGCGGGTACTGTTGCTGTATTCCAAGTCGGTAAACGTAAGTTTGCCAAAGTGACTTTGGTATAGTGACGTTGGTTTAGTTAGGTTTACGCTACAGTAAGTTTAAACGAACAAAAAGAGCGCCTTAGGGCGCTCTTTGTTTTTGAATCTTTTGACAATACAAGATTAAGGCGCTGTGCTGGCCTCATGCTCGGCGATATTACATCTGTCGGTGCCAAAGTGTTGCCCACCACTGCATTTCCATGCCAATTGGGCCGAACTTACCTGCCAAAGTTTAGCGTTTTGTTTCAGTGAGATAATCAACAGCATCTGTGGATGCTGCTTGGAAAGCTCGCTCACTTGATAGGTTAAAATGCCGTCTTTATTGGTTTGAGTTCGCACTAAGGTAAATTTGTTGCCTGCATATTGGCTGCTGATTTTATTGGGATCTTCCGACCAAGGCTGATGTTGTGCCTGAGCGGTACGTAGTTGTTGATTAAAATGGCTTACTGGCTGAACGGCGTAGGAAACGATAATGGGCTGTAAGGCCTGTGCTTTGGGGGCCAGTATTAAGCCATTAAGGGCGAGTAGGGCAATCAATCCAAAAAACTTCATACAAACCTCATTGAAACGAAACGGCTCAGTCAATTTTTCAAAGGTGAAATACGCAGTGGTATTGACTCATTGTTAGTTTCGACTCGTTTTTAGGGATCAAGTTTCAAAGACGGGTAAATTTTGTGACTACTGCATCGCTAATTGGTCTGACATGGTCTGGTAATCAATTAGGTCGACATGTTCCGTTACTCTGCGATTGAGCATGTCGATCTTAAGGCTTGTCACACCAGGTATCGCAACATCGATGATTTTCCCCGGTTTGCCAAATTGTTCACCTGGACCCTTGAAATGGTAGTTACCTATCATCACCACTAAAGAGCCTGCATTATACATATGTTCTATGTTGAAGTTGTACTCGAGCACGCCCTCGTGGGCACGCTCAAGGAAGTCGATAATGAAGCGGCCGCCAGTGTATTTACGGTTGGCGGTTTTGTCGAAGAAGACGCTTTCGCGGTTATAGAATTTTCGCAGTGTCTTATAGTCGTGTTCAGTTAGCGCATTCATATATTTTACGGCTAACTGCTGTTCTTGTGGCATTTCACCTGAGTTGGCTTGCGCCGCTGCAGGATTGAGGGCTGGAACAAAAATGAGGCACAAAATAAAACACAATATTCGCAAACTATTCCCTCTTGGTCTTGAGATCAAAGGCCGGTAATGAAAGATGCCACTTGATGGCACTTAAGCGGATTAACAGGGCACTGGCCATCGCCAGAAACAGCGCCATTTTTTCACCCATACCGTAGGCTAAGCTCACGGTATAGCCGATACCACCTATGATCGAAGCTGTGGCATAGACTTCTGTGCGTAAGACCATAGGAACTTGTCTACACAGTAAGTCTCGAATAATGCCTCCTCCCACGCCTGTGATCAAGCCCATTACGACGGCAATCATCCCACTCAAGCCCATATTGAGGGCCTTTTCAGCACCTATCACGGTAAAGAGGGCCAATCCAAAGGCATCTGCGACGGGTAAAATATACTCTGGTACCTTACGAGGGCGACGGACTAATAGCAAACAGACGAGCACGGTCGCGAGGATCACTATGATGTAATTCGGGTCGCGGATCCAGAACACTGGCGTTGCACCAATTAAGGCATCACGAATACTGCCACCACCGACAGCGGTAACCGAGGCGAGCACTATTACGCCAAAGGGGTCCATTCTATGGCGTCCAGCGGCAAGTGCGCCGGATAATGCAAATACAGCGGTACCCCATAAATCAAAAAAGTAGATCCACTGGCTCATTTACTCATCTCTTTGATATGGATATTTAATGCGTCAACAGAGATGCGGATTTCAATCACAGATAAAATCAGTGAATAGAGCAAGAGCAGTAGGCTAGCGCCAAAAATCACTGAGCCGGTTTTATTAAAGCCTATATAGATAAAAATCATACACAGTACGCATAGGGCAAAGCTTGACACGCCTGCTTCCTGCATTCGACGAATGATAGTAATACGCTGGCTCAGGTTCTTAATTTGATCTTTATGTACGGGTTTTTCACCATTGCTTAAATTTCGGATTAATGCGGCTAAGGCAAAAAAACGATTGGTATAAGCTAATAATAACAATGAGATAGCAGGAAATGACAACGCAGGTGTTGTTAATGAAACATGCATGTTTTCGAGCAAGATGGTCAGCCTTTAACTTCACGTTGAGATAATGCGGCATCATATCACAGGCTTTGTAACCAACGTAAACTTGCCCATAACAAGGGCAGTATAATGATAAAGCTAAACCAGATAGCACAGGCACGTGAGGTCAGCTTAATTGCAGGCGTGATGTCATCACAGGTTGGCTGCGGACCGTAGCACAATTTATCCACATTGATACGCACGCCAGCAAACTTCTGTGGTCCACCGAGCTCGATTCTCAAAATACTGGCCACGAGATTCACACTGAGAACATAACCTCGAATAGCGTGATGATTTTTAGGGGCTCTAAAAAGTTTTGCAAACGCCTTAGGCCCGCCTTGAATGGCGAGCGACAGGCTCCACAACCAAGCCGGAATCGCCAGCAAGATAATCGATACACCATTCACAGTACTGCAGAAATGTTGATACTTTGGTTGAATGGGCGGCCAGCTCAATTCGAGTTGTTTGAGCATTCGCACAGCTAGCACTAGCGGTGCTCCAGCAATAGCGAAAAAGAAAATGGTCGATGCTGTGCCGTAAATAGGCGCTGTGGCGAGTTTTTCTATGGTGGCTTTGGCTAGGCCGATTTCCGACAAACTATCGGTATCGCGCACTACCCAAGGCTGTAAAAGCTTTTTTGCGCTGGCATTGTCTCCACGTTTTAAGGCTTTAGCGATTTCATCGGCGACTTGGCTAAACCCTGCATCGGTTAAGCATAGATAAAGCACCAAAAATTCGAAAAACCATGGAAAGGCGGCCAGTTCGAGCAAAAAGGTGATAATGGCCCAAAACGGAAACAGTAACAGCATCATAGCTAAAAAGCCTGCTGTGGCTTGTTGGCTTGGAGAGCGTTCTGGGCGATTTACCTTGGCGGCGAGTTGCTTAGCTAAATGGCCAAACCAAATAAGCGGCTGCATTTCCCGTGGTAATGGCGCTAACCGCGCCAATAACAAAGCAAAAAAAAGTACCAAAAAGCCTTCAAACAAAGCGCCATCTATCTCGACAAGTTGTTGATAAAAAGAGGTGTGCATTCGGTACTTTCCACTTAAGTGATTATTTTATTGCGCTAGGATTCAGTTGCTCAAGCAGCAACATCACCATCAGAGCCGAGTGATAACCCGCTTTGACAATATAAGAGTCGAAATCCACTGGCGAGTCATTGTTGGCGTTATCCGATAAAGAGCGGATCACCACAAATGGCACTCCAAACTGATGACAAACTTGAGCGATTGCCGCGCCTTCCATCTCACAGGCAGCCATAGTCGGGAAGTTTTTGAGCA
This sequence comes from Shewanella sp. SM74, assembly GCF_025653725.1. Classification (NCBI taxonomy): domain Bacteria; kingdom Pseudomonadati; phylum Pseudomonadota; class Gammaproteobacteria; order Alteromonadales; family Shewanellaceae; genus Shewanella; species Shewanella sp. SM74. The sequence goes on along the minus strand of NZ_JAKKRZ010000003.1, from coordinate 342,150 downwards.
TGGCTTGGGTGCGAACAGGATCGCAAATAAAGCTGTCGCCAGTACAAATCAAACCTTCAATCGCTTTGACTTCACCCAGTTGAGCAATCGCTTTGTTGGCTGCTTCAACTAAATGTGCGGCAGGAATAAACGCAGCAGGTTGCTGCGCCATTTGGCCAATTTCATAACCAAAGGCGGTGACATCCACATCATGGTGACGCACTTCAGAAGAAATCACGATATCGCCAATGGCCAGCGAATCCACAAAACCACCGGCAGAACCAGTATTGATCACCGCATCCGGCGCATATTTTTCGATGAGTAGCGTGGTCGCAATACTTGCGGCGACTTTACCTATGCCTGAGCGAGTCACTACTACGTCTTTACCCGCGAGAGTACCAGCAATAAATTCAATACCAGCAATGGTTTGCGATGTCGCATTTGTCATGGCGGCGATCAGGTGAGCGACTTCTGGCTCCATTGCGCCAATAATTCCAATTTTCATGGGAGACCTTTTTGATTCAACACTTAAAGAGTGGGACACGGGAATGCTGGCTAATATACCACACAGTTTTATGCAGTCGTTATGGCGAGATTGGGATTGCTTGATAATCGCGGGGTAAAACGCGGGAGGGTTAACGAAAAAAGTGCGCTCCTAAGATGCACGCTTTCATCTATCTATTTTATCCATCAACCGATTGCGATAAGTCACTAGCCAATGGCTGAACTCGTTTGCACGAGTCCAGCCATTGGAGTGCTTGTTAAAATGACAAGGGTAAAATGTTTTTTACCTGTAAAACAAACACGTTGGCGCTTAATCTATAGCGCTTAGTCTAAGTAATTAAGAATACCTTGGGCGGCATCGCGACCTTCGGCAATGGCTGTCACGACTAAGTCAGAACCACGCACCATATCACCACCGGCAAACACCTTCGGGTTGGTGGTTTGGAATGGGTTTTCATCTAACTTACTCGCTTTGACTCGGCCCCATTGATCGAGCTCGATACCGTGTTCGGCAAACCAAGGTGCTGGGCTAGGTTGGAAACCAAAGGCGATAATAATGGCATCGGCTTCGAGCAATTGTTCGCTACCAGTAATCGCTTCGGCGCGTTGACGACCGCTTGCATCGGCCTTGCCCATGGCTGTTTCGACGCATTCAATGCCGATCACTTTGCCATTTTGGGTTTTAATCGCCACAGGTTGACGGTTAAACAGGAAGTTAACGCCTTCCTCCCGCGCATTTTGCACTTCACGACGTGAGCCTGGCATGTTGGCCTCGTCCCGGCGGTAAGCACAGACTACGCTGCTGGCACCTTGTCTGACGGCTGTGCGCACACAATCCATCGCAGTATCACCACCGCCTAATACCACCACACGTTTACCTGCAAGGTTCAGGTAGGGCGTTTCAGTATTCTGGGTGCCCATTAAATGATGGGTGTTACCAATCAAATAGGGCAGGGCTTGGTATACGCCTTGGGCATCTTCACCCTCAAGGCCTGCTTTCATCGCGGTATAGGTGCCCATACCGAGGAAGACGGCATCGTATTCTTCGAGCAGTTTAGTAAATGGGATGTCCTTACCGACAGTGACACCGAGTTTGAACTCAATGCCCATGCCTTCTAATACACTGCGACGGGTCGCCATAACGGCTTTGTCGAGTTTAAAAGACGGAATACCGTAGGTGAGTAGACCACCAATTTGTGGATATTTATCAAAGACCACAGCTTTAACACCGTTGCGAGACAGAATATCCGCGCAGCCTAAACCCGCAGGACCCGCACCGACAATCGCCACTCGTTCAGGGCGTGGCGTGACCTTGCTCATATCGGGGCGCCAGCCTTGGGCGATCGCTGTGTCGGTAATGTATTTTTCGACATTACCGATAGTGACAGCGCCAAAGTCGTCGTTCAGAGTACAAGCACCTTCACAGAGTCTGTCTTGTGGACAAACACGGCCGCAGATTTCGGGCAGAGTGTTGGTCTCATGTACTAAATCTGCCGCTTCCATGATGCGACCTTGTTCCGCTAGCTTGAGCCAGTTAGGAATATAATTGTGTAGCGGGCACTTCCACTCACAATAAGGATTGCCGCAATCTAAACAGCGGTCCGCTTGCTCAGCCACTTGAGGCTGAGCAAAAGGCTGATAGATCTCAATAAACTGAGTCGCACGTTTAGCCGCAGGGTGTTTAGCGGGGTCTTTACGACCCACTTCAATAAATTGAAAATCGTTACTCATGCGCCATTACCCCGCTTTTACAACTAATTCTGGGCTCGATTTCTCTAATTTGAGCAGATCGGCCACGGCAATATTTTTAGGTTTTACTAATACGAAGCAATCTAACCAGTTACCAAAATCACTTAAGATCATCTTGGCATGTTCGCTGCCCGTTTCGGCCACGTGGGCTTCAATCAGACCTTTTAAATGTTGTTGATGAATAGGTGATTCGAGTTTTTGAGTATCGACAAGCTCAGTATTCACACGGCGATTGAAGCGGCCGAATTGATCGAACACATAGGCAAAACCGCCTGTCATCCCAGCGCCGAAGTTCACCCCTGTTTTGCCAAGGACAACCACAATGCCGCTGGTCATGTATTCGCAGCCGTTATCGCCAAGCCCTTCAACCACAGCAATCGCCCCAGAGTTACGGACTGCAAAACGCTCGCCTGCTTGACCTGCGGCGAAGAACTTGCCGCCCGTCGCGCCGTAAAGACACGTGTTACCGACAATGGCGCTACGCTCACTTTGGAACGGGCTGCCAATTGGCGGGTAGATGACGATTTGGCCGCCAGACATGCCTTTACCCACATAGTCGTTGGCATCGCCGCAGAGTTTTAACTCAAGGCCAGGACTGTTCCACACGCCAAAGCTTTGGCCGGCACTGCCGTTAAAGCTCAGTTTGACCGGTGCTTTGGTGCCTTTGACGCCGAGTGTGCTTGCGATATAGCCTGACAACGTCGCGCCAACGGAACGGTCTGTGTTGTTGATGCTGTAAGCGGCATCGAAACTCTCGCACTTATCGACAGCGCTTTGGCATTCGTTTAATAAATGCTGGTTAAGCAGCCCTAAATCGGCCGGTGGATTGGTTTCTTGCCAAGTGCGTGACGAGGTTGCAGGCACCTTGGGTTGATACAAAATCGGTGACAGATCTAAGCCTTGTTGCTTCGCGGTTTGGCCTTCGAGGGCATATAACCATTCACTGCGACCGACTAAGTCTTCAAACTTGCTCACCCCTAAGGTCGCCATCCATTCACGTACTTCCTGTGCAACAAACTCAAAGTAAGTCATCACTCGCTCTGGCAGACCATGGTAATGGTTGTCACGCAGGTTTTTATCTTGCGTTGCTACGCCAGTCGCACAGTTGTTCAAGTGGCAAATACGCAGGTATTTACAACCTAGGGCGATCATAGGCACAGTACCAAAACCAAAGCTTTCGGCGCCTAATAACGCGGCTTTAATCACATCGGTACCGGTTTTTAAGCCGCCATCGACTTGCAGGCGAATTTTATGACGTAGACCATTTTCCACTAGCGATTGATGCACTTCGGCTAACCCTAGCTCCCATGGACTGCCCGCATATTTCACTGAGGTAATTGGGCTAGCACCTGTGCCGCCGTCATACCCTGAAATCGTGATCATGTCCGCATAGGCTTTGGCCACGCCGGTGGCGATAGTGCCCACACCGGGTTCTGACACAAGTTTCACTGAAATCAGCGCTTTAGTATTGATTTGCTTCAAGTCGAAAATCAGCTGGGCTAAATCTTCGATAGAGTAAATATCGTGGTGCGGCGGCGGTGAAATCAAGGTCACACCAGGACGTGCATGACGCAGTCCGGCGATTTCAACACTCACTTTATGGCCGGGTAACTGACCACCTTCACCGGGTTTTGCCCCTTGGGCGACTTTAATCTGCAACACATCGGCATTAACTAGATAATGCGCCGTGACGCCAAAGCGTGCCGAGGCAATCTGTTTAATTGCTGAGTTGCGTTCAGTATTAAAGCGGCGTGCATCCTCACCACCTTCACCTGAGTTCGAGCGGCCACCTAAGCGGTTCATCGCGATAGCCAGTGCTTCATGGGCTTCAGGGCTCAAGGCGCCGATACTCATGGCGGCGCTGTCAAAACGTGAATATAGATTTGATGCCGCTTCTACATCGGCGACATCAATCGATGTTTGCGCGCCCTTAATACCGATTAAGTCACGCAGTGTGGCCACGGGACGATTGTCGACGAGTTCGGCGAATTTTTTATAGCTCGCGAAGTCTTTGTCAATCAATGACGCTTGCAAGGTGTTGACCACATCAGGGTTGAAGCAGTGATACTCGCCGCCCTCAACGTATTTCAGCAGGCCACCTTGCGGTAATGGCACATGGGCACGGTAGGCCGCTTTGTGCAGAATAGCTTGGTCTTGGGCGATGTCTGCAAAGCCTGCACCCTCGATGCGGCTAATTACGCCTTTAAAACACAGTTCGATCACTTCGCTGGCAATGCCTATGGCTTCAAATTGTTGGCTGCAACGATAGGAGCCGACAGTGCTGATGCCCATTTTGGACATGATCTTACGCAAGCCTTTTTCGATGCCGTAGCGGAAGTTCAACATCAATGCCGTGGTATCGGTTAAGTCATGGCGTTTTGCCAGTTCGGAAATTGACTCATACACTAAATACGGATAAATCGCCGTGGCACCAAAGCCAAGCAATACAGCAAAGTGATGCGGATCTCGCGCCGATGCGGTTTCAACAATAATGTTGGTGTCGCAGCGCAGGCTCTTATTCACCAGCATTTGTTGCACAGAACCGACCGCCATGGCCGCGGGGATCACTTGCGCCGTTTTACCTATGGCTCTATCCGAAAGGATCAACAAAGTCGTGCCGCTGCGGGCTAAACGCTCGGCTTCGGCTGTGATACGGCGAATGGCACTTTCTAAGCCTTCCTGTGGTTCGTAATTTAAATCGACAATATTGGCGCGATAGTAAGTGCTATCTAATCCCAGTAACTGGTTAAAATCACTGAATAATAAAATAGGTGAATTGAACATTACCCGGTAAGCATGCCCAGTCGTTTCATTGAAGAGGTTCTGTTCACGGCCAATACAAGTGGTCAACGACATGACGTGCTTTTCACGTAAGGGGTCGATAGGTGGATTCGTTACTTGAGCAAATTTCTGCCTAAAATAGTCATACAGTGAACGTGACTTTTTCGACAATACCGCCATAGGTGTGTCGTCGCCCATGGAGCCTGTGGCTTCTTCACCTTGCTTCGCCAATACCCAAATGACTTGTTCTAATTCCTCACGGGTATAGCCAAATTGTTTTTGGTATTGCAGCAATAGTTCAGGGCTTAACTCGCTGGCACCGTGCTGCTCTGAGGCTAAATCTTCCGCTGGCGTTAAAGTACGGCTGTTTTTCGCCATCCACTCTTTGTAAGGGTGGCGGCGTTTAAGATCGTTATCAATTTCAAAAGATTGGTACAGGCGGCCGTTCAAGGTATCTAATACCAGCAATTCGCCAGGCCCAACACGGCCTTTTTCAATCACTTCATCGGCGGCGTAATCCCAAATTCCGACTTCGGAAGCTAAGGTCAAAATACGATCTTTTGTGATCACATAACGCGATGGACGCAGACCGTTACGGTCTACGGCGCAGGCGGCATGGCGACCGTTGGTCATCACAATACCAGCCGGACCATCCCAAGGCTCCATGTGCATAGAGTTAAAGTCGTAGAAGGCTTTTAATTCGTCATCCATTTCTGGATTACTTTGCCAAGCAGGCGGGATCAATAGACGCATGGCACGGTATAAGTCCATGCCACCAGATAACAGCATTTCCAGCATGTTATCTAAAGATGAAGAGTCTGAGCCTGTTTCATTCACAAAGGGAGCGGCCTGCTGCAAATCTGGCAGTAGCGGCGAATTAAACTTATAGGCACGGGCACGAGCCCATTGACGGTTACCCGTAATCGTATTGATTTCGCCGTTATGGGCTAAATATCTAAACGGCTGAGCTAATGGCCATTTAGGAGAAGTATTCGTTGAGAAACGTTGATGGAATAGGCAGATAGAGCTTTTTAAGCGAATGTCCGCGAGATCGGGATAAAACGCGGGCAAGTCCACAGGCATCATCAGACCTTTATAGACGATAACTTGGCCTGACAAACTCGCGACATAGAAGTCTTTGTCGTCGGTGATTTGCTGCTCTAAGCGGCGACGCGCCATATAAAGGCGACGTTCCAAGTCTTTTTCACGCCAGCCAATGGGGGCGTTGATCAGTACTTGGTAGATTTGTGGCAGGCTAGCCTTGCCAATTTCACCTAACACATCGGGATTGACAGGCACCTTGCGCCAGCCTGCAATACTTAAGGTTTCACGCTCGAGTTCGCGCTCAAGAATAAACTTGGCTTGGTCAGCCAGTTCATCATCTTGACTTAAAAACAGCATACCTACGGCAAATTTTCTGCTCAAATGCCAATCATTTTCCGCGGCAATCGCTTCAAAAAATTGCACGGGTAATTGCATTAATAAACCACAGCCGTCGCCAGTGCGACCGTCGGAGGCAATGCCCCCGCGGTGCTTCATGCGATCTAGACCATGGATTGCCGTGCGCACTATACGGTGGCTGGCTTCGCCATCCATCTGTGCTATCAACCCAAAACCACAATTGTCCCGCTCAAAACTGGGATGATATAAGCTCATACAAAAACCTCCCTAGACCTCAACTGATTACTACTCGGGGAGAAAATGTAAAGACTTTCTATAGATATGCACCCGAACCACCCAAATTAGCCTGAGATTCAATAAAGGTCAAACCAAAAATTTGCATAAAACATGGGTATTAATTCATGTTTTATACACAAATCACAATTGCCTTACGTTAACGTCAACAGTAAAATGTGCCGTATAACATTATGAATAAAAAGAATTTTAAAAACTATCAAACTCAAAATTTACCAAGGTGTAACATGCTGGTGGGATTGTTTTTGATTTAGAAATAGTGATTTTTATTGCAAACACAGTAAATAGATAAAAAATTAAAATTGTTGAATTGTTATTCATTTTGGTGTGAGCAAGATCTCAGCGGTAAGCTGGCTAATTTGAGGATGCGCACATTTATGATAATAACGGTATGAGTCAGGCGGGAATTTGATGTAGCGCCAAGAAAACTCTCGCTACCTTATTTACACTAAGCTTTTTCTTCTATTTGTTCACGTATTTTCTTTTCTATTTGTGATTTTATCTTGGTTATTCTCAATGAAGCGATATGAAATTTGGTGGGTGCTCTGATGGGGCTTGATGCATATGTGAACACCTTTGGTGCCGTTTGTAAGGCGCGATATGGCACCCGACTGCGAAAACTCACTATAGATGCCAAGTTTACTTGCCCTAACCGTGACGGCACTTTAGGGCGCGGAGGTTGTACTTTCTGTAATGTGGCGTCATTTAGCCATCAAACTGCCGATGTATTGAGTATTACTGAGCAACTCGAACAGGGTAAGAGCCGCTATCGTGAGGCGAAGCCTCAGGCACAAGCCGATAAATTTATTGCTTATTTTCAAGCCTATACTAGCACTTACGATGAATATCAAGTGTTAATGGCTAAGTACGATGAAGCGGTTAAAGATGGCGAGATAGTCGGTTTATGTGTTGGAACTCGCCCCGATTGTGTGCCGAATAATGTACTGGATTTACTGGCGCGCTATCAGGAAAATGGTGTCGATGTGTGGTTAGAGCTCGGGTTGCAAACAGCCAAAGATGAAACACTGCGTAGAATTAACCGTGGCCATGATTTCGCCTGTTATTGTGACACTGTGTCGAGGGCGAGAGCTCGCGGTCTTAAGGTGTGCACTCATCTCATTCTTGGCTTACCCGATGAAACCCATAGCGATTATATGGCGACTTTAGCTGCTGTATTGCAGCAGGGCGTTGATGGCTTGAAGCTACATCCTTTGCATATCGTCGAAGGTAGCACTATGGCTAAGTCGTGGCGAAGTGGGCGCTTACCTTTATTGAGTCTTGAGGATTATGCCCACAGTGTCGGCGAGATTATCCGCCATACCCCCCTAGAAGTTATTTTTCACCGTGTCACCGCTTATGCGAAAAAACCTATGCTATTAGCACCCGATTGGTGTGCCTATCGTTGGGATGGATTGGTGGCGATTGTGGATAATTTGCAGCTTTATGGTGGACAAGGGCACGCATTAGCGCAACGATAGAGGCAAGTTAGTGGGATAAATTTACTCCCTAAATGTTATGTCGTCGCTATTATTTCGTAAGCGTTTATTTACGACTATTAGTTTGTTTTTTGTTAATTTTAATCTGAATTAGACCATGAATATCGCTATAAGTTGCACTGACAATTTTAGTGGGTATCATGTGATAAATTCGTTTTAAGCATTGAACCACTTAAGGGAGGCCTTATGGCCACAGTTGAATTAGAAGCAATCCTAGATCTCAATACTCTCGAACAGTACTGCAGCGCCATTGGTGCCGGTACCTTACTCAAGAGTGTGGTGTTATTTGAGCAGTTAATGCCTGAATATGTTGGAAATCTAGTGAAGGCTAACGACGCAGCAGACAAAGATACCTTATGTTCAGAAGCACATAAATTTAAAGGTGCTGCAGGTTCTGTGGGGTTAAAACGTATTCAGCAGATCGCCCAATTATTACAGCATGGCGAAGAAGCAAGATGGGATGCTGAACATGGCTCTTGGGTTGCTGACATCGTTGAACACGCGAGTGCAGATTTACAACAGTTAAAGTTATTCCTCCAAGCCAAAGCATAAAATATTACTTGCTAAGGTAAGTTAAGGCGCAGCAATAATGTCTATTGTTGCGCTCAATTGAGTGAATCTTGCATTGGTTTTACGATTAAGTTTGTTGTTTTCGACATTTTCTTGTTAGCGCTTTTCCCATCTTATTTTGTTACTCCCACTTAAGTTTTACGGCGAACCGATTGAATATCGATTCGGGTCACAATCCTGATATCTTATGCCGCGTTATTGCTCATCACTTATGCTAAAGTAGATTTAATTTCTTAATTCATAACCTTAATGGCAATCGAGAAAATGAAAAGTTTACCTAGCTTAAAAAACTTATTCTATTTGGTGAATCTCCATCAAGAGCAGAATTTTAACCGCGCCGCTAAGGTGTGTTTTGTCAGTCAATCAACGCTTTCAAGTGGGATCCAAAACCTAGAAGAGCAGTTAGGACATCAGTTGATTGAGCGAGACCATAAGTCATTTATGTTTACCGCCATTGGTGAAGAAGTAGTGCAGCGCGCCCGTAAAATTCTCACTGATGTGGATGATTTGGTGGAATTAGTGAAAAATCAAGGTGAGCCGATGACGGGGGATATTCGCTTAGGCTGTATTCCAACCATAGCGCCTTTCCTATTGAGTCGTGTGATCCGCCAGTGTCAGCAATCTTATCCGGCGATGAGTTTATTATTGAAGGAAGATACCACTGAGCGTTTGCTAGATGCTTTGGGTAAAGGAGAGCTGGACTTATTGATCCTAGCGCTACCCGTTGATACTAGCGGTTACCACAGCATGAAAGTGGGCATAGATCCTTTCAAAATGGTGGCCCACAAAGATTTAGCGGGTGGCATACATCAACCTATTGATTATCAAACTCTGCCGGACGAGAGTATTTTTCTTCTGCAAAGTGAGCATTGCATCACAGGCCATGCTATTACTGCATGTCAGCTAGGTGATAGTGCGAAAGTCAATCCGTTTGCCGCCACCAGTTTGCATACTTTAGTGCAGATGGTGAACAGTAAACTGGGCACCACGTTTCTTCCGCAAATGGCCATTGACGCGGGTATTTTGAATGACACAGATTTAGTGGTGATGACGCCACCGGGTGAGGCACCTTACCGTGATATCGGCCTGGTCTGGCGTCAAACCACCAGTCGGATCTTAACTTTCCGCACTTTAGGGTTAATGATCCAAAAATTATTAACTAAGGACGAGGAATAAACTGACTGTAACAGCAAAGCATTAATTCAAGCTAAAGCTTAAAGTCGATTACAAATCAAAGCGGGGAAACGCCAAACACTTCAATTGAGTGTTGTTTCCCTTTGAGTTTGACTGGGCCTAGATTTGATAGGTGATACTGAGTGTTGGGGTTATCTAAACGTCCCGCGAGTGCGCCCGAAATCAACATGCGCTGTCCTAGTGGATTACATTGGTCTTGCAGTCTTGCTAAGGTATTGAGCACGTCACTAAAGAAACTAATTTCTTGTTTCTGTACACCAACAACTGCAGCGACGACTTGGCCACAATGGGCCGCCGCTTTAAATTTCGGCACAAAGCCATAATGCTCTTCAAAGTAGCGGCGTTGCCAGTTCAGTTGTTGGCTAAATTCAAAATAAATATTCATGCAGCGGTCGTGAACTATCCCTTCTTCTAATGGCCAGTGAAGCAGCACTGCATCTCCCATATAGCGGTAGATTTCAGCTTCGTTATTGGACACAGTATCTGAAAGTAAACTAAAGCTGTCTTGGATCAATCGACTAAAACGGTAATCGCCAAGTGATTCGGCATGTGTGGTTGAGGCGACCATATCTAAATAGAGGAATAAGCGCTGCTCATATCTTGGCTTGTGGTATTTACCAAGGCCTATGTTGAGTAAAATACGCGGCCCGACTAATAATGCCATTTGCTCGACAAAAGCTAAGCTGACTCGTACAACGACCAAATATACGATCAATGCTTGGAATGAAGGACTATAGAGAATGTGCGCCGTCAGCATTTGTCTGAGGGTCGACATGTGATTTTCGATGGCCCACATATTTAAAAACTGAGTCATGTAAGCTAACGTCGTAGCACCCAGTAATAAAAACAAGCCCTTAAAGATGACTGAAAACACATAGGGGAGGCGATTGATTGCACTGAAATCGGCAATGACGTTCGACATCCAATGTAAGCTGCCGAAAATAATCCCCATGTAGATAGCAAGTGTTGCGAGATCAGCCGAACTTACCGCCCATTGGGGCAGCTCTGGTGATTGGGCATATCGAAAAAACACGAATGCAGCCATGGCAATCGCCCAAGCTAAAATCGCAAAAAGGAGTTTTTTCGCTTGTCTACGTGCTCTCACTGCTTGATTGGTATCCGAATACGGCTGTGATTTCAGGATGCCGTAGTTTATAGAAAAGAGTCACCTTAGTGCCAGTGAAATTTGTGATCTGGATCAATCCAAGTCCATATCGTTACTAAAAATTAACCAAATACCTTATTAAGTATCATAGCAGTGAAACTGGTCTTTAAATAAAAGCCCCTAGGGTTGGTCATTTTGAGGCTACCATCTTCGGCAATGCTTTGTGTTAACGCCTTACTATTAGCGGCCTTAGGGCGCAATTGCAGCACTTCGCCGTGGCGCGCTGTAAGCCTCTCTACTTTTCCGAGGGCGATAAGCTCCATGATCTCTTCCCAATCCTGTTGCAGTAATTGCAACTCGTGCGGATCCGGTTCCCACAATATTGGCGTACCTATACGGCGCTCACCCACAGGAATATGCCTCTCTCCTTCAACGGGTACCCAAAGTACTCGCTGTAACTTATGGCAGACTAAGCTGTTTTGCCAGGTTAATCCTTGGATATTCGATAGCGGCGCCACGCAGACATATGTGGTCTCCAGCGGTCGCCCCTGTGTATCAATGGGGATAGTTTTTAGCTCGACCCCTAAATGTAGAAAATCTTGCTCAGGTTTAGAACCCGCCGTTGCGCCTAATTCCATTTCGATTAGTTGACCGACCCAACCTTTATCGCGTTTAAGATCCTTGGGGACACGAATGCTTCTTTGGCTGGCTATCTGCGCCAAACTCACGCCCGCCATCATGTTGGCACGTTCGAGTAGTTCAGATAGATTTTCAGGGGGGATAATTCGATTCATGGCTGGATTTTACTTAAAAATAACCGCTTAGCAATGGTGGTTAAAAAATGAGCCCTACAGGGTGGATTAACTTGTACCGAATGTTTTTATTCTAAGTGACTGATTTTAAATTTTATATCCGTGTTAACCCCCGTTTTGCAAAAAAGTGTTCAAAGTTACTCTCTGCTTTCCCTTGCGTTCCCCACATACTTATCCACAGATATTATGGATAACTCAGTAAAGTGAGCCTCTTAACCTAATAAAAATCCTAAGTCAATGCGAATAAAGTGCATTTATTCTGGCTTTTGTGGACAGTTGTGGACACTATTTGTGTATAAAGTTGAGTAATATCGCGAGAATGATATAAATACTTCTTGCTGGTCAAATAATGAGCTTTATTGGTTTTTTAGTCTAAAATAAATCGTGATTAACGTGCAAGTTTATGAATTTGTTTGCCATTAAGTTTTAACTCTAAATTTTAAAAACGATGGTAAATAGATGTTTTTTGAACGTTATAACAAGTTCACCTGAGTTTCAAACAGAGATATCCACAGAAAATGTGGATATCCCCGGATTCCATCCCCTAGCATTGTTGATAAATGTCTTTTAAGTCAGATGTTATCCAAAGCTTAGGATAAAATAGAGGTTTGCTGAGAGACTAGCTTTATGAAACAATCAGTTTATTAAAATTTAATGTGATTTGGAGTCCATGTGATTGATAGCGACGGCTTTCGCGCAAATGTGGGCATTATAATTTGTAACAGATATGGCCAAGTCATGTGGGCTAGACGTTTCGGTCAACACTCATGGCAATTTCCTCAAGGTGGCGTCGATGATGGCGAGACAGCAGAAGAGGCTATGTACCGTGAGTTGTATGAAGAAGTGGGCCTAAGACCTGAACACGTGCATATATTAACCTCGACCCGTTCTTGGTTGCGCTATCGTTTGCCAAAGCGTTTAGTGAGGCAAGACAGTAAACCTGTGTGTATCGGGCAAAAACAAAAGTGGTTTCTGTTACAACTGAAAAGCCAAGATAGTGCGATTAATTTGAGTTCTTCTGGACATCCTGAATTTGACGATTGGCGCTGGGTAAGTTATTGGTATCCTGTGCGGCAAGTGGTGTCATTTAAGCGTGATGTTTATCGTAAGGTGATGAAAGAGTTTGCGGTAACGGCATTGTCATTCCAAACCCTAGAAATACCTAGGAAACGGGGAAGACAAAAAACAACGGGCTGATTTTCAAAAGAGGATTGAAAACAGTGTTAAATACGCTTAGGGATATTACTCAGGCTGTGGCATCAGCCCACAGTTTGGAAACCGCATTAGAAATCTTAGTTTCATCGACTAAAGCGGCGATGGAAACCCAATGTTGCTCCATCTATATCCTAGAAGAGCAAGAACTCGTGTTATCTGCAACCGATGGCCTTGAAAAAAGCGCCGTTGGTCGAGTACGTATGCCGCTGACTGAAGGTTTAGTTGGACTCGCTGCCCAGCGAGAAGAGGCCGTTAATTTAGCCGATGCTCGGCTTCATCCAAGGTTTAAGCTTTTTCCTGAAGTCGCCGAAGAAGAATACCGCGCTTTTTTAGCTGTACCTATTATCTATCAGAAGGCTGTGGTTGGGGTGATAGTGGTACAGCAGGCGAGTGCTCGCCAATTCAGTGAGGGCGAAGAAGCCTTCCTGATGACGCTCGCCGCCCAATTAGCGATGGCGGTGCGTGGCTTAAAACAAAAAGCACAAGTCAGCTCCCATCATCAACAAATTCTGTTTCAAGGTACTTCAGCATCAAACGGTATCGCCATTGCGTATGCCTTCGTACTTGGTGGGGAAATTCCCCTTGAACAGCCTGAGGTGCGTTCTGACGATATTGCCTATGAATCGAGCCGCTTAACCACGGCTATGGTGCGTTGTAAAGAAGCGATAGGTGCCTTATCTCAACGGTTTGATCGTGAGCAAGATGACGAAGTTGTCTCCATTTTCAATGCATTACAGTTACTGCTCGATGATGCTAGTTTAGGCGGCGAATATACCCGTGAAGTGCAATTAGGTTGGGCTGCTGAGTCGGCGGTGAGCCGAGTGTCTCTACGTTATATTCAACAGTTTTTAGCAATGGAAGACCCTTACCTTAAGGAGCGGGCTAGCGATATTCGCGACTTAGGTCAAAAAGTATTGCGCCAACTTATTGAGCCAGAACGTCTAGAGCTTGAGCCCGATAAACCTGTAATCCTCATTACCCGTGAAGCCGATGCGACTATGTTGGCTGAGTTCCCAAGGCAAAAGCTTGCGGGTATTGTCACTGAGCTTGGTGGCGTAAACTCCCATGCCGCCATTTTAGCCCGTGCCTTAGGTGTGCCTGCTATTACAGGTGTAGAGCAACTGTTATCCGCCAATATTGACCAAAAACTTTTGGTCGTAAACGCAAGCCGTGGTCAGTTATTGGTGTCGCCATCACCTGCGATTGTCGGTGAGTATCGTAGCCTGATTTCGGCACAAAAAGCCTTGCAACGCCAGTATGCCCAAGAATTAGCGCTGCCTTCTGTAACCTTAGATGGTTCACGTATTCGCTTGTATCTCAATGCGGGATTACTCAGTGGTGTTGCCTCTGAAATTGCAGAGGGCGCCGACGGTATTGGGCTTTATCGCACTGAAATTCCTTTTATGCTGCAACAGCGCTTCCCGAGTGAATCTGAGCAAGTTAAAGTCTATCAACAGGTCTTATCGGCCGCGTCCGGTCGACCTGTGGTGATGCGTACTTTAGATGTGGGGGGCGATAAACCTTTACCGTATTTCCCGATTAAAGAAGACAATCCTTTCCTTGGATGGCGCGGTATTCGCTTGTCTCTGGATCATCCTGAGCTGTTTTTGGTGCAGTTACGGGCCATGCTACAGGCTGGGGGAGACGGTAAACAGTTAAGTATTTTGCTGCCTATGGTCAGCAACTTAGATGAAATCGATCAATCCTTAGAATATTTGCAACAAGCCTATGTTGAATTAAAAAACGATGTTAACAGCGACATAGTGATGCCACGCATAGGCATTATGCTCGAAGTGCCAGCCATGTTATATCAGTTGGATGATGTGGCAAAACGAGTGGATTTTGTCTCTGTTGGTAGTAATGATTTAACCCAATATTTATTGGCTGTTGACCGTAATAACCCACGGGTGAGCTCGTTATTTGACAGTTATCATCCTGGAATATTGCGGGCTTTGCATCAGGCGCACCTCGATTGTCGATACCATAAACTCGATATTAGTATCTGTGGAGAGCTTGCGGGCGAACCTATGGGGGCCATTTTGCTGGTGGCTATGGGATACGATCAGTTGAGTATGAATCAGGGCAGTTTAGCGCGGATCAATTATCTATTGCGTCGTGTTGCGCGGGCCGATTTAGATCAATTACTTGCTAAAGCGCTGAGCCTATCAAACGGCTTCCAAGTGCGTGAGCTGGTTAAAGAATATTTGACCAAGCAGGGTCTCGCAACAATTCTTAATTAACTAATGCTGTGTTTTGCTTTAAGCTAAGGCCCTCAATTTATCACGCTGTAGGTACTCGTGTGGATAGTTTGTTGTTGGTGTTCTTTATTTGCTTGGCTTTAGGCGCATTTGTCGGCTTTATGGCAGGATTATTAGGTATCGGTGGTGGCTTGATTGTAGTGCCGGCACTGCTTTATATTTTGCCATCGGTCGGTATTAGCTCTACTCAGCTCCCCCATATTGCAATTGCCACTTCGCTAGCAGCCATTATTCTCACCTCTATTTCGTCGGCACGTGCCCACCATAAGCGTGGCAATGTGCCTTGGGATTTATTCAAATCAATGTTACCGGGCCTGATTATAGGCGCGCTGGCTTCAGGTTTTATTGCTGAGCGTATTCCCGCTGATAAGTTACAACAAGGTTTTGCCATCTTTGTGATTTTAATGACAATTCAAATGGCTTATCCCGTTAAGGCCGAATCAAATCGTCAATTACCTAATTCAGTAGTGCTTTTTGTTGTATCGGCTTTTGTTGCGGTTTTGGCAGGTTTGACCGGGATAGGTGGCGGTATACTGATAGTGCCATTTTTGACTTTTTATGGTTTACAGATGCGTCAAGCCGTGGGCTTTTCTGCTGCGATGGGCTTCTTAATCTCTCTTTCTGGCAGTTTCGGCTATATTATTGCAGGTATGAATGCCCCTGAGTTGCCCTATGGTACCTTAGGCTATATCTATTTACCTGCATTGTTTGGTTTAGTAATCACTTCTGTCTTGATGGCGCCTGTGGGGGTAAAAGCGGCGAGCACTTGGCCAACACCTGTACTTAAAAAGATATTTGCATTGTTACTTCTATGTGTCGGCCTTAAGTTAATTCTGACCTAGTTTTTATGTTTATCTTTGTTTTAGGCTGCTAATGGATGTGTTATGGCGTTGAGTTTCCCCAATATCGATCCCGTGATCGTTTCATTTGGACCGTTTAATCTTTTTGGACAAACCTTTGAACCGGCACTGCGTTGGTATGGTTTTACCTATTTAGTCGGATTTGTTGCGGCCATGTGGTTGTTGAACCGCCAAGCCGACCGTTCAAAAGGGATATGGACGCGGGAGCAAGTTTCAGATTTACTCTTTTATGGTTTTCTTGGGGTGATTTTAGGTGGTCGTATCGGTTACGTGCTTTTTTATCATTTCGATTATTTCCTCGCCAGTCCCCTCTATTTATTTAAAATCTCGGAAGGTGGCATGTCCTTCCACGGCGGTTTGATGGGCGTGATTACGGCGATGCTTTATATCGCGTGGAAACAAAAACGTACTTTTTTTGCTGTCGCCGATATGGTGGCACCTGTTGTGCCTATTGGTTTAGGCGCTGGTCGTATTGGTAACTTTATTAACGGCGAGCTTTGGGGACGAACCACTGATGTGCCTTGGGCTATGGTGTTTCCAACCGGTGGGCCTGACCCACGTCATCCATCCCAGTTGTATCAGTTCGCCCTTGAAGGCGTAGCATTATTCCTATTACTTTACTGGTTTAGCAAACGTACCGATACAGTCGGTGCGGTCTCTGGTATGTTCTTAGTCGGTTACGGTATGTTCCGTATTATGGTTGAAACTGTGAGGCAACCCGACACACAGTTGGGACTCTACTGGGGATTTATGACTATGGGGCAGATACTCTCTGTGCCTATGGTGTTAATCGGTTTGTACTTGATTTTTCGTAAGCAAGGTAAGCAGCAATGAAACAGTATTTAGACTTAATGAAGCACATATTAGCCGAAGGCGTGGATAAATCGGATCGCACAGGTACTGGGACTCGCTCGGTATTTGGCTATCAAATGCGCTTCGATTTGAGCAAAGGTTTTCCTTTGGTGAGCACCAAAAAATGCCATATGCGCTCTATCATCCATGAATTGCTGTGGTTTCTGAAGGGTGAAACTAACGTTGCCTATTTACGCGAAAACAAGGTCAGCATTTGGGATGAATGGGCCGATGATAATGGCGATTTGGGCCCAGTTTATGGTGCCCAGTGGCGCAGTTGGCCAACCCAGAGTGGTGATGCTATCGATCAGATTTCGCAAGTTATCGCCCAGATAAAATCTCAGCCAGATTCTCGCCGTCTTATCGTTTCTGCGTGGAACGTGGGCGAACTGGATAAAATGGCTTTGGCACCGTGCCACGCGTTTTTTCAGTTCTATGTAGCCGATGGTAAATTATCTTGTCAGCTGTATCAGCGTAGTTGTGATGTGTTTCTTGGTTTGCCATTTAATATTGCCAGTTATGCTTTGTTAACTATGATGGTCGCCCAGCAATGTGACTTGGCCTTAGGTGATTTTGTGTGGACGGGTGGCGATACCCATTTATATTCTAATCATATGGAACAGACGGCACTGCAGTTAAGTCGTGATCCAAAACCGCTGCCGACTATGACTATTGTACGCAGACCTGAGTCGATTTTTGACTATCAATTTGATGATTTTGAATTAACAAACTACGCTCCACACCCTCATATCAAAGCCCCTGTTGCTGTGTGATGTATGTTTTTTAGCCTAACACTTCGGGATAACCGAGGTGTTAGGGAGAAACTTACGATTATATTTGTTATTACAATTCGTCTACACTCAATTCATTATGATTTTTAGGAGTGCAAGATGGAAAAAGCAATTAGAAATTTTCTGAGCCAAGAGTCGGCTGGCGGTATCCTGTTATTGGTTGCTGTTGCCTTAGCCATGCTGATGGCCAATTCCCCCTTATCTGGACTTTATCAAGGCTTTTTAGGCACTGACGTTCAAGTCAAAATTGGCGAGCTCAACATACACAAGCCACTCATCCTGTGGATAAACGATGGCTTGATGGCCATATTCTTTTTGCTGATTGGTTTAGAAGTGAAACGTGAGTTACTTGAAGGCGCCTTATCGAGTGTCGCTCAAGCTTCCCTGCCTACCTTTGCTGCCATTGGCGGCATGTTAGTCCCTGCTGGTGTGTACTTACTGTTTAACTACGGTGATCCTGTCACACAAGCGGGCTGGGCTATTCCTGCCGCGACCGATATTGCCTTTGCCTTAGGTATTATGGCGCTGCTCGGAAGCCGCGTTCCTGTTTCACTGAAAGTCTTCTTACTTGCTTTAGCTATCATCGATGACTTAGGCGTCATAGTGATTATCGCGCTGTTTTACAGTACTGACCTATCAACCATCAGTTTAGTGATTGCCAGTTTAGCGATTGCGGGCCTGGTCGGGTTAAACCGCAAAGGGGTTACTTCACTTTTACCCTATGGCATCTTAGGGTTAATTCTTTGGGTTGCCGTTCTTAAGTCTGGAGTGCATGCGACTCTGGCTGGCGTCATCATTGCTTTTTGTATTCCATTGCGGGCAAAGGATGGCAGTTCACCCTCAGAAGGCTTAGAGCATAGTTTGCATCCTTGGAGTACTTTCCTCATTTTGCCAGTGTTTGCTTTTGCCAATGCGGGCGTTTATGTCGGCAATATGAATTTGGAGACGTTAATTTCTCCTGTTCCTGTTGGTATTGCATTGGGCCTGATGTTAGGTAAGCCAATCGGTGTAATGTTATTTAGCTTTATTGCGGTGAAACTAAAATTAGCTCAATTGCCCGATGGCGTAGGTTGGAAGCAAATTGCCCCCGTCGCGGCCATGTGCGGTATTGGTTTTACTATGTCTATGTTTATTGCGTCATTAGCCTTTGAACATGCAGACCCTATGTACGGTGACTTAGCACGCCTAGGGACCTTAATCGGTTCGATTATGGCAGCGTTAGTCGGGTATTTCTGGTTATCAAAAGTGTTACCTAAGAAAGGAGTATAACTATGATAAAGTTGAAATTAATGGGAATAGCAACGCTCTTATGTTTATCGACAACCGCGACGGCATCGCAAATTTCGGCCTGTAATCAGGATGCAAACTCGCAGACTTGCCAAAGCTATCTTGAAGGAATAGTGGATGGCGCTTTGATGTTTAAATCTGATTCCTTAGGGGCGAGATTAGAAACTAATGGTTATGAATCGAGGGCACTTAAGTATCGCGGTGGTAAACGTTTCCAAGAAGCGAATCGAACCTATTGCGCCGAACGTATTCCAGAACGTAACGTTTTAGTTTCAGGAGTCACTGAAGCGGTAAGTCTGGGGAATGCTGCCGATTTGGAGCAGTTACAAGGCATAGTTACTAACTTACTCGACTGCCAGCGTTTAAAGTAACTTGACTGGGAATCATCAGGTTTTTAATCATCTGATTTTAAACTAATCGAGTTTAAAATAACACAGTAACCCCTCAGCGCTTTGGCGTTTGAGGGAGCATTAACAGCGGGTTAGCATGCTGCACTTGAATTATAACCACTTGTATTATTTTTGGATGATTAAGAAAAAGGGCTCAGTCGCGAAGGCGGCCGAAGCCCTATGTTTGACGCCGCAAACGATAACGGGGCAAATTCGTGCCTTAGAAGATAGGTTAAACGGCAGTCTGTTCAAGCGAGTCGGGCGGACATTGGAGGCGACAGAATTAGGTGAATTGGTGTTTCGCTACGCCGATAAGATGTTTAGCCTTAGCTATGAAATGCTCGATTTACTTAACTATCAAAAAGCGGATGCCATGTTATTCGAGGTGGGTATTGCCGATGCCTTATCTAAAGCTTTAGTCAGCCGAGTGTTATTATCCGTAGTGCCTAATGACAATTCTATGCATTTAGCCTGCTATGAGGCGACTCACGAGAGCCTAATGGCGCGTTTACGTGAGCATAAACTGGATATGATCCTTTCGGATTGTGCAGGTGAGTCACTGAAATACCCTGAAATTTTATCTAAAAAATTAGGCGAGTGTGGCGTGAGTTTTTTCTCCGCTGAGACTTATAGCGCTGATTTTCCTGCCTGTTTAGAACAAGGCCAGCTATTAATCCCCGGCCGTAGAACTTCACTCGGACAACAGCTATATCGCTGGTTTGACGAGCAAAATCTTAAAGTCAGTATCTTGGGCGAGTTCGATGATGCGGCCATGATGAAGGCCTTTGGTTACCTTAAACGAGGTATTTTTGTCACACCGTCGATTTATCGCCAAGAAGTGATTTCCCATGGTATGAATTTGCTCGGTGAAACCACCGATGTGAAAGAGGAATACCATGTGATGTTTGCCGAACGTATGATCCAACATCCTGCGGTAAAGCGATTATTGGATACAGATTTTAGCGATCTCTTTGAGGGACTCGATACGCAAGTACAACAATGCTAATTTTGTGAGTCAATATGAAGGGTTAATCGACACTTTAGTCAGTGAACTGATAGACTAATGCCAAATCTGTGTTGGGAGAAATACCTTGGAATTAATGAACATCGCAAGGGTTCGCTGGGCATGTCGTCGTGGGATGCTGGAATTAGACGTCTTGCTTCAACCTTTTGTTGAAAACTTCTATCAAGAAATGTCCGATGAAGATAAAACCGTGTTTATCCGTTTGTTGGAATGTGAAGATCCAGAATTGTTTGCTTGGTTTATGGGCCATGAAGTGTGCCCTGACACTGAACTGGCTCGTATGATAGTGAAAGTCCGTGGAAGACCGGCACCATAGTTTCAGCGTAAAAGCCTCTTTCGACCAACGACTCTCGTTGGTCGTTTTTATTGGTGTCTGTTCTAGCTCATTTCTGCTTTGGCCCCAAAGCGACATTATCGCCTTATCTCTGCTTAAATACTTGTTTATCGTACTTGTTAGTATTTTTTTGCTGTCGCAGTTGTGGCGACTGCAGCATTGGCGTTTAGATTTTGTGCTGAGTGATAAAGGCGAGGGACGTTTGTCAACGGGGGAGCACTTTCAGGTACTAAAACGCACTTGGGTCACGCCCTTTGTTTGCTTGATTTATATCGAAGTGGATACTCAGCTACGGCTCTTGCTGATTTGGGCAGATATGTTAGACGATACTGACTATCGACATTTATGTCGGCTGTTGCTGCGGGCTAAAATGCAACAGACTAAACCTCATTCTGAGATTTAGTCTGTTTATGATGAAGTCACCTATGCGGTTACTTTTCAGGTAGTAAAATAGTCGGGCGAGGCGCGTCTAATTTCTCTGGATGATCGATATTAAAATGCAGTCCACGGCTTTCTTTACGCTCCATGGCACAGCGAATAATTAATTCGGCCACTTGCACTAAGTTACGTAATTCTAGCAAGTTATTGCTAACCCTGAAGTTACTGTAATATTCCTGAATTTCTTGCTGTAACATCAGGCAGCGGCGCAGTGCTCGCTCCAGACGTTTATCTGAGCGTACAATTCCAACGTAGTCCCACATGAATAACCGCAGTTCGTGCCAGTTATGGGCGATGACCACTTCCTCATCCGAGTTCGACACTTTACTTTCATCCCATGCTGGAATTTGTCCCGGGATTTGAATTTTATGCAGTTGGCTTTCTATGTCCTGTGACGCCGCACGGGCAAACACTAAACATTCGAGTAACGAGTTACTCGCCAGACGATTGGCGCCATGTAAGCCCGTATAGGCGACTTCACCAATGGCATAGAGGCCATTGAGATCCGTCTGACCGTGCATATCTGTCATTACACCACCGCAGGTATAGTGTGCGGCGGGAACCACAGGAATCGCATCTTTAGTGATATCGATTCCCAGCTCTAAGCAACGGCTATAGATGGTCGGGAAATGCTTCATCACAAAGTCAGCATCTTTATGGCTGATATCTAGATAGACGCAATCGGCACCCAGACGTTTCATCTCATAATCGATGGCGCGGGCAACGATGTCACGGGGAGCTAACTCGGCGCGTTCATCAAAGTCCGGCATAAAGCGGCTGCCATCTGGACGACGCAGATAAGCCCCTTCACCACGCAGGGCTTCGGTGAGTAAGAAGTTGCGCGCATCTGCGTGGTACAAACACGTTGGATGGAATTGGTTGAACTCCATATTCGCCACGCGGCAACCTGCACGCCATGCCATGGCAATACCATCACCACTAGCGACATCGGGGTTTGAGGTATATTGATAAACCTTTGAGCTACCACCAGTCGCTAACGCGACAAACTTGGCCTTAACGGTTTCGACGTGTTCTTCATTGCGATTCCAGACATAAGCGCCTAACACACGATTACCTGGGCGATTTAATTTACGGGTGGTGATGAGGTCGATGGCGTTATAGCGTTCTAAAACGTGAATATTGGGGTGGGCGAGTGCGCGTTCTTGCAGTGTGGTTTGCACTTCTTTGCCTGTGGCATCGGCAGCGTGCAGAATACGTCTGTGGCTATGGCCGCCTTCACGGGTTAAATGGTAAGGTGCATCTTTTGCGTTCCCGTCTGTGGTTTCTTCTTTATCGAAGGCGACGCCACATTCGATAAGCCATTGCATCGCACTCTTGGCATTTTCAGCCGTGAAAGTGACAACGTCTTTGTCACATAAACCCGCCCCTGCGATTAAGGTGTCTGCAACATGGGATTCGATAGTGTCACTTTCGTCGAAGACGGAGGCGATACCGCCTTGGGCGTAGTAAGTCGACCCTTCCGAGAGTGGGCCTTTTGAAAGCAGAATTACTTTTGCTTTTTCAGCAAGATGCAAAGCTAGTGTCAGACCTGCGGCACCGCTACCTATGACTAATATGTCAGATTGGTGTTCAACTACTTGTTTCATCGGGTATCATGATGTGACTGAAGAGTGCCAACTATGGTAAACCAACTCACCGATTATGGGTACTTTCCTTTTTACCTTACTTTTTTTGTATAATTTTTAGAACTTTTTCAAAGCCCGCGAGTCTACATAAGTGAATATGATTCGAGCGACTGAGAAATCAGCATTTTAGATTTAGGAGAAGTCGGCTCGGATGAGTGGACAATTAAGTGATCAACAATTAGTTGAGCGCGTACAACAAGGTGATAAAAACGCTTTTAACCTGTTAGTGCTTAAATATCAAAGTAAAGTCATTAGCTTGATATCCCGTTATGTACGGAACCAAGCGGACGTTGCTGATGTGGCACAGGAAGCGTTTATCAAAGCTTACAGAGCTTTGCCAAACTTTCGCGGTGAAAGTGCATTTTATACTTGGTTGTACCGCATCGCAGTAAACACTGCGAAGAATTATCTCGTATCACAGGGGCGTAGAACGCCTGCGAATGATGTTGATGCAGAAGATGCCGAATATTACGAAGGCAGTGACGCGCTGAAGGAGTTTGCCTCCCCAGAACGGCTAATGTTATCGGATGAAATCAAAAAAGTGATTTTCGATACATTAGAGACCTTGCCTGAAGAATTACGAATGGCCATCTCATTGCGTGAACTCGATGGTATGAGTTACGAAGATATTGCCATAGTCATGGATTGTCCTGTCGGGACCGTAAGATCACGTATCTTCCGAGCACGAGAAGCAATCGATAAAAAGCTCCAGCCTTTGCTGGAAGCCTAAATTCTTATTTTAAGAAACCCTTATATTTAGACAGGTGAAAAATGGATAAATTAGGTCAAGAATGGGTATCTGCCGCAGTCGATGGAGAGACTGATGAGCAGACCATGGCAGAGTTATCTGCTGATACACATTCACATGATAAATGGCATAACTATCATATGATAGGCGATGCCATGCGTGGCGAATTGCCGCAGACTATTGTGTTAGATCTCTCTGCTAGCATTGCCGCCGCCATTGAGCTTGAGCCAGCGATAGTTGCGCCTAAGCATCATGCGTCTAACGTTGCTGCACCTGTAACGCCACAAATTGCCGCCAATTCGGAGCAAAGCCGCGTCGTACCTTTATTTAAGCAATTTGGTCAATATGCCATTGCTGCGACGGTTGCTATGTTTGCGATTGTGGGTGTGCAGAATTACAATCAAACCGCCGATGATGCCGCGTCACCATCGCCCGTGTTAATTACAAGGCCGCTGATTGGTAGCGCATCACCTGTGAGCCTACAAACCGGTCCTGTACAACAGAATCAAGGCTATACCAATGATCAGGTGAATGAGCAACGTCGCCGAATTAATACTTATATCCAAGATCATATGTTGCAACAACGATTGAATACTGGTGCGGTTGTAGAGGACAATACCGAGGTCGTACCCGTTCCGGTCAATCAATAACGAGGAGTTAGCTTGCGTCTAATCCTGTTGGCTTTATTAGCCTTGGTCTTTCCTGCAATCGCGCAGGAAGACATGCCTGCCAAAGCTTGGCTCGAGAAAATGAGCCAGGCTTTACGAGAGAAAGAGTTTAAAGCATCGATTATTCAACTTCAGGCCGATCATATTCGGCCTTTGGTTTACCTGCATGGTAAGGTGAATAATCAAGAAGTTGCCTTTCTAGAATACCTTAACGGTCCACCTAAAAATGCAGTGCGTGTCGGTAATCGTGTCACCTTTATTGAGCACGATGAGCCTGCGTATAGTATCGTTTCTAATCATATTCAAGGTGTCTGGCCTGCTGCTTTCTCTGCCAATATGGCGGACTTAGAAGTGGGTTATCAGTTTGTACTCGGTGGCCGTACCCGTATCGCTGGGCGTCCGGGGCAAATGATCCGCCTGTTGCCTAATGATGAATTCCGTTATGGCTTTCAAATTTGGCTTGATATGGAAACCTATCTGCCGCTGAGATACGACATGCTGACTCAAGATAAGCAATTACTTGAGCAGATCATGGTGATTGAACTCATTGAATTCAGCGAGCCGCCAGCTATTTTGCAAGAGGCCTATAAGCAAGAGTGGCCGGCAGTTATCGATCAAGCCGAGCGCCAAGACGGTCAAAACTGGCAATTTGCTTGGTTACCCGCAGGTTTTACTGTGGTAGTGCGCGACCACCATAGATTAATTGGCAGTCACGAAGCGGTGGAATACATAGCACTGACCGATGGACTGGCAAATATTTCTGTTTATGTGGCGCGTGCGGGTACGAGTCCATTGCCTGAAGAATTAATTACCCGTAATGGCTTGTCATTAGTCTCAGAAAAAGTCGGTAATGCCGAAGTGGTTGCTGTGGGTAAAGTGCCGACAGAAACCTTAACGCGCATTGCTAAAAGTCTGACGCTAGAATAGGACGCCGATTATGATGGAAGAAATTGCCAGAGTCGTCTCCAGTGATAGTCAAGGCTGGTTGACGGTTGAAGTGGAACTTAAGAGTACCTGCAAGAGCTGCAGTAACAGTGAGTCTTGCGGGACCTCTGCTGTCGCTCAGGCTTTTTCCTCGAAAACCCAGCAATTTTCTATTCAGAGTGACCGCCGCTGTGAGGCTGGTGAATTACTCAAATTAGGCCTTCCCGAGAGCGTGATCCTCAAAGCCGCGGCATTAATCTATTTAATGCCGCTGTTTGGCCTGTTTGTCGGCGCGGCCTTAGGACAATTTTTAGGCCAGTTGCTTGAGTTTAATCCTAACCTAGGTGCCATGGGCTTTGCGGCCGTTGGTGCCTTGATTGCGTGGTCTTTTGGTAAGCAACAGGCTAAACGTTTAGAAGTTGATGCTCAGCCTGTGATTTTGGCCTATTTAGGTAGGAGCATCAATTTAAACGAATTAGCTCAATAATTTCAATGTGTTATTTTTTATCAAATAACAGCTAACTGCGGTTTTGGGCGTTGTTTTATCGGCCTGTCTTAAGTAGGAGTGAATGTGATTGGTATTGAAACCGCAATCAGGTACAATTTCGCTCCTTTGAACCGTATCCATTTTCAGTATTAGTCATTGCAGCATAATGAAACAAATTAGAAACTTCTCAATTATTGCCCATATCGACCATGGTAAATCGACGCTATCAGATCGTCTTATTCAGGTTTGTGGCGGTTTAACCGACCGTGAAATGGATTCTCAAGTTTTAGATTCTATGGATCTAGAACGTGAGCGTGGTATTACGATTAAGGCACAAAGTGTCACTTTGGATTATAAAGCCAAAGATGGCCTTGTCTATCAACTCAACTTTATTGATACCCCAGGTCACGTTGACTTCTCCTACGAGGTCTCGCGCTCATTAGCTGCCTGTGAAGGTGCTTTGCTGGTGGTTGATGCGGGTCAGGGCGTTGAAGCTCAGACACTGGCAAACTGTTATACCGCGCTGGATATGAATCTAGATGTGGTACCCATTTTAAACAAGATTGACTTACCACAAGCCGATCCAGAACGTGTTGCTGCCGAGATTGAAGATATCGTCGGTATTGATGCGATGGATGCTGTGCGTTGTTCGGCTAAAACCGGTGTCGGTGTCGACGAGGTTTTAGAAGTTATTGTTGCCAAAATTCCACCGCCAGAAGGCGATCCTGACGCACCATTGCAAGCCTTGATCATCGATTCTTGGTTTGATAACTACCTAGGCGTAGTGTCTTTAGTGCGAATTAAACACGGTAGCCTGAAAAAAGGTGACAAGTTTAAGGTCATGTCTACTGGACAAAACCACACTGCGGATCGCGTCGGTATTTTCACCCCAAAACAAACTGATAAAACCGAGCTTAAAACCGGTGAAGTCGGCTTTGTGATTGCGGGTCTGAAAGAAATTCACGGCGCGCCCGTAGGTGATACGTTAACTTTAGCCAAAAATGGTGCTGAAAAGCCGTTACCTGGTTTTAAGAAAGTGAAGCCACAGGTATACGCTGGCGTATTCCCAATTTCGACCGACGAATATGAAAACTTCCGTGATGCGCTGAACAAACTCAGCCTGAACGATGCGTCATTATTCTTTGAACCTGAAAGTTCTTCGGCACTCGGTTTTGGTTTCCGCATTGGCTATTTAGGCCTGCTCCACATGGAAATCGTACAAGAGCGTTTAGAGCGTGAATACAACCTAGAGTTGATCACCACTGCGCCAACCGTAGTGTACGAAGTCGTGATGACTAGCGGCGAAACGATTTACGTTGATAACCCGTCTGATCTGCCTGCGATTAACAACATTGAAGAAATGCGTGAGCCGATTGTTGAGGCCAACATTTTAGTGCCAAAAGAATACTTAGGTAACGTGATTACCCTGTGTATTGAAAAACGTGGCACCCAAGTGAACATGGTTTACCACGGTAACCAAGTGGCTGTGACTTACCATCTGCCAATGGCGGAAGTGGTCATGGACTTCTTCGACCGTTTGAAATCCACTAGCCGTGGCTATGCATCACTCGAATATAACTTTATTCGTTTCGATCCTGCAGACATGGTGCGTTTAGATATTCTCATCAACGGCGACCGAGTCGACGCCTTGGCTATGGTTATCCATAGATCAAACATTCGTCACCGTGGTTTAGCTTTAGTGGATAAGATGAAAGAACTTATTCCACGTCAGATGTTTGATATTGCGATTCAAGCGGCGGTGGGCAGTCAAATTATTGCCCGTTCAACCGTAAAAGCCCTGCGTAAAGACGTAACGGCTAAGTGTTATGGCGGCGACGTTTCTCGTAAGAAAAAACTCTTAAATAAACAAAAAGAGGGTAAGAAACGGATGAAGCAAGTAGGTAACGTTGAGGTGCCACAAGAAGCATTCTTAGCGGTACTTAAGCTAAACGAGTAATCGTTAGCATAAGAAGTGACAATTTAGTTGACTATTGCGCCGCTGTTTGCGGCGCTTTAGTTAGGTTATCGCATTGGTTTATAACTTTGGTTTACCAAGGTCGAATACGGTAAGTTAACTAAAGTATGATATTCGCTGAGTTAGGCACCAGTTAGGCACCTTTAATTATTTTTAAGGCAGGAGTTCAATAAGCAATGGCAGCGTATTTTTCCATTATTCTAGTGCTAATCACCCTGATCTCAGGACTTATTTGGTTAGTCGATGTGCTCGTTTTCGCCCCAAAGCGTCGTGAGAGTTTAGCGTTAGCAAAGGCATCACAAGCGAATTTAACTGAAGAAGCTGAGTACCAAATCATTCGTGAGTCGACCATAGTCGAAACCGCGCATTCTATCTTCCCTGTGATTGCCTTTGTGTTGATCCTACGTTCATTTATTTATGAGCCATTTCAAATCCCATCGGGCTCTATGATGCCAACCCTCTTAGTGGGCGACTTCATTCTGGTGGAAAAATTTAGTTATGGGCTTAAAGATCCCGTATGGCGAACCAAGCTGGTTGAAACTGGCGAGCCCAAACGCGGTGATGTGGTGGTATTTAAGTATCCTGAAAATCCCGCCATTGACTACATTAAGCGTGTAGTCGGTTTGCCGGGTGATAGAATTATTTACCGTAATAAACAGTTGATGATCCAAAAGGCCTGTGGCGTTGAGCAAACAGCTTGTCCAGAACCGCAAGTTATCGCCCGCACAGAGATCAGTCGTGGTGATTACAGCCAAGATGGTGTGCCATTACTGCGTTATAAAGAGGAATTGGGTGATGTCGCCCACGATATTTTGATCAACCCAAGTCGACCTGACATGCTGGGATATTTTAAGCGCGAAGGTAATTTACCCGCGGGTGAGTTTTTAGTGCCAGAAGGCCATTACTTTGCCATGGGCGATAACCGCGATAACAGTACCGACAGTCGTTTCTGGGGCTTTGTGCCAGAAGAGAACCTTGTTGGTAAAGCGGTAGCGATTTGGATTAGTTTTGAATTTGACCGTTCAAAAGCCGACTTCCTCCCAACTTGGGTGCCAAGCGGTGTGCGTTTTGAGCGTGTAGGTGGAATTAAATAGCATGGAACCGATTAAAAATTTGCCACGTTTGTGTCGTACTTTAGGTTATGAGTTCAAGAATATTGAGCTTTTGACTCAAGCGCTGACCCACAGAAGTGCGGCAAATAAGCATAATGAGCGCTTAGAGTTTTTAGGTGATTCAATTTTATCTATCGTGATTTCTGATGCTTTGTATCATCAGTTTCCGAAGGCAACCGAAGGCGATTTAAGCCGGATGCGTGCCACCTTAGTTCGCGGTGATACCTTAACTATCATCGCCCAAGAGTTTAAGCTCGGCGATTATTTATATCTCGGTCCTGGCGAGTTGAAAAGTGGCGGATTTAGACGCGAGTCGATTCTTGCCGATGCGGTTGAAGCCATTATTGGCGCCGTTTACCTTGATTCCGATCTCGAAGTTTGCCGTGCATTACTGCTGAAATGGTATGCCGAGCGTTTGGCCGAAATTCAACCTGGGATCAGCCAGAAAGACGCTAAGACATTACTGCAAGAACATTTACAAGGGTTTAAAAAGCCGCTGCCTGATTACCAAGTAATCAACATAGAAGGCGATGCCCACGATCAGACATTTACCGTTGAATGTCGTATTGAAGACTTGAGTCAAAGCGTCATTGGTGTGGCGAGTTCACGCCGTAAAGCCGAGCAAATCGCGGCCGCTCAAGTATTGGAGTTACTAAAGAAATGACCAAAAAAACAGACTTGTCAGGTATCGATGCTGGAAAAGCGGCAACTGAGCCGAGTTTAGATGAATTACTGGCAAGGATGAATGCGGCCGCGCCAACGCCGTCGGCCCAATACGATGTCACTTATTGCGGCATGGTGGCGATCATTGGTCGCCCTAACGTCGGTAAATCAACGTTAATCAACCGTTTGCTTGGTCAGAAGGTAAGTATTACTTCTAAAAAGCCACAAACAACGCGCCACCGTATCATGGGTATTCATACCGATGGTCCGAAGCAAATCGTGTTCATCGATACACCAGGTTTACACATAGAAGAGCAGCGGGCGATTAACCGCCTGATGAACCGCGCAGCAGCCAGTTCGCTTGCCGATGTGGCTATGGTGATTTTTGTGGTCGATGGCATGACGTGGACCGCCGATGATGAGATGGTGTTGAGTAAATTACGCCGTGGCGGTGAAGAGCGTCAGACAATTCTGGCGATTAACAAAGTCGACAATATCAAAGACAAAGAATCGCTGTTCCCGTATTTGGAAGAAGTCGCCAAAAAATATCCTTTCGATGAAATTTTGCCGATTTCAGCCAGTAAAGGTACCAACGTTAAGCGCATTTTAGAGCTAGCGGCGGCGTCGATTCCTGAAGGACCTTTCTTCTTCCCCGAAGATTATGTCACCGACCGTTCGCAACGTTTTATGGCGTCGGAGATTGTGCGTGAAAAACTGATGCGCTTCTTAGGTGATGAATTACCCTATGATGCGACAGTTGAGATTGAACAGTTCAAGATGATGGAAAATGGCGTTTATCAAATCAATGCCTTGATCCTTGTTGAGCGTGAAGGCCAGAAACGTATGGTGATTGGTAGCAAGGGCGAACGTATTCGTACTATCGCAACTCAAGCTCGCTTAGACATGGAGACCTTGTTTGATAATAAAGTTTTCCTCGAAGTGTGGGTGAAAGTGAAATCCGGTTGGGCCGATGATGAACGCGCCTTACGTAGCTTAGGTTACGGCGACGATTAAGCATTAATTCCAGCGAGCGCGCTTACCGATGAAACGTGGTTACGTTTTACATCATCGCCCATATCGAGAGTCCAGTGTCTTAGTTAACCTCTTAGTTGACGGCATTGGACGGGTCGATGTGGTTGCCCGAACCGGCAGCGGTAAGCGCTCTATCAAGAGTATTCTCCAGCCCTTTCAACCGCTGATCTTCGAATTTAGCGGTAAGTCTGAATTAAAAACCTTAACTCAAGTCGAAGCCGCTGCGCCTGCTGTGCCTCTTTCTGGCCAGAGCTTGTTTGCTGGCATGTATATCAATGAGTTATTGGTTCGCACTTTGTCTGTACAGCACAATGCCGAAGAGTTGTTCCTCATTTATCATCAAGCCTTAGTCGGCCTTGCCGCGAAGTTTTGCCAATCCCAACTGCGTTATATTGAGCTCACCTTGCTGCGGGAATTAGGTTTTATGCCTTCTCTTAGCCGCGATACTCAAGGTGAACCACTCGTACCTGATGATTATTACCAGCTCGTGCCTGAGTTAGGTTTTCAATTTGTGCTCAACTCCCGTGCTCGCAATGCCTATCAAGGTGCAATGTTGACGGCGCTTAACGATAACCTGCTCACCGAAGCACATTTTTTGAGCGCGAAGTTGTTGATGCGCTCCCTGTTAACGCCATTACTCGGGACTAAACCTTTGTTGAGTCGACAATTGTTCGTCAGCACTGCCGTACCAACTAAGATTGATGGGAATAATTCGCCCTAGCTCCTGTTTTTTAGCGTGAGCCTAAGTACAATAGGCCGCAATATCAGCGTTAAACATTAAGGAGTTCCCGATGAGCCGTATCTTATTGGGCGTGAATATCGACCATATTGCTACTCTGCGCCAAGCCCGTGGCACCAGTTATCCTGATCCTGTGCATGCTGCTGCCGTTGCTGAACATGCTGGCGCCGATGGCATCACTATTCATTTGCGTGAAGACAGACGCCACATCATAGACCGCGATGTATATTTGTTGGCAAAAACCTTGAAAACCCGCATGAATTTTGAATGCGCTGTGACCGAAGAAATGCTTAATATCGCCTGTGAAATTAAGCCGACCTATGTCTGTTTAGTGCCAGAAAAACGTCAAGAAGTCACCACTGAAGGCGGTTTAGATGTAGCGGGGCAGTTAGATAAAATCACTGCTGCAGTGACTCGTTTAGCCGCTGAGGGGATTCAAGTCTCCTTATTTATCGATGCCGATAAAATCCAAATCGATGCTGCCGTTGCCTCAGGCGCACCGCTTATCGAAATCCACACTGGCTGTTATGCTGATGCGAAAACGGAAGCAGAAGAAGCCACTGAGTTAGCGCGTATTCGCGAAATGGCAAAATACGCCCATGGCAAAGGTTTAGTGGTTAACGCGGGTCATGGTTTGCATTATCACAACGTGAAACCGATTGCGGCGATTCCTGAGTTATATGAACTCAATATCGGCCATGCGATTGTCGCACGTGCCGCCATTGACGGTTTGGCGACAGCAGTGAAAGACATGAAAGTGTTAATGCTTGAAGGTCGTCGAGGCGAATAATGGCGATTGTCGGCCTAGGCACAGATATCGTTGAGATTGAGCGTATTCAGGTCCATGTGGCACGCGCCGGTGACAAGCTAGCTAGACGTGTGCTGACCGAGGCTGAGTTGGCCATTTATACTGCCCATAGTCAGCCAAGTCGTTATCTTGCCAAGCGTTTTGCTGCAAAAGAAGCCGCAGCAAAAGCCCTCGGTACGGGTATTGGCCGCGGCGTGTCGTTTCAGCATATTCACATTGGTAACAATGAGGACGGTGCACCGACGATTCACTTTACTGAGGGGGCGTTGACGCGCTTACAGCAGCTTAAAGCGACGGTTGGGCATATCTCTATTGCCGATGAAAAATCCTATGCGATTGCGACGGTAATCATAGAGTCTCAATAAACCCGAGTTTTGTGTTTGTCGTCTATCAAGAAGGAACCTCAGGGTTCCTTTTTTCATTTATGGATGGGTATCAAAATAAGTGCCAAATCAGTTAATGCAACAATTTATTTACTTTTGCTGTTCAGCTTAATTGTTTTACGTTAGTTTATGGCTTGCGCGTCGCTCAATTTGGCGCACGTAAAAGCAGGGGCAAATGAAGAGGAACCCGCATGAAATCCGCCGCAGAGCAGTTATCGACCTACAAAAGTGTGCATTTAAATCAGCGTAATATTCAGACCCATTTTATTGGCATCCCACTGATTATTTGGTCTGCTTTCCTGTTGTTGGCCACAGTGCGTATTCCGCTGGGCAGTATGGGGGAGACAAGTTTAGCAGTGATAGTCGGTATATTCGTGTTGGCCTATTATGTCCGTTTA
Source organism: Shewanella sp. SM74 (assembly GCF_025653725.1). Taxonomy (NCBI): domain Bacteria; kingdom Pseudomonadati; phylum Pseudomonadota; class Gammaproteobacteria; order Alteromonadales; family Shewanellaceae; genus Shewanella; species Shewanella sp. SM74. The sequence goes on along the minus strand of NZ_JAKKRZ010000003.1, from coordinate 309,234 downwards.
CACTTAAGGCTTTCAATGGGGCTCATATTATTCATGGTACCTGTGCTGCTCACGACCGAGTGGGCGGCGCATATCGCCGGTGCCACTTGGCTTGCCCTAGGGGTATTTGTGGTGGGCTGGGTGTTCCAGCTAATCGGCCATCAATATGAAAAAGCCAAGCCTGCCTTTGTGGATGACTTAAATCAGCTATTAATTGGGCCATTTTTCTTAATGGCGGAAGTGTATTTTATGTTGGGCTTAGAAAAGGCGCTGAACGCCCAGATAACGCCAATGGCGCTTGAGAAGCGTCGTATACTTGAGGCGAAAAAGTCTGCATAGCTTGGCTAGATAGTGAATTAGAGTCGATAGATTAGCACTAAAGGTATAGCTCGGGGGAGCATCATCGCTTGGAGGAAATCATCGGCCGGACCACATCTTAACTTGTGTGGTTCGGCCAATTTTTATGCTCAAAATTGAGGGTTAAACTCTGGGGGGATGATAATACAGCGGGATAATTCTCACTGTATTAATCATATTCTCTGACACATCAATTATCTCTAATGGATAACCTGCTAAACGTAAACTGGTATTCGCAGAAGGAATTTCCTCCAGATACTCCAGAATCAGGCCATTGAGGGTTTTAGGGCCATCGGTGGGAAAGTTCCACTTCATTTCTTTATTCAAATCGCGGATCGTAATGCCCGCATCGACTAAGTAGCTGCCATCTTGCTGGACCTTAATGTCTTCACTCGGGGTGGTCAACATAGAAGTGGTAAAGTCGCCGACAATCTCTTCGAGAATATCTTCGAGTGTTACTAGACCTTGAATATCACCATATTCATCAACGACTAAGCCGATGCGCTCTTTATTTTGTTGGAAGTTAGCTAGCTGCACATTGAGTGGCGTACCTTCTGGCACAAAGTAGAGTTCTTTCACTGCGCGCAGCAAAGATGACTTGCTAAATTGCTCTTTAGATTGGAGGCGCAGGGCATCGCGTAGATGAATAAAGCCCACTGCATCGTCTATGGTGTCGCGATACACTAACACTCGGGTATGTGGACTTTGGATCACCTGGCGATTGATAACCTTAAATTCGTCATTGACGTTAATTCCGTAGATATCTGAGCGTGGCACCATAATATCTTCAACGGTGACTTTCTCTAAATCCAAGATAGATAACAGCATTTCTTGGTGGCGTCGGGGGATGAGTGCCCCAGCCTCATGTACCACTGTGCGCAACTCTTCTTGGCTTAGTGCATCGCTACTATTAACTGTTTTTATCCCCATCAAACGTAAGATACCTGTGGTTATCAAATTAACGCTTGAGACAACATAGGCAAAGGTCGAGGAAAGTATAAGTAGCAGTATGCTAGAGGGAAAAGCAATACGCTCAGGATTTAGCGCTGCGATGGTTTTTGGCGTGACTTCAGCAAAAACGAGCACGACTAACGTAAGCACGCCTGTTGCAACAGCGACCCCTAAGTCGCCCCAAAGACGCATCCCAATGATAGTCGCAATAGCCGATGCGGAAATATTGACTAAGTTATTGCCAATTAAGATCAATCCAATCAAACGGTCAGGACGCTCAAGCAACTTCAAGGCTCTAATCGCACCTTTATGGCCATTGTTGGCTAAGTGGCGTAGACGGTAACGGTTGAGAGTCATCATTGCGGTTTCTGAGCCTGAAAAATAGGCAGAGAATAGGATAAGCACTAGTAAAACGATCAGGAGTGCGCTTGTCGATATAGCGTCCAAAAAAGGCTCCAATGTGGCCAGTAAACTTAAGTAAATACCGACATTTAAAAAAAGTGTCAAGTCGGCCGCAGCAATAACTGCCCCAGCCGACTTAAATGTTTAGTTGAGGATTAATTCTTTGACAATGCGCGCGCCAAAATATGCGAGCGAAAGTAAGGATGCGCCAGTCAGAGTATAAATGACAGCGGTACGAATTTTACAACCGACCCAATACTGTTGCCACAGCATAGTAATGTATACAAACCAAGCCATTATCGACAGAATTGCCTTATGACCTTTACCATCGGCGAACATATCTTCAAGGAAGATAAAACCAGTCGCGAGCGACAAACTGAGCAAGATAACGCCGATAATCACTAGGTGATACAGTTGTTTTTCAACTGTCATCAGCGGCGGAATGCCAGGGCTCAGCATAAATTGTTTTTTCTTCAGTTTATTTTGGATCATCGCCAGTTGTATCGCATACAGGGCGGCAATCATCAGGGCGCTGTAGGCCATGAGTGACAATACGACGTGGGCTAATACTTCAGGATAAAGCTCAAAATGCGTGATGAATTTAGGCGGCAATAACCAGAGTAGGGCAACCGAAAGCACTGAGCAGGCGTAAACCACGGGCACGACGACGATGACTTTCAGCCTGAACATCAATATCGTAAAAGTAAAAGCGATAATCCAGTTCACTAAGGAAATCACATTCGTCAGGCTAAAGTTTTGGCCATCTGTGGTGAAAATCACTTGTGATAATGCTGCAGCATGCAAAATAACCGCAATAGCGGCAAAGCCTGCGACAGCACGGCGATTCGGACCGTCTGGGTGAAATAATCGACTCGTCACTAGTACCAATGCAATGCAATAAAAAAACATGGCTGAGGCAGAAAAGATGACCATGGGTAATTAGCCTATTTGTGTAGTTAAAGGTGCCTTAAAAACGGGGCATACAGATCAATATTTTCCCTAGAATAACATGAGCTGTCGGCAAATGGGCAGTGACATGAGTTGCAAAATTTAGCAGATTCTTATTGTTAGGGTTAAATAGTGTGTCGATGACAATAAAACATGACTCAGCGCAAGTAAAACACTTAACCACAATCAAGATGGGTGCAGCAGTAGCATAATGCGCATGCATCGTTATAATACAGCCCATCAATCGAGATTCTTAAAGGTATAGAACAGGACGATGTTTGAGAACCTAACCGACAGACTGTCACGCACACTGAAAAATATCAGTGGCCGTGGTCGCTTAACTGAAGAAAACGTTAAGGAAACCCTGCGCGAAGTGCGTATGGCACTGCTGGAGGCCGATGTTGCCCTGCCTGTGGTGCGCGAATTTGTTAATAACGTAAAAGAACGTGCCGTTGGCCAAGAAGTCTCTAAAAGCTTAAGCCCAGGTCAAGCCTTTATTAAGATAGTTCAAAGTGAACTTGAAAAATCCATGGGCGAGGCGAATGAAGCCCTAGATTTAGCCACTCAGCCGCCAGCTGTGATTATGATGGCAGGTCTGCAAGGTGCGGGTAAAACCACCAGTGTGGCCAAACTGGGTAAATTTTTACGTGAACGCCATAAAAAATCGGTATTGGTGGTCAGTGCCGACGTTTACCGCCCAGCAGCGATTAAACAGCTTGAGACGTTAGCGCAAGAAGTGGCGGTGGAGTTTTTCCCATCGGACGTCAGCCAAAAGCCAATCGACATTGCTAAAGCGGCGATTGCCCACGCTAAATTAAAGTTCATCGATGTTGTGATCCTCGATACCGCGGGTCGTCTGCACGTTGACGAAGCCATGATGGACGAGATCAAAGGCTTACACGCTGCGGTCAAGCCTATCGAGACCTTGTTCGTTGTTGATGCTATGACAGGTCAAGATGCGGCAAACACCGCTAAGGCGTTTAACGAAGCTTTACCACTGACAGGGGTGATCTTAACCAAAGTCGATGGTGATGCGCGCGGTGGTGCGGCGTTATCGATTCGCCACATTACGGGCAAGCCGATCAAATTCCTTGGTGTCGGTGAAAAGACCGACGCGCTAGAACCGTTCCATCCCGATCGTATCGCCTCACGCATTTTGGGCATGGGCGATGTGTTATCGCTTATCGAAGAAGTTGAGCGTGGCGTCGATAAAGAAAAGGCCATGAAGCTGGCTTCGAAAGTGAAGCAAGGTGGCAGTTTCGATTTAGAAGATTTCCGTGAGCAGTTACAGCAAATGAAAAACATGGGCGGCATGATGAATATGCTGGAAAAACTGCCCGGTGTCGGTCAGTTGCCCCCAGAAGCCTTAGCGCAAATCCAAGACGGCAAGATGACAGGTCAAATGGAAGCCATCATTAATTCGATGACTTCCAAGGAGCGTAAGAACCCTGATTTAATCAAGGGCTCACGCAAACGTCGCATCGCTGCCGGTTCTGGCACGCAAATTCAAGATGTAAACCGTTTATTGAAACAGTTTACTCAAATGCAAAAGATGATGAAAAAAATGTCTGCTAAGGGCGGCATGCAAAAAATGATGCGCGGAATGCGTGGCATGATGCCGCCAGGAATGAAATTTCCGGGACGTTAATCGGGCATTTTTAGTTAAACTTAGCACTTTATCAGTCGGTTGACTCTGGCAACAATGAACCGCTTACTGAGGGCGCAGGCGTAATAATCGCCATCTTTGGTTGCATTCGTTGGAAAGTCAGGTAAAATCTTCCGGCTTTCTATCTGGGACTCTTCGCGAACACGGGGTTCCAGTTTTTATTTTTGCTTCAAGCAAATCATTAGAGGATTGAAAACGCATGGTTACCATTCGTTTAGCTCGTGGCGGCGCAAAAAAGCGTCCATTTTACAACATCGTTGTTGCTGATAGCCGTAACGCTCGTGACGGTCGTTTCATCGAGCGTGTTGGTTTCTTCAACCCATTGGCCCGTGGCCAAGAAGAAACTTTACGTTTAGACCTAGCTCGCGTTGAGCACTGGGTTTCTAACGGTGCAGCTGCTACAGAACGTGTAGCAAAACTGATCAAAGACGCTCGTAAAGCAACAGCTTAATAGCGTTAAGGTATAGATTGATGAGCAGTAACCAACAGCCAGTCGTACTGGGGAAATTAGGCTCCTGTCATGGCATTAAAGGTTGGCTGAAAATCACCGCCTATACCGATTCTGTTGAAGGTATCTTTGACTATTCACCTTGGCTTATTAAAGAAAATGGTGAATGGCGCGAAATAAAGGTCACCCAGTGGCGTTATCAAGGCAAGGCCGTTGTTGCTTTACTTGATGGCGTAGAAACACGGGAGCAAGCGCAAATGCTCACAAATTGTGAGATTGCGATTTTGCCGGAACAGATGAACGATTTGCCAGCAGATGAATTCTACTGGCGTGATCTCATCGGTTGCGAAGTGATCAATACGACAGGCTATAACATGGGGATTGTCGATCAGATCGTGGAAACAGGATCGAACGACGTATTACTCGTTAAAGCCAACGCTAAAGATAGTTTCGGCAAAGTGGAACGTATGATCCCCTTTGTCCCTGAGCAGTTCATCAAAACGGTGGATCTGCAAGGTAAACAGATTTTAGTGGATTGGGATCCTGACTTCTAAGTCGAGGTACAACAGATGTGGTTAGGGGTAATAACCCTGTTCCCAGAGATGTTCCGTGCCGTGACAGACTTTGGTGTTACGGGTCGAGCCGTGAAAAACGGCCTGCTCGAGTTGCACACGTGGAATCCCCGTGATTTCACCCATGATAGACACAATACGGTAGATGACAGGCCTTACGGCGGTGGTCCCGGAATGTTGATGATGGTGCAACCCTTGCGCGATGCCATCCATGCAGCGAAAGCCGCAGCGGGTGAAGGTGCGAAGGTGATTTACTTGTCACCTCAAGGACGCAAGCTGGATCAGCAAGGCGTCACTGAGTTGGCTCAATCATCACGTTTGATTTTGGTCTGTGGTCGATACGAAGGTATTGATGAACGCATCATTCAAACGGAAGTGGATGAAGAGTGGTCGATAGGGGATTACGTGCTTTCGGGCGGCGAATTACCAGCGATGACTCTAATAGATTCAGTATCGAGATTGGTTCCTGGCGTGCTAGGAAAACAAGCTTCGGCGGAGCAAGATTCTTTCTCCGACGGTTTACTGGATTGTCCACATTACACTCGCCCTGAAAGCTTGGATGGTCTTGACGTACCGGCAGTGCTGCTAAGTGGCAACCACGAACAAATTAGACTCTGGCGTTTACAGCAAAGCCTTGGTAGGACTTTACTTAGACGGCCAGAATTATTGCAAAATCTAGCTCTGACTGACGAACAAACGACTCTATTAGCGCAGTTCGTTGAAGCAATGAACAAGCATGCTTAGTCGTAGCTCAGTTAATTCTAGAACGGAGTAAGTTATGAACAACATCATTAAAATGCTCAACGATGAGCAAATGAAACAAGACGTACCTGCGTTTGGTGCTGGTGATACAGTAGTCGTTCAGGTTCGTGTTAAAGAAGGCGATAAAGAGCGTTTACAGGCTTTTGAAGGCGTTGTAATTGCTAAGCGTAACCGTGGTCTGCACTCTGCATTCACAGTACGTAAAATCTCTAATGGCGAAGGTGTTGAGCGTGCTTTCCAAACGCACAGCCCACTGATCGCTAGCATTGAAGTTAAGCGTCGTGGTCGCGTTCGTCGCGCCAAACTGTACTATCTGCGTGATCGTTCAGGTAAATCTGCACGTATCCGTGAGAAGCTGGCAACTAAGTAATAGTTACCGCTACAGAAAACAAGACGTAGTGTTCGCACAGAAAACCGCCCTAGTGGCGGTTTTTTGTTGCTGTTTTTTGAGTATTTATACTTGATCTAAAGAGAATGAACAGGCATAGTGGTCGCCTGCTTGTAATGGTGTAGCATTACAGGATTACATTGCGATGGATTTACGCTATTTTTTATCCGAAATGAATACCCAAGCTGACTTGAAGTCCTGCTTCGACAACTGGGTTAAACACTAAGTCTTAGGTGGTAAGCATGCAACAAGATACGATTAACAACGTACACATCAGTTCAGAGAAAGTCTTAATCACGCCGCAAGAGCTTAAAAATGCCTTGCCACTCTCTGAGCATGCTTATCGCTATATCCTCAATGCCCGTAAAACCGTGGCTGATATTGTTCATAAGCGTGACAATCGAGTATTGATTGTCACTGGCCCTTGCTCAATCCATGATATCGCCGCCGCAAAAGAATACGCTTTAAGGCTTAAAACTCTGCACGATGAACTCAGTGATGAGTTTTACATCTTAATGCGAGTGTACTTTGAAAAGCCGCGTACCACGGTAGGTTGGAAGGGCATGATCAACGATCCCGATATGGATGAATCCTTCGATGTCGAAAAAGGCCTGAAAATGGCCCGTGAGCTAATGATTTGGTTGGCCGAGTTAGGACTGCCTGTTGCCACCGAAGCACTCGATCCTATCAGTCCTCAGTACATTTCTGAGCTTGTCACTTGGTCTGCTATTGGCGCTCGCACCACTGAATCGCAGACTCATAGGGAAATGGCATCGGGTCTTTCTATGCCGGTGGGCTTTAAAAATGGCACCGATGGTAAGCTCGATGTAGCGATTAATGCGCTAAAATCGGCGGCCAGTAGCCACAGATTTATGGGCATAAACCAACAGGGCCAAGTCGCATTATTGCAAACTGCAGGTAATCCCGATGGCCATGTGATTTTACGCGGTGGTGCAACGCCCAACTATGATGCGGCGAGTGTGGCAGAGTGTGAAACGCAGCTCCATAAAGCCAAACTCAATGCACGTTTGATCATCGATTGCAGCCATGGCAATTCATCCAAAGACTACAGCCGCCAAAAGCCTGTCTGTGAAGATGTGTTCGAGCAGATTTATAACGGCAATAAGTCGATTATTGGCGTCATGCTAGAAAGTCATTTAAATGAAGGCAATCAAAGTTGTGATAGGCCATTAAGCGAGCTAGCTTACGGTGTTTCTGTAACAGATTCTTGTATTAATTGGGAAAAAACAGAAACCATTTTACGGGAAGGTGCAGCGAAGTTATCTTCAATACTTCCAACGCGTTTCGATATGCTTAAAGTAGCTAACGCTTAAATTGGTTACAGCTTAATGGACTCAGGTATGAATGAAAAAACAACGGCCGAATTAGAACACCTTCGCGGCCTGATTGATGGTGTTGATCAGCAATTACTGCACTTACTGCGTAAGCGCTTGGATCTCGTTGCGCAAGTGGGCACGGTGAAACACGGCGCCGGTTTACCTATTTATGCACCTCAGCGTGAAGCCGCCATGCTGGCTAAACGCCGTGAAGAAGCAAAAACTATGGGGATCGAGCCGCAGTTGATCGAAGATATTTTGCGTCGCTTGATGCGTGAGTCTTACCTTAATGAGAAAGATGTAGGCTTTAAACAAGTCAAAAAAGATTTAGGAACTGTGGTGATTATCGGCGGTAAAGGTCAGCTTGGTGGTCTATTCTCACAAATGCTGACCTTATCTGGCTACCAAGTGAATTTGCTCGATAAAGACGATTGGCAGCAAGCGGATAGCTTATTTGCCGATGCGGGCATGGTGTTAGTGACTGTGCCGATTGCGATTACTTGCGAGCTTATTCGTGAAAAGCTGACCCAATTACCAGCCGACTGCATTCTGGCAGATTTGACCTCCATCAAGACTGAGCCGGTTAAAGCCATGCTTGAGGCGCATTCTGGTCCCGTCGTTGGTTTTCATCCTATGTTTGGTCCTGATGTGGGCAGTCTGGCGAAGCAAGTCGTGGTGGTGTGTCATGGTCGCTCGCCGGAAAAATACCAGTGGTTGCTTGAGCAGATCGCCATTTGGGGGGCGCGGATTGTCGAAGCAGAACCAGAGCGTCACGACAGTGCGATGCAGCTAGTGCAGGCAATGCGTCACTTCTCGACCTTTGTGTATGGTTTGAATCTGTGTAAGGAAGAGGCAGATATCGATACTTTACTGCAATTTAGCTCGCCGATTTACCGATTAGAATTGGCTATGGTAGGGCGCTTATTCGCCCAAAGCCCAGAGCTTTACGCCGATATTATTTTTGCACAGCAAGATAGCCAGCATGCTATTGGTGATTATTTAGATAACTACCGTGAAGCGTTAGAACTGCTAAAACGGGGTGACAGGAACGAGTTTATTAAGCAGTTCCAAAGTGTCGCCAAATGGTTTGGGGATTTTGCCCCTCAATTCCAGCGCGAGAGTCGTATTATGCTGCAATCGGCAAATGATATGAAAACCAATTAATAAATAAACAGTTACTCTTTAAAACGCCCATCATTGATGGGCGTTTTTTTATGGATTTTTAACAGGTCACATTGTATTAATTAGCAATTGCTTAAGGTGATCTTTCTCTAACATTTAGCATCTCACTTTAGAAATGACTGTCGCTTATGGCACGTTTAGGTAGACTAGTTTTAAACATGTAAAAATAAAGCATGAATTTAAATTAGGAGTCTATCCATGTTCTGTATTCAGTGTGAGCAAACCATTCGTACACCCGCTGGCAATGGTTGTAGTTATTCCCAAGGTATGTGTGGCAAGTTGGCGGCAACGTCCGATCTGCAAGACTTGCTGATTTACATGCTACAAGGCGTGTCTGTATATGCGGTTAAAGCTCGCGAGCTGGGCATTATCGATGCTGAAATTGATAGTTTTGTGCCTAAAGCCTTTTTCGCGACCCTCACCAACGTCAACTTCGATGATGAGCGCATTATGGCCTATACCCAGCAGGCGGCTAAGTATCGTGCTCAGTTAAAAGCTTCTTACGAAGCGGCTTGTGAACAAGCCGGTATTGCTGCTGAGCAAGTGCCGCAAGTCGCTCAGTTAGTGCTGGGGACCAGTAAGATTGAAATGCTAGCGCAGGCGCCGATTGCACTGCTGAATAAAGATAAGCATGAAGTTCATGAAGACATCATGGGATTGAGGTTATTGTGTTTATATGGCCTTAAGGGTGCGGCTGCTTATATGGAGCATGCTCGCGTGTTGGGTCAGACTGATGCTGATGTGGCAGGGCGCTTCCATGAAATCATGTCTTTCTTAGGTGAGCCGAGTGTTGATGGCGATAAGCTGTTTACTACTGCTATGGACATAGGTCAGTTGAACTACCGCATAATGGCAATGCTGGATGCGGGGGAAACTCAAGCCTTTGGTCATCCTGAGCCAACTGTGGTCAACACTAAGTCAGTTAAGGGCAAAGCCATACTAGTCTCTGGCCATGATATGAAGGATTTAGAGCTTATTCTCGAGCAGACTGTAGGCAAGGGTATCAATGTGTTTACCCACGGTGAAATGCTTCCTGCACTAGCGTATCCAGCCTTTAAAAAATATGCACATCTTGTCGGAAATTACGGCAGTGCTTGGCAGAATCAACAGCAAGAATTTGCCAATTTCCCTGGCGCTGTAGTGATGACATCTAACTGTATTATCGATCCAAATGTGGGTAGTTATAGTGATCGTATCTTTACTCGCAGCATAGTGGGCTGGCCTGGTGTGGTGCATATCGAAGGAGATGATTTCTCGGCTGTCATTGATAAAGCGTTAGCCTTAGAAGGCTTTATCTATGATGAAATCCCACACACTATCACTATTGGTTTTGCCCGCAATGCCTTGATGGCCGCAGCGCCCGCCGTGGTTGAAAATGTGAAAAGTGGTGCGATTAAGCATTTCTTCCTTGTTGGCGGTTGCGATGGCGACAAAGCCGACAGAAGCTACTTCACTGAACTTGCTAAATCCACACCTAAGGATTCAATAATCCTGACGCTAGGCTGTGGTAAGTACAAATTCAATAAGCTCGAATTTGGTGACATTAACGGTATTCCACGTTTGCTCGATGTGGGCCAATGTAACGATGCCTATTCAGCGATTCAGTTAGCGATTGCATTAGCTGAAGTGTTTGAATGTGATATCAATGAATTACCTCTGAGCTTAGTGCTTTCTTGGTTTGAGCAAAAAGCCATTGTAGTACTGCTGACGCTGTTGTCACTTGGCGTTAAAAATATTCGAACAGGCCCGACGCCACCTGCGTTCCTGACGGCCAATTTAGCCAAAATTTTGGAAGATAAGTTTGGCTTGCGTAATACCACGACAGTCGAAGCCGATTTAAAAAATATGTTAAACGTGGCTTAAATCAACCAAGAATTGTTGCTGAACTGCGGTTTTGGCTTGTTTACTGAGGCCGCAGTGTTTTGTGGGTAAATGCTATGAACATGAGTGTGATAGCGGGAGCGCGGGCATTATCGGTTTCGCCCCATAAACCCGGAAGTGTTAATCAAATAGTGTGCGTCGAACGCTGGAATGAAACCTCGGATGTCGTGAGTTTTCGTTTTCAAGCGGGCGAGCCGATGAAGTTTGACTATAAACCCGGTCAGTTTATGACCTTTGTGCTTGAGATTAATGGCGAGCAAGTGTGCCGCAGTTATACCTTGTCATCATCGCCATCTAGGCCCTATTCCTTGATGGTGACGATTAAGCGTGTTGTGGGTGGACTCGTATCTAATTATCTTATCGACAATCTATTACTCGGCCAGAGTGTACGAGTGCTGCCGCCCGCGGGGCAATTTAATCTGTTTGATATTGCTCGGCTAAGCCATAAACAGCCAGAGACTGAAAAGTTAGATGCTAATCTGTTAGCTATAACGGCGCAGAAATACCTTTTTTTGAGTGCTGGTTGCGGTATTACCCCCATGTACTCTATGTCGCGTTATCTGACTGATACGCAAATTGATGCTGATATTGCCTTTGTGCACAGTGCGCGATCAGAGAATGATATTATTTTTAAGTCATCATTGGCGACTATGGCCAACCGTTTTAATGCATTTAAGCTCAGATACGTACTTGAGACTGTCACTGAAACACTGGGGTGTTCACCAAAGATAGCATTCGATTTCGGGCGGTTAAGTGCACAGATGCTACCAACCTTAGTACCTGATTTTGCAGAGCGTACTATCTACCTTTGTGGGCCAGAACCTTATATGCAAGCGGTGAAAACCTTATTGGTCGAACTCAATTTTGATATGAGTCGGTTATACCATGAGAGTTTTGCCACGGCCGAGAAAGTTGCCCGCAGTCAGCTTATGCAAGCAAACTCGTCAGATGGAACGAGTGAAAACCCACCAGAAGGGGCTTTTACCTTGTCTATTGGCGATCGAAGCACGACGCTAAATCAAGGACAAAGTCTGCTGGAGGGAATTGAGGCCGAAGGGTTGCCGATTATTGCGGCCTGTCGTTCGGGCGTTTGCGGCGCGTGTAAGTGTCAAGTCTTGGAGGGAGAAACGGTATCGACAAGCGTGATGACACTGACTGCTGCAGAAATTGAAGCCGGTTTTGTACTCGCTTGCTCCACAAAATTAGCATCCGACGTGACACTTAAACTTTAACGTGCTGCTAATTAGCGTCATTTACTTGTGACTTATTTTTAAATGGATGGAAATATTTTTAATCCTTAGTTGCGCTTATCTCAGTGAGAACGTAAGGTTAATGACAAGGGCGTATGATGTTTGCGCCCAGTCTATTAGTCTGGCTGGAGTCTCTCAATGACAATGACAACCACTTATGCCGCAAAAATTGAAGACCGTACTCTGGGACATTTGTTGTACGCCTTGATGTCGGGTTTTCCCTTATTATTACTTCCTGTGCTGCTAAGTTTGTTCATTAATGTTTCCCAACGCCAATTCCATGGTAATCCATTATTGGCGTCGCATTTACGTTGGCAACGGCATTCTAATCTCGCCTTTCTTGGCTTACTAGTGCTCGGCTATTGCGTTCCACTGACTTGGCTCAGTCTTTCGATTTATCTCTTTGGGATCATTTGGTTTTGCCACAGGATCATTAAAGGGTGGTTAAGTCTATTGGATGGTTTAGAAATCTAAACTTGTGCTAGAGTCTCTAAATTGATGATTTTTAGAGGCTCTTATGTCCAGCTACCAAATTCTGTGTGTCCTCTGCGCGTTGGCGCTAGTGACTTCGGTTATCTCCTCTCGCGTCCATAAACTGCAGGAAACTGTGGCCATTACTGCTATTGCCCTAGGAATGAGTTTGTTGTTGCTCCTAGGGGGAAAGGCTTTAGGTGGGGACGTTTATGTGTATTTTGTCTCTGGCTTAGAGAAACTCGATTTTCAAGCTTTACTGCTCAATGGCATGCTCGGTTTTTTACTCTTTGCCGGCGCATTACAAATCCGCTTAAAAATACTGAAGCATCAAAAGTGGGAGATCCTAATCCTTGCTTTTATAAGCACCTTATTGTCGACATTTATTATAGGTGGGCTATTATTTTGGTTTGCGCCTATGCTAGGTCTCCCGTTACAATTCAGCCACTGCTTACTGTTCGGCGCCTTGATTTCGCCCACAGATCCTATCGCTGTTTTGGCTATTTTAAAGAAAATGGGTGCGCCGGAAGATATTGCGATTCAAGTAGAAGGAGAATCTTTATTTAACGATGGCATAGGGTTAGTGATTTTTGTGGCAATATCGCAATTGGCTTTCTCCACCGAGCCACTGACGTTTATCCATATCTCTGAGTTATTTATTCGTGAGGCGGTAGGTGGGGTTATTTACGGTGGCGTGCTTGGTTTTCTGCTGCATCATTTTTTCCGCTATTGCGAGGAAGAAACGCAATTAATGCTAGTTACCCTGCTGATCCCAACCGCGGGATATGTCATGGCGGATGTGCTTGGTGTTTCTGGTCCTTTAGCTATGGTGAGTGCGGGGATCATCATAGGAAATTTCAGTGTGCCTAAGTTTTTTGCTCGCAACGAGCGAGTGAAACTATTTACTTTTTGGTCGCTGATTGAATCCTTCTTTAATGCCTTACTCTTCCTATTGCTTGGTTTATTACTTTTGTTAGTCACTTTCAAAGCGCCATTATGGTGGTTTATGTTTGTGGCTATACCAATAGTCTTGTTGGCGCGTGCAATGAGTGTGTTATTACCTTATTTAGGCTTTCGATTGTTTAAGTCATACAACCCCTATGCAGAGACGATTTTGATTTGGGGTGGCTTAAGGGGAGGATTAGCCCTCGCTATGGCGATGAGTTTGCCAGAGGGTATCGTCATAGATGCTATTGGTGGTGTGGAGCTGCGGGAGTTGCTGTTAGTGATGACCTATGCCGTCGTCGTATTTTCGATTCTAGTGCAGGGCTCTACTATGACAGGGCTTATCCGTAGGAGTAATGCCGTTACTGAACCATCGAGTGCTGTTGGCTCTTCTTAAAATGCATAAAGGCTCACTGCGCTGCAATACTAAACAATATTAAGCCTGCTAGTCATTACACTCGCTAGCAAGCTTGTCTGAGTCAATTAGGGATAAAAGAAGCCTCATTTATCCCTTAACACACTTCGAACTAACCACATTTCACTTTAAATTAAATCACTCAAGATCAAAGCTTTAATTTGCCCGATATAATTCCCGTACCACAGCGCTTATTAAGTTAAGCGACTCATGGTCATCACTGCTAGCTAGTGGACAATTGAGTATCAATCCATCCACTTTAAGCTGTTTAATTCCCTGTGTTTGAACCAATAGGGCATCATCTGATACGGCATAACTTGGGTTGATTAAAATCGGCAAATGGCTCGTGGCTTTAATCTGGATCAGACTCGCTAAATCGAGTGAAGGTAGATTGGCATTATTTAAGGTTCTAATGCCAGAGTCACACAGAACCAGTTGCTGATTGCCTTGGCTTAAAATGACTTCTGTTGCCGTGAGTAATTCTTCAAAACTTGCCATATCGTTACGCTCAAGTATTAATGGTATCGGTAGGGTTCCAGCTTGAGTCAGTAAAGTTTGGTTAAACATCTGCTTGCCTGCGAGGAATAACATATCGGCGTGCTGGACTGCTAATGGCATATCGGTTTCTTGCGCTATGGCAATAATGCACACTAGGCCATATTGATGCAGGATTTGGCGTAGTTTAGCGAGAGTAACTTCTGCCATAGTCAGTTGATTAACAGCGCTGAGCAAAACGGCTTGGAATCCCGCTTCTTTAAGCTGCTTCACTTGCTGCTCGAAAGCCGATAACGCTAAGTGTGAAATGTCATTGTTCAGTGTGATTTGGGCTATGGCACAGACATGCCCTGCACCGATTGTCATTGCGCCACAGTTGATTTCACTGGCTTGCTCTTTATAGACTTTGCTATATCGAACTGGACTGGCATTAGAACCATTTTCGCTGATGACTTGATCCTTAGAGGTGCTGGGCTCAATCAGTAGCTGGCTGTTGCTCAGCTGTGTGGGCTTGACTGTTTCACAAGGATAACAGCCTAATACTTTGATAAAACGGGTGATTCGCTCGAGTTGCTTTAAACCCGCCTGCATGGATTCACTGGAGATATTCGCGTCGATATCCAAATAGAACATCTCTTCCCAAGGTGTTCCTGGAATCGGGCGTGACTCTAATTTGCTCATGTTTAACTGATGCGCTTTTAGAACCAGTAAGGCTTCCACTAAAGCACCGGCTTTTTGGCCTGTTGCCATGATCAATGTAGTCTTAGCGGGTAACTGCTCTGGTACGGCAACGGCTTTGCGAGCAACAACGATAAAGCGACTTTGGTTGATCTTCTGATTAGCTAAACCTGCTTCTATGGACTCAAGTTGATAGAGTGCACCACCTTCGGCGCTGCCAATCGCTGCTGCACTGTTATCTGGACTTTGGTTTACCTTTTCCATTGCTTCTGCGCTGCTTGAGCAGTATTCCAGTCTCAAGTCTTTGTGTTGAGTTAAATATCTGCTGCATTGGCTAATAGGCTGAGGGTGGGCATAGACAGTTTTGATCTCAGCTAATTTACTGCCAGCTTTTCCTAGTAGGCAATGGCTGACTTCAATCGTCGTTTCGCCAACAATCGACAGACTGGTGTGCTGTAGCACGTCGTAGACTTCGTTGATTGAACCTGAAGATGTGTTCTCAATCGGCAGGAAACCATAATCAGCATGTCCAGACTCAACGGCTTGCACTATTTCATCGAAACTTTGGCAACCTAAGTCCAGCATTTCAACTTGGCGACGTTGGCAATAGCGTGTAGCTGCGAGATAAGAGTATGAACCTCTAGCACCGAGGTAAGCGATACAATACTGTTGTTTTTGTGTCTCTGGATTGGCGCGGCCGTGAAGGTAAGCTTGTTGATTCAATACTGAATCTTCAATGATGCTCTGGTAAAGGGAGATAACATAGTGGGCATCTAATCCTTTCTCTCTGCCTTCTTTCACGAGTCGAGCGAGCAGTTCTTTTTCCCTTTGAGTATCTCTGATGGGTCTGACATCTACTTCTTTGCTACGGGCTACTTCTAAACTTAAGCGACGGCGCTCAGCGAGTAATGCCAGCAGTTCATTATCCAGATGGGTGATCTGCTCTCGGGTTTGATTTAAAGGCTGTGGTGTATGCATTCTGACCTCAATTGCCGCCATGTATTTTATCAATCGTTTAAGACAAAAAAGCCTCCCAGTTGGGAGGCTTTGGATTTTTACTTTCGTTTTTACACAGTAAATCCGCCTCCTAGAGTGGGGGTGTAAAAAAGAAAGTAAAAAAAGCTGCTGTTATCATTTTCATGGTCTTAAAACTAAAGGGCTAGGGCTTAGCTGTCAATCAAAACTTTCTTAAAGGTAATCTAAAAAAAGCGCACCCGAGGGTGCGCTGGTTTGGTTCAAGTATGTATATATGGTCAAGCGAGTTTATCCTCCTTATGGTCAGTGTGGGACAAGGTAACACATTCGTTTATCTTACATTTACGTGTAACAGTAAAACGTTGACAACTCACTAGATAACGACTTGCATTTACAATGAACATTAACAAGTACTTTATGCGGCATAGCGTATAACCTTGAAACTATGCAGTTTGCAGTACCAGCGAACTTACGTTGACATGTCTTGCACTTATATTTTAACAATTAACACTTGCATGGAGCTATAACATTAAAAACTAACACTAACAAAACGAACATTAAAAACTAACACTAACAAAACGAACATTTAAAAATAAACGATTTACGGCTCATTGGTTGTACTAGGTACATTTTGCTGTAAGAACAGCTTAGCCTTGTCACGCGTTTAGGTCTTGCTACTTACATTATTACCATTATTACCATTATTACCATTATTACTTTTTACTTTAAAACCTAACATGTTAATACATGGAGCGTATAAAAAGCTCTCATTTACTGTTATTACAATTTTCGTCAAGTCTAGATTTTCTCCTTTTTAGTTGATAAGTAAACATTATTTAAGGTGTCTATAAATATCAAAAATCAACTAATGGTAAACGTTAACACATTACATAAATAAACATTTATACGATTTACAGTTTTTACTATACAAATAACACTAAGTAAACTAATGACTTTTAATCAAACCAACGTATTGCACTTACATTAAACACTTACATTAAATCACACGCTAAAAACGCTAACTAACATATCAGTGTAAATATGACTCTCTTCATATAACTAATCTACATCTAACTAAACGTGACAGTTGTTACCTCATTTATCTCAGTGTTTAGCACGTATTGGTGCTGACCCGTTTTACAATAAACGCTTTTATTCATGTAGCTTTTGTTAATGTGACTTTTGTTTATGTTTACCTAGGCCTCCATTGTGGATATAAAAAATTTGATAGTTAAAGGTTTTGCTAATGTACTCGTTGTACTGTACTCGGCTCCTTATGTTAACTCTGGTATTCAGCAATGCCGACTGTTTCTGGTGGTCATCCTGATATTGGGTCAAAATTGAGTACTGCTTTTAGTGAATGCCAACATACTTGATTGTTTCTAAAATCAAATTGTTCGCTCTTGTGTTGCCTCCTTTCCAAACTTGCTATTGAAAGTGGAACCTAGTTGAAAATAAAAATTGAACTTTTAAACGTAGAAATTATAAGTAAAATTAATCATTAACAGTAAACCTTAGTACTTAAAACTATATAGCTTAGATTAGTAGTGCTCCTTAGTTATATCCAGTAACGTTACTTAGAACTTAAGATCTGTTAATCAATATTTGTAAATCAAAATTTAAAGTAAATCAACATTTGAAACGATTTAAATCCGCACCACTTCGATTCTTGCTGTCACTTTGTAAAGTGTAGTAGGTATTTAGTCAAAAGAACTGTTTTTTTCATCATTAAAATGATTGCACTAAGCTTTTGTAAAAACTGTGATCTGATTAAATATTTCTACTTTATTGCTCCCAAAGTGATGCGTTTCTCGCACTCACCAGATTTAAATTATGCCGCATCTTCCTCCTCGTACTCGTCGTCAATTTCAACAACATTATTAGTCGGTGTTAGTGATGTGGAGCGTTGAGCTTCAGGTTTGTGTGTTATGCGATTGAGCTGCTTCTCTAATTTTTGGCCCATAGCGTTAATCGCAGTATATAAATTTTCATGTTTTGCTTGAGCGAAGAGTTCTCCATTTGGGATGCCAACCGATGCTTCAATTTTGAAACCAGGTTTCTCCTCCGTAATGATTACATGGGGATTTATCATTTGCACATCATGCCTTGAAAGTTTTTCAAAACGGCTTTCAATGCGTTCGCGAATAGGAGATGTGACTTCAAGTTGCTTGCTAGTAATCTTTAGCATATTTCGAACCTTCTGTTGTTTCCTTGGATTTCAGATTACCAAGGTTCGCACTATAAAACGAGATGTAGATCACGTTTTTATGTCCATTAGATACTGTTCGTTGGATATTTGATCACTTAGACAAATATCAATAATTCTTGGCCGAAAAGCCTTGTATTGCCAGCTAAATGAGGCCATATTCGATGGGATAACTCCGCAGTCTTTGTCCTTATTTACTTATATTTACTTTAAGTTTCATCCCGAATCCCGATAAAATACTTCTACTTATTCCATTCGGTCACTTTGAGTTTGCCCATTTTATGAATACTGAACACGTTAAAATTAAGGTCTGGGATTTACCCACGCGAATTTTCCATTGGGGTATGGTGTGTCTGTTGGCACTTTTATGGTGGAGTGCCGATGCGGGCGAAATGCAGTGGCATCAAATTTTTGCTTATAGTTTGCTGATCCTTATTGGATTTAGGATCCTCTGGGGGCTCATTGGTAGCGATACGGCAAGGTTTAGCCACTTTGTTCATCACCCCAAAGTTGTACTCGACTACTTGAGATCGATTCGAACTAAAGGGATGTCTGTGGTACTTGGACACAATCCTATCGGTGGCTATATGGTCATCGCGTTGATTGGGATCATTAGCCTTCAATTAGCTACAGGCCTTTTTGCGACCGATGATATTTTTACCGAAGGTCCGCTATATAGCTATGTCAGTTCAGATACCAGTGGATTTTTGACTTGGTTACACAAAACGAACTTTAACCTTATTCTCTTGCTGAGTGCCATTCATGTACTGGCTGTGATTATTCATGCCATGAAAGGGGATAAGTTAGTTGGTGCTATGATCAGTGGTTACAAGAAAGTCTCGAAGCTTGCTTTTTCATCAAGTGCGAAGAGCGAGCTTCGATTCAAGTCTGAGTGGCTTGCTTTAGTGCTGTTCACAGTATGCGCTGCTGTGGTCTTTGGCTATTTAATGTGGCCAATAGTGCAAGTTCTGTAGATTTATACTCAGTTTGGGAACAACAAAAAGCCTGCTATTTAGCAGGCTTTTTGATGGGAAAAACAACGTCAAACTAATCTTTCTTATAAATGTCGTGACAACTTTTACAGCTTTTTCCTGTGTCCATAAAGGCTTGTTTGATTTCAGCTTGATTACCTTTTTGAGCTACAGTAGCCAGAATGGCAGCATTCTCTTGGAAGGTTTTCATTTTTGCATCAAAATCAGCTCTGTCTTGCCAAACTTTGGCTAGGGCTTCGGTATCACCTTTGTCTGAGCCATCAATAAAACCTTCGAAAGGAATTTTGGATAATGCAGCAACATTCGTTGCGCGCATTGCGAAGGTTTCTGCTTCGAAAGGTTTTTTACCTTTCATCATGGCAGCCATATCGCCGAAGTTATAAGCAATAAGACCAAATGCAGATTGGCGGTATTCAATTGCATCTTTAGAGTCTTCGAAATTGTGTGCTTGTGCAGTTGAAGCCAATAAGGTACTGGCAACGAGAGTAAGTAGTAATTTTTTCATCGTATTCTCACAAATTAGCGTCGAAGTGTGACATTGCACGCCTATTGTACACAAATTAACTTGATGTACTAGAAGCAATTTTGTCAGTTTTTGTCTGGATAAGACGGCTAAACGTAACAATTTATTTGTAAGTAGGCTAAATCTGTTAGACTGCTAATGTAATGCTTGAACAGTACTTATGAGGGTGATTATGCGAGCTAACTGGGATCTAGTATTAGAAAAAATTTTGAGCCACAGCAATTATGAAGATCTTTCTGTGTTGTTTCATTTACTGTTAACCGAAGAAGAACGTAGTGCCGTTGCCGGACGTTTGAAGGTCTTTCAATTGCTGCTAGACGGGGAAATGAGTCAAAGGCATATCGCTGCGGAATATGAAGTCAGTATTGCAACGATTACACGTTGTTCTAATTATTTGAAGAATATGTCTTCTGAGCATAGGGCGAAAGTTCAAAAATTAATTGGTTAGTGTTCATGTGGATACAACTCTTGTGAATATCATCTGCTCCTACTGTGGTGAATAGAACTAAGCCTTAAGGCGTGATGGGAAGCTTATGACGACGATAGAGGGAACGACGAACCAGAATGTATAAGCCGTAGCTGAGTAAACAGATAGCCAGAATTGGGTAAAGATCCTTGGGAAGGAATTTAAAGATAGCCAGCGCTGCTAAGAGATAGATAAAAGGTAGGAAGTTATAAATTATCTCGGGAAGATAACCCGATTTACGCCGCTTAGCCGAGTCTGTTCGACGGTTTTGAGAACGCATAACGTAGATCCTCGCGCCTAATACAAATACCACAGTTGCCGCTATCAAGGCATAGTTGATGTCGAGTGCAATAAAACTCGAACTACCGAGCGCCATGTAGCCAAAAGGCAAAATTTCGTAAAGTGGTTTGGTTAACATAAGCACTCCGTCGCTTAACTTAGGTTGATATCAATATCTAATTGAAACTATTCATATAAAATTTGAATACTTCAATTTACCAGTCAGTTATTTATCTATTACGAATATTATAAACGCTTGTGTATAAAAAATGCACGACCTTAAATTAAGGGCGTGCATCTTCAAAGGTTAAACTATGGCGGTTCAATCGCTTAGGGATGAGCTATTTCTAGCTCACCTTGGGCAACAATCTGTATTTAACCGCGGCAACCACAGCCGCCATTGCCGTCACAACCTGTTTTAGGTGTGTCACAGGCTTCGTGCTCTTCATGGTGATGTCCATGATCGTGGTCTGAACCACCACAACAGCCGCCAGCTTCTTCTTTGCCTGAACCGCCACAGCATCCACCACCGTGGTCGTGATCATGTCCATGGCTTCCACAACCGCCTTGGGCATGAATGTGGCCATGAGCGATTTCTTCGGCTGAGGCTTCACGAACGTCAACGATTTCGACGCTGAAATTGAGTGATTGGCCCGCTAAAGGATGGTTGCCATCGACGATAACCACATCGTCTTTCACTTCCATGACTTGAACTGGGCGCTGACCCATTTCAGTTTCAGCGATGAAGCGCATACCTGGGACGATATCTTCGATATCACCAAAGGCTTCTAATGGCACGGCTTGACGTAGGCCATCGTGATAAGGGCCATAGGCTTCTTCGGCACTAATAGTGACATCGAGTTTTTCGCCTTTGCTTTTACCGTCTAATGCGGCTTCTAAACCTGGGATCAGGTTTTCAGTGCCGTGTAGATATAGCATAGGTTCAGAGTCGAAAGAGTCTTCTAATAGTCTGCCTTCTTGATCTGATAAACGGTAATGAATGGTTACCGCGCTGTGTTGAGTGATCTTCATATCGCCTCCAATTCGTAATGTGCGCGCATAATAACGTGCTTTTTTAGTGCTGGCGATAATTTGAAGTGGCTTATGTTAGATATCGCACAGGTTTTTTTTAGGAAAATTTGTCGGTGCTTTACGGTAGAAAGGATGAGTAATGTGATTTTTGCTCGTTAGCCGGTCAATTTAGCCTGAGTGATGAGGTAGAACAAATAACGCATTATTTTAAAGTGCATTATAAATAATTAGATGTAAAACAAATGATTATCTAATGTTTTTCGTGCAGCGTTACGTTGACGTTAACAGTTATCTATTGAGTAAATCGCATTTTTACCCCTAGAAAACTTCATATTAACGAATCTTGATGCAGTATTTTATCGAGCGTTAATATTTACCTATAAATAATCCATTTTAGGGGTTGACAAGCGCGGGTAAAAAAAGCAATTCTGTTTATCAAGAAATTAACATGGATTAGCCCAAACACATGCATAGCCTAGGTTTCGTAGTAACTACCATTATTACAACCACCACTACAACAACAGTGGGGGCGGGCTGATACACCCTAAAGAATTTTAACGATGAGCCCGCTTCCCACAAAGAAGCGGGCTTTTTTGTTTCTAGCTCTTATTTCTAAGTCGGGCGCGGTACAGGAGAACAAGATGAAAGTAATGAAATTTGGTGGTACCTCGCTTGCAAATTGGCAGCGATTCTCGATGGCGGCGGATATCGTTGCCAAGTCATCTAAGCTTGAGCCAATAGCCACAGTGCTATCTGCCCCGGCGACTGTGACCAATGCGTTATTAGAAATGGTCGACGTTGCAGTTAAAGGCGAAGATTATTCCCCAGTGATACAACATGTTGAACGAGTATTTACCTCGCTTTACCAAGATGCTGTTACTTCAATGTTGTCGAGTGAGCAGAGTGAACAGCTCTTTTCTGGACTTAATGCACAGCTGGTGATTTGGCAGGATAGATTACGTGGCATTAGCTTACTGCAAGAGTGTCCCGATGGCATACGTGCTGAAATCGTGGTGGCAGGTGAGCGTTTATCTGCAGCCTTGATGGAACAAGTGATGCTATCTAAGGGGATCACGTCTGCTCAACTCGATCCGCGCGCTTTGTTTCTAGGTCGTGGTCGGCCGTTAGAATCCGTGGTCGATATCGCTGTGAGTAAGCCAAGGTTTCGTGCGTTGGCATTAGGTGAAAAGCGCGTATGGGTAATGCCAGGATTCACCGCCGCCGATGAACAGGGCAAAGTGGTGACATTAGGCCGTAATGGTTCTGACTATTCTGCTGCAGTGCTCGCCGCCTGTTTAGATGCGTCAAGTTGTGAAATCTGGACCGATGTTGACGGTGTTTATAATACCGATCCCCGTGTGGTTGCCGATGCTAAGCTGTTATCACAACTCAGCTATCAAGAGGCGATGGAACTCTCCTATTTTGGCGCTAAGGTGCTGCATCCTAAGACGATTGCGCCTATCGCCCAGTTCCATATTCCCTGTTATATCAAAAACAGTTTTAACCCCGATGCGCCCGGCACTCTGGTATCAAACCAAGCCGATGAAACCGGCTTGCAGGTTAAAGCTATCTCCAATTTAGATAACCAGACCATGTTCGATATATCAGGCCCAGGCATGAAAGGCATGGTTGGCATGGCGAGCCGTACCCTCGCGGCGATTTCTCGCAGCGGCGTGTCTGTGTCTTTAATCACCCAAAGTTCCTCTGAATACAGTATTAGCTTCTGTGTGGCGACGTCTGATTCGGCCAAAGTGAAATGGGCCTTAGAGCAAGAGTTTGAATTAGAAATAAAAAGTGACTTGCTTGAACCTATCGCTATGCGTCATGAGCTCGCCATCGTTTCTTTGATTGGTGATGGCATGCGCACTCACAAAGGGGTGGCGGCGCGTTTCTTCCAAGCGTTAGCACAGGCAAGCGTGAACATTATCGCCATCGCTCAAGGATCGTCCGAGCGGTCGATTTCGACTGTGATCGAGCAGCGTAAGACTAAGCACGCAGTAGCGGCTTGTCATCAAGGCTTTTTCGATGTGCAGCAGTATTTAGATGTGTTTTTAGTGGGTTGCGGCAATGTAGGGGCTGGCCTGCTCGAGCAGATAAAACAACAGTCTGCCATGCTCAAAGAGCAGCACATCAGTATCCGTGTTTGCGGCATAGTGAATTCGAACAAGATGTTACTCGACAGCGCAGGCATCGATTTAAGCAACTGGTCTAGCTTGCTTGCCGATAGTAAGCAAACCTGCGATATCCCAGCGTTACTCGCATGGGCAAAAGAGCAACAATTGCTTAATCCAGTGCTGGTGGATTGCACTTCCAGCGAGCAAGTATCGGATCTGTATTTGGATGTGATGAACTCAGGATTGCATGTGGTCACGCCGAACAAAAAGTCGAACACTCGCGATTATGCTTATTATCAAGCACTTCGCCAAACGGCATTAAAACAGCGTCGCCAATTCTTATACGAAACCACAGTCGGTGCGGGTTTACCTGTGATCGATAACCTGAAAAAACTGTTATTTGCGGGTGACAAACTGCATAAATTTAACGGTATTTTATCGGGCTCTTTATCCTTTATCTTCGGCATGCTCGATGAAGGTATGACGCTTTCTGAAGCGACTGGTCTGGCGCGAGAAAAATGTTTTACTGAGCCCGATCCCCGTGATGATTTGAGTGGTATGGATGTGGCGCGTAAGGTGCTCATTCTTGCCCGTGAAGTGGGACTAAAGTTAGAGCTCAGTGATGTGCAGGTTGAATCTGTATTGCCAGCAGAGTTTGATGATTCAGGTGATGTTGAAAGTTTTATGGCGCGTTTGCCGCAGGTTGATGCTGCAATTGCCGCAAAAGTGGCGCAGGCCAAAGCCCAAGGTAAAGTGCTGCGTTATGTTGGGCAAATTGAGGATGGTGTGTGCCGTGTGCGTATCGCCGAAGTCGATGCACAAGATCCTCTTTATAGTGTTAAAGGCGGCGAAAATGCCTTGGCATTCTACAGCCGTTATTATCAGCCCATTCCCTTTGTGCTGCGCGGTTATGGCGCGGGAACGGAAGTGACTGCCGCTGGCGCTTTTGCCGATGTATTAAGAACCTTGAATTGGACTCGTGAGGTGAGTGTATGAGTTTGACCGTTTATGCTCCAGCCTCTATGGGTAACGTGGGAGTCGGATTTGATTTACTGGGCGCCGCTTTGGCGCCTATCGATGGCAGTTTACTCGGCGACAGAGTGACTATCGCGGCGGCAGCGTCGGGTGTGAGTCTGGCGCAAACTGGTGCTTGGGCCCATAAACTGCCTGAAAATCCGCAAGATAATATAGTGTACCAATGTGCCGAATTCTTCTTAACCGCCCTGAGTAAGGAGTATTTAGAAGCGCTTGGTAAAGCAGATGAAGGCGTAGCGCTGACACTGGAAAAGAACCTGCCCGTCGGCAGTGGTTTAGGTTCGAGTGCAAGCTCTGTCGTGGCAGCGTTATATGCCCTGAATGAACATTTTGACAGACCTTACAACGAACAAGCCCTGCTGGAACTGATGGGCGAGTTTGAAGGTAAGATCAGCGGCAGTGTGCACTATGACAATGTCGCCCCTTGTTACTTAGGCGGCATGCAATTGATGCTCAATGTGCCGGGCACTGTATGTGAAGCGATACCGAGTTTTAAAGAATGGTATTGGGTTGTGGCCTATCCAGGGATTTCACTCTCAACGGCAATGATGCGTAAACTCATGCCTGATCAATATGATAAAAGTGTCACTATCGATTTTGGTCGTTATTTAAGTGCCTTTGTACATGCCTCTTATCAGCAGAATGCCAAGCTTGCGATCAGCGTATTAAAAGATGTGTTAGCCGAGCCTTATCGCGCAGCTGCGATTCCGGGTTATGACAATGCCAGAGTCGCTTTAGCCGATTTAGGCATGTTGACTACGGGGATTTCCGGCAGTGGCCCAACGCTGTTTTCGATTACCGATGATTTAGCCACGGCAAATACCGCTAAAGCTTGGTTAGAACAGCATTATCTCACCGAGGTGGGTGGCTTTGCCCACGTGTGTCGCCTCGATGAGCAAGGCACGCGTAGAGTCGATTAATCGTTAATTTAGCTAAGACTAAGTACCCCAAATTAGCATTGAAGGTTTAGCATCAAAAGGTTGAGTTGAGCATGGAACTATATAATTTAAAACACCCTTCGCAGAAAGTGAGCTTTAAAGAAGCAGTGCAATTAGGTTTAGGTCTGGACAGAGGTTTGTTCTTTCCCACCCAAATTCCGGTCTTGGACGATATTGAAGGGCTGCTGGCGCTGCCATTTGTTGAGCGCAGTAAGAAAGTGCTCGGTGCATGGCTTGCCTCTGAATTAGGGCAAGATGCGGTAGATGAATTAGTTGAGCGTGCCTTTAACTTCGATTTACCTTTAGTTGCCGTCGATGAGCAGCGCGCTTGCCTCGAATTGTTCCACGGTCCTACTCTGGCATTTAAAGATTTTGGTGCGCGTTTTATGGCGCAATGCGTCAATGCCTTTGTGGGCGACACGCGCTTAACCATTTTGACTGCGACCTCGGGCGACACTGGCGCAGCGGTTGCCGATGCCTTTTATGGGCTTGAAAAAGTCAATGTAGTGGTGCTCTATCCTAAGGGCAAGATCAGTGAGCTACAGGAAAAGATGTTCACTACGTTGGGCAAGAATATCCATACAGTTGCCGTATCGTCCGATTTTGATGCCTGCCAAGACTTAGTTAAACGCGCCTTTGATGATCCAGAAGTCCGCGAGGGGTTGAGCTTAAACTCGGCGAACTCTATTAACATCAGCCGCTTACTCGCGCAAATTTGTTATTACTTTGAAGCAGTTGCCCAGTCTAAACAACGCCACGACGCCGATCCTGTGATTTCAGTGCCAAGTGGTAACTTTGGTAACCTGACGGCGGGTTTATTCGCCAAAGCCATGGGGTTACCGGTTAAACGCTTTATCGCCGCAACCAATGCGAATGATACTGTGCCGCGCTATTTAGAAAACGGCCAATGGCAGCCCAATCAAACCCAAGCGACCATGTCTAATGCGATGGATGTGAGTGAGCCAAGTAACTGGCCGCGAGTGGAAGCCATTTGTGAGAAATTAGCATGGCCGCTGAGTAACTTAGTGGGCATGCGTTTATCTGAAGAGCAAACTTCACTGGCATTAGCTGAGTTGCATGCACAAGGTTATGTGTCTGAGCCCCATGCGGCGATTGCAGCTAAAGCCTTGTCTTTAACCTTAGTGCCTGACGAAGTGGGTATATTCTTGGGGACGGCGCATCCCGCTAAATTTAAGGATGTTGTGGATAGAGAATTAACGCTTAACTTACCCTTGCCGCCTGAGCTTGAAGCTGTTGCGAGTAAGCCCATCTTATCCGCGGAATTAGCGGCAGATTTTGCTGCATTAAAAGTGCATTTATTCAAAATATTAGCTTAAGGGCTTTAGCCCTACTGATGTCTGCCTAGCAGTGGAATAACATGGCGTAAAAGCAGGAAGGGAGCTTGGCTCCCTTTTTTTACAAGTGTGAATTTTATGGTGAGAAATTGATGAGCTTGTGTTAACGGTGAACATAAAACAACCATTGGTTAACTACATGATATTTAATTAATATTTGTAACTTTCTGTATTATCCTTGGTTTCTTATATGTGACATTGTTCACAATTTTATCGATTGCAATTAGTTATGTTCACCCGCGTGTTTAATCTGTGGGTTAATTGATTTGTCTAAATTTTTTCTGTTAAGTACATGTTTTTGCGTTTTAATATCTGGATGTGCGACCAAGCAGCATGAACTATATCGTCGCATTAACGTGGCCTACGATTTTGAAGTCACCCACTGCGATAGTTTTGCTTTAGTCACTGGGGTGAGCCGCCATGAAAACCAGCTTGATGAAGCTAAAGAGTCCGCCACGGCTCAGGGGGAGGAATTGGGGGGGACACACATAGTTTGGTTACAAGTCGATATGGGGGATCCCACTAAAGTTGTTGCTATTATTTATAAGTGTTTGATTTAATTTATAAAACTTTATTTTATCTCCTGCGTTCAGGCTTAGCCTTTATCGCAGTATAGTGAGTCGTTTAGATCTCACTCTTGGCTGTTGTGCTTTTTTGTTATAATTCCTCGCCCTTTTTTAGGCTAATTACTGTGATCTCGCCGGTGTTTATGGCGCGCTATCTAAGTGACAACTACGCTTACTGAGGTAGAACCCCCTCGCGGAAGTCTGACACTGAATCGTTATACTTCATCTTAATCAAGAGAGGATCGTCAACTTAAGAGGCAAGTAACTTAGCCTATGCCATGGTTTAAATACGTTCCTGTCTTATTTTTGCTTTTTTTAGTCTTGCCCGCTGTAAGTGCGCCGCAGGTCAATAGTTCTTTACCTTGTAAGAACATGATTAAAGTCGGTTACAACGATTGGCCTCCCTATGCTTGGCAAGATCCTCACGGAGAAGCCCAAGGCTTAGATGTGGATCTGATGCGGGCATTTGCAGTGTATCTTGGTTGTGAAGTTCATTTTATTAATGTGCCTGCTAAGCGCTCGCATCAGATGTTGCGAGCAGGACAGTTAGATGTGTTGATGGGAGCGACTATGACGGATGAACGTCAAAACTATGCTCTTTTTTCAACCTATTACCGAGATGAAGAGCTACGCTTATTTGTACTTTATGAGCAAAAAGATCAGATTAATATCGATAAATGGGAGGACATTTTTACCAAAAAATTGCGTCTACTTGTCCCTTCTAGCGGTTGGTATGGTGCAGATTATCAAGAATCTCAATATAGATTAGAGCAGGAGCACTTGTTAGTATTAAGTCCAGACTCAGATAAGTCTGTGCAAATGCTTATCTACGGTAGAGGAGATATGATCGTCGGAGATACCTTAGCCATGCCCTATATCGCCAGCCAGCATCAACGCA
Source organism: Shewanella sp. SM74 (assembly GCF_025653725.1). Lineage (NCBI taxonomy): Bacteria > Pseudomonadati > Pseudomonadota > Gammaproteobacteria > Alteromonadales > Shewanellaceae > Shewanella > Shewanella sp. SM74. Next base: position 280,728 of record NZ_JAKKRZ010000003.1, on the reverse strand, counting down.
TCAAGCTAGTGCCACTTAAGTTAGTGTTAGATCAAAACCATATTCATTTAATGTTCAGCAAAGCGAGTATCAAGACAAGCCAGTTAGAGCAGTTTAATCATGCGATTAAGGCATTGATGGATAACGGTGAAATTGCACGAGTGATCAATAAATGGCAACAAATGACACTGGCGAAACAGTCTAATATGAGCCGCCTAAACAGTCCGCTAAAGACGCTGTATGTCAGCCCTTAACATTAGCCCTTCACGTTAGCCACTCGTGTCCGACTCTGGTATATTTTTATCCTAGTGCAATATGGTAACGCTATGATCTTTGATGTTTTCCTCTAATGAATCCTGTCTTTTATTCAGTTGTTCCTCCGCGATTTAAGATGTGACACATTTGCTAAAACTTCTCTGACTTGAAGTTACTGAACTCTCTATCAAATTCTGCTAGCTTGTTGGGCTCAATTGTCATGCTTTGGACTTGATTGTGGTTTTTTACAAAAGCCCATGGCAAGAATTTCTTCGCTAAATCTGCTAGCAAAATCTCGTAGTAAAGAGTCTATTGCTAAAAATAACAATAGGATAGAGGTCATACATGAAACTTCGCCATTCTGTCGCCTGCTGTATGCTTGCCCTAGGCACATTAACAGCGTTCCAAACCATCGCTGCCGATGCGGTGAGCAATCAAGGGTATTACCGTGCGCCCGCGTTGCACGATCAAACCTTAGTCTTTACTGCAGAAGGGGATTTATGGACTCAGACCTTAGGTCAAAAAGCGGCGACTCGCTTAACGAGTTTACCTGCGGAAGAGCTAGGGGCGACTATTTCGGCCGACGGTAAGTGGGTTGCTTATGTTGCCAACTATGAAGGCGCGAGCGAAGTGTATGTGATCCCCATTACGGGCGGTGTTGCTAAACGGGTGACTTTTGAGAATAGCCGTGTACGAGTTCAGGGCTGGACTGCCAAAGGCGAGATTTTATATTCTACCGACACTGGTTTTGGTCCTGCTAATAATTGGATGCTGCGCAGCGTCGATCCTCAAACCCTCACCACTACAGATTTACCCTTAGCCGATGCGGTCGAAGGTGTGATTGATGATCGCAACGAATACGTGTACTTCACCCGCTTTGGTCTGCAAGTGACTGGTGATAACGCCAAAGTGTACCGTGGCGGTGCAAAAGGCGAATTATGGCGCTTTAAACTCGGCAGCAAAACCGAAGCACAGTTGCTCAGCGGCCAACACGACGGCTCAGTGCGCCAACCTATGCTATGGCAGGACAGACTCTATTTTATTAGCGACAGCGATGGCAACGACAACCTCTGGTCGAGTGCGCTCGATGGTTCAGATGCAAAACAGTTAACACAATTTAAAGATTGGCAGGTCCGCGGTGCGCGGATGGACCAAGGCAAAGTGGTATTCCAGTTAGGTGCGGATATCCATGTGTTTGATATTGCGGCCGCTAAAGACTCGTTACTCAATATTGAACTCACTTCCGATTTTTCCGAGCGCCGTGAGCATTGGGTGACAGAGCCTATGGATTACGCTTCTTCAACTAATTTGGCCCCCGCTGGCGATAAAGTGGTGATCACCGCCCGCAGCCACGTGGCGATCGCGGGTATTGATGGCTCGCGTTTAGTTCAAGTTGCACTGCCGGGGACTTATCGCGTAAGGGAAGCGGTGTTGAGCCAAGATGGCAAGTCGGTTTATGCGATTAGCGACATGACAGGTCAGCAGGAAATTTGGCAATTCCCTGCTGATGGCAGCAGTGGCGCTAAACAGTTAACCAAAGACGGTCATACTTTAAGAATGAGTCTTAATTTGTCCAGTGACGGTCGATTTATCGCCCATGACGATAACGATGGTAACGTTTGGCTGCTCGACTTAAAGAAAAATACCAATCAAAAAATCATCACTAACGGCGAGGGACTTGGGCCTTACGCCGATATCCGCTGGTCCGGTGACAGCCGTTTTATTGCATTAACTAAGTCGGAAATCGGTAAACAACGTCCGCAAATCGTCCTGTATTCTGTGGATGAAAATAAGGCCGAGACGCTCACAAGCGACAAATACGAGTCCTATTCGCCAACCTTTAGCAGTGACGGCCAGTGGCTATATTTCCTATCGAATCGCCAATTCAGCGCAACACCAAGTTCACCTTGGGGCGATAGAAACATGGGCCCTGTGTTTGATAAACGCAGCCAAATTTTTGCCATCGCACTGGTCAAAAATGCCAAATTCCCCTTTAGTAAACCCAATGAACTCGAATCTAATCAAGTTGAAAAAACCGATGTTAAGGATAAACCGAGTCTAGTGAAAATCGATTGGGCAGGGATCTCCCAGCGTTTATGGCAAGTGCCTGTCGATTCAGGCAATTACAGTAAGCTGCGCGTCGTCGATGATAGACTTTATCTGTTAGATCAAGCTATTGGTGACGATGTCGCACCTAATTTAATGACCATCAAATTTGACCGATTAAGCCCCAAAGCCGAGGTTTTTGCCGAGGACATTGGCCAATATGAGGTTTCTGCCGATGGTAAAAAGCTGATGCTACGTAAGCACAGTAATGAGAAATCTCTCCTGATTGTTGATGGCGGCGATAAATTAGGCGATACGGATAATGCCAAAGTGCAAACGGAACAATGGCAGTTAGCGATTTCTCCGCAGCTTGAATGGCAGCAAATGTTTGAAGATGCGTGGTTGATGCACCGAGAATCTTTCTTTGACAAGAAGATGCGCGGCCTCGATTGGCAAGCCACTAAGGCTAAGTATCAGCCTTTGCTCGACCGCCTGACCGATCGTAACGAACTGAATGACATCTTCATGCAAATGATGGGCGAGTTAGATTCTTTGCACTCACAGGTGCGCGGTGGTGATTTACCTCAAGATCCCGATGCGGCTAAAGCGGCAAGCCTTGGCGCGCGCCTACAACAAACTGCAGATGGCGTTAAAATCGCGCACATTTACAGTAACGATCCTGAGTTACCGGCTAATGCTTCACCGTTAAATCGTATCGAAGTCGATGCTAAAGAAGGCGATATGCTGTTGGCTATTAATGGCACGCCAGTGGTGAATGTGGCCGACGTCACGCGTCTTCTGCGCAATCAACAGGATAAGCAAGTATTACTACAGCTTAAGCGTGGTAGCCAAACCCATAAAACCATCGTCATGCCCGTTAGCGCTGTGGTGGACAGTCAATTACGTTACTTAGATTGGGTGAGCCATAACGCGGCTGTGGTCGAGGATGCAAGTCAGGGCAAGATGGGTTATTTGCACTTATATGCCATGGGCGGTGGTGATATTGAAAGTTTCGCCCGTGAGTTTTATGCCAACTACGATAAAGAGGGTTTGATTATCGATGTTCGCCGTAACCGCGGTGGCAATATTGACAGTTGGATTATCGAGAAGTTACTACGCCGCGCTTGGGCGTTTTGGCAACCGACCCACGGCACGCCAAACACCAATATGCAACAAACCTTCCGCGGTCATTTAGTGGTGTTAACCGATGAACTGACCTATTCCGACGGCGAAACCTTCTCCGCAGGGATTAAAGCACTCGGTATTGCGCCCTTAATTGGTAAGCAAACGGCAGGTGCGGGTGTGTGGTTATCTGGGCGAAATGCGTTGACTGATAAAGGGATGGCGCGGGTGGCCGAGTATCCACAGTATGCAATGGATGGCCGCTGGGTGCTTGAAGGCCATGGCGTAACGCCGGATATTGAAGTTGATAACTTACCTTTCGCTACCTTTAATGGCAAAGATGCGCAGCTTGAAACTGCAATAAGTTATTTGAAGGATGAGTTGGTTAAACAGCCAATCCCAGCCTTAAAAGTGCAACCTTTGCCTGTAAAAGGTATGGCACAGGATATTAAAGCTAAGTAATTGATATTTAAATTCAGTATTTAACCGAAATTTAAGGTATCTCGGCTAGCATGTCCGCGTACAAAGTTAGGGTGTTGTCTCTTGGTTCCCGAGACAACACCCATTTTTATGCCCATTCATTAATACTTCTATTCCCATTTTTACTTGTTTCCGCATAGGTTTGCATAGTGTTCACTTGCTGTTGTTGGGCAAGGTGATTCACTGTCATTGCTCTCGCGTCTTCGTTATGGCTTAGATAATAGGCCGTTGGTGCTGAAATCCCTTGGCTCGTTCCTGTCGCTAAATTGGTCATGTCGGCGATCACTTGATACTTCATCTTCGCGTGTTTCAATTCGACTAAGGTTTCTATGTTATCCCTCAGTGCTGGCATTTCTGCTGGTTTTTGCGTATTCGCCGCCAATTGTTTTGCATCGCTAGAAAGCGTTACTGTATCAGTTGACGCTGGTGCGCTGGTTTGAACGGCATTGTTAACTTGTGCAAATTCAGCAGTGGAGACATTTTTTTGTGGGCTTACAGACAGGGAATTTCGCAGTGGTTGAATGTGCATCTTTTAATTCCAACAGATGATACCAAGCTAAGATTGGCTTCTATCGTACTGTTTAAAAGCTGGACCTGAGCTGAATAATGGTGAAAAGTTAGACTCTGTGGATGGTTAGGTGGCGCGGATAATTCGATGATAGCAATGATTCAGACAGCTATTAATTTACGGTGCGGCAATAAAAAAGCCCGCTTAAGAAAACCATCAGCGGGCCATAAAGATCTGCTCAAATCCTAAAACTTGATTTGAATATCTGTTGCTAAACTATTAGCGATAAAGCAATTTGCATGTGCTTTCTCGTGAATTTTCTCAAGGGTTTCTTGGCTGACTTCGACCCCTTCAGCGAAAATGACCTTAGGATTGAGCACCATCTTTGTCACGGCCAACTTGCCCGCCTCGTTTTTACCCAGCTCTGCAGTGGCATTATCCACATAAGAGGTTACAGGTAAGCGCTTAAGATGCGCAATCGCTAGAAAGGTCAACATATGGCATGAGGATAATGCAGCCAACAGGCTTTCCTCTGGATTGACATTTTGCCCATTGCCTTTGTATTCCGGTGCCGACGAGGCTTGAATCGTCTGGCCGCTGCCAAAGGTAATACTGTGGTCTCGACAAAATTCGCCTTCTTCGGCGGGCGAGGTTTGCCAGTTAACCGTTAAGTTAAAGCCCATTATTTTCTCCTATCTGAAGGACATCAGGGCACTATAGCCTAGCGGTGCTCACTTAGCCATGATCGCCATGCCAGTGTTAGCTGGACATTAGATCCCAGCACTCAGTAATAGAGTGCCAGTGAGCACGCTGCCAGTGACGATTCCTATCGGTAAATGGCGCGGGCTGTAGCTTAACGTTAGGATGACCAGCATTGCCGCGAGGGAAATTATTCCCATAAACAAAATGCTCCCGTAGGCCCAGCCCTGATCGCTCGCGCAGGCACTTAAGCTAAATGCTAGTAGTAACCAAGCAAACAAGGTTAGCAAACGACTTTGCCATTGTGCTGGTGGACGATTGAACACATCCTTGAAGTGACCAAATTTAGCTAAGGCAAACAGGGCGAGGGAAAGATAACTCAAACCTAAGATCCCAAGTAGGGGAATAAATTCTGGCATCATGATTTGGCTTCCTCCAATGAAGATGACGAACTAAGGTCGCTGGCAAGGGATGTTTGGGATTCGCTTCTACGTGCATTTTTTGCTTTTGCTGGGCGTTTAGTGGGGGCCTTAGCAATCAAAGTCACTCTTTTACTGGCAAATAGCATAGCGCCACCAAGTAGCACTGCGAGCACGTCAAATCCGACTAAAGCCCATTGATGGGATTGGATATTGTCGATGATATTGCTTGGTGATGTGAAGGCATTGAGCACGGGCAGCGCACAGCACAAAGTCCCTGTGAGTCGTAATGCGGTTTGCCACTGGCGACGTGAACGACCCAAGAAAGCCCAAACTCCCATTGCCGCTAACGCGATAAAGAAACTGTGAACTTCCCATTCAGAGCGGCTTGCAAAACTTGTCGATAAGAGACGATTGGCGTAAAAGAAGGCTACAGTGCCTAAGGGTAATCCTAAGATAAACATGAAGTTTAACCCTTCAACTAAACGTAATCCAAAGCTTGGTTTCTCGCCTTTATCGATCAATTTTTGCTGTTTTTGACGTAGACGAATGGCCCACATCAAAGTGCCTGTCGCGATCATAGCGCAGCCTAATAAACCGCAGAAAAAGAATAAAAATCTTAGCAGCGGGGCGGCAAAACGTGCCGTGTGCAGCGACATCATAGTATCGTAAGTCGCGGATGCTCCAGAGGCTTCGTGCGGGCTGGCATATTTAAGCTCACCATTTACCCCGTTGAATATCAAAATATTGGCTTCATCGGTCACATCTTTACCTGTGTTTTGGTAAAAGGTCACTTGGCTATTTTGATCTTTAGGGTATGACACTATCACTTGCTTAATTGGCGCATCGCCCCATGCGGCTTTCACTTGAGGTAGTAATTGGCTCAGTTGCACCTGTGGCGCACTAATCCCCGCGGCTTTCTCGGTTTGTCTGGCGGGATTAAGTTCTTTTAAAAAAGCTTGGTTATCACCCGAATAGGCAGTATTAACCGTCCATGGGATATAGATAAGCATTAGGGTAATAAGCCCTGTATAAGTGATCATCAAATGGTAGGGCAGGGCGATGACAGAGCTCACATTGTGCGCGTCTAGCCAAGAGCGAGCGCCTTTATCCCGTCTAAAACTGAACAAATCTTTGAAGATCCGTTTGTGGATCACTATGCCACTGATAAGGGCGATCAGCATAAACATAGTGCAAACGCCGACGATATAGCGGGCTGTAATAGCGGACATATAGTGCAAGTCAAAGTGCAGACGATAGAAGAAATCACCGCCGCGACTCTCACGCACTTCAGAGATCATGCCGCTGCCATCTGCTAAGGCTACATGTTCTTCAGTCTTGCCACGACGCTGACCTTTTTCAGGTGGCAGTTGCCAGCTAACGCTTTGAAAGGGGGTCCGTTCAGTTGGAAAACCTATCATCCAGCGCTGCGCTGTTGCCGGCGAATGCGCTTCTATGTAACTTTGACCTTTATCTAATTGGTTTTCGAGGGTATCGGCTCGGTAGTCTTGATAAACCCCTTTGTGTAATTCGGGTTCATTCCAAAGGCTGATCTCATGGCGAAAATAGCTCAAGCTACCCGCAAAAAAGATCAACAATAATACCCAACATACCAGCAAGCCTGCCCAGGTATGTAGCCAAGATAAAGTTCTAAAAAATGTCTCTTTCATCTTATTGCCCACATACCTTGATCAATCCAAAACATAACAAACTCACTAAGCCTAAATCTCGCCATGCATGCCAGGTTTTACGCACACAAAAGGCATAAATAATAGCGACGGCATAAAACAGGAAAGCTAACATATTGGCCGTTATCGTGCTTTCAAAGCGCGGCATAGGTAGTACTAATGTCAGCAGGCAAGCCAAGGTTGCTGCCGCAACATAACCCGCCAGTAGAGCGGCACTCGCACGGGCAAAGACTTTGAAGGCAAACTGCGATTGCTCTTGCTTAAACCATTGCACAATTCCCCGCGAAATCAGCGAGAACGAGCGCATTTGAGTTGTAGAAGATTGCGTTGAGGTTTCAAACGCGGGTGTATTAGACATAAGTGCCACTTCTCATTTCGAGCCAATATGGGTCTGTTATGGCTATCCGTTACTGTTGATTCTGCAAAGTGTGCTTGAGCTTTTTGGCTTAACGACGAATGCATTTCTATAGCAGTAGATAGCTAACCGCGAGAAGTATAACTTAGTTAATTCAAATGATAAACGATATCATTTAGATTCGAATGTGAATTTGTGATCTTAAGCTGATCTGCTTTAGCGAGTGTAGGGTGACGAGTTTAACGTATGTAGCGTAACGAGCGCCCTGTCACAATTGTTTGTTTTTATTTGTTGATATGTGTTTAGTGGTTACTGCTTGTTTAGCATTAGGTTAATTTTTATGCTGCCAATGTGAGCTTTATCAATTTTGATAGACGACGGTTTTGGCAGAATGCGTTATCTTTTTTACCGAGACCTAGCCTGATAACCCTATGCATAAAAATTCTACAAATGGTGAAACACACCTGTCAGATAATGCGATTTTACTATCAACGACGGATCTGAAGGGAAATATTAAATATGTGAATCAGACCTTTTCGCAGATCAGTGGGTTTAGTGTTGCTGAGTTGCAAGGGAATCCACATAACATAGTGCGCCATCAAGATATGCCTGCGGCTGCATTTAAGATCCTCTGGGAGCGAATTAAGCAGGGCAAGCCTTGGATGGGGATAGTTAAAAATCGCACCAAAACGGGCGGCTATTATTGGGTGAATGCCTACGTCGCGCCAGTGTATGAAGATGGTAAAGTTCATGAGTATCAATCTGTTCGTCGCCAAGCTACCCCTGAGCAGATTAAAGCCGCTGAGAGTATTTACAGTGATATTAATCAGGGCAAGCAACCTAAAGTATTGCGTAAAGATAGGTTAGGTTTCAGTGGTAAAATACTGCTGGCCATGTTGGTTTCGATTACGGCTACGGCGATGATTGCCAGTTATTCCCCCATAGTTGCCGCGATGGTGGGAATGAGTCTCGCGTGCCTAGCATGGTATTACCTGATGCAGCCGCTGCAAAAGCTTGTGTCTATGGCAACCAACATTATTGACGATCCTGTCGCTACGGGCGTCTACACCGGCCGCCAAGATGAGATCGGTAAATTAGACCTCGCCCTACGTTTTTTGATCACTGAAATTGGTGGCGTTGTTGGCCGTATGGCTGATTCTGCCAGTGAGATCCAAGCACAAAGTGTCAGCCTTAAACAAACCATTACAAACACTTGGGAGCATGCCGATAGTCAGAGTGAACAAACCACGCAAGCTGCGACGGCGATGGAGCAGATGAGTGCCAGTTTTGCTGAAGTAACGGGAAACATTCATCGCACTGCCTCGGAAATGGTGTCGAGCCATGAGGCGGCTCAACGCGGTCATTCACGTTTAGAAACGGTTATTGATGCGATACATCAGTTAAGTGTACAAGTGAGCCACTTTTCCGATGTTGTACAAGCTATTGAACAAGATAGCAGTGCGATTCACCAAGTGCTCGAAGTCATACGTGCCATTGCCGACCAAACTAACTTATTAGCCTTAAATGCGGCAATTGAAGCGGCGCGGGCTGGGGAGAGTGGTCGTGGTTTTGCCGTGGTGGCCGATGAGGTCAGGCAGTTATCGAGCCGTACTAGCCAATCCACCTCGCAAATTGAGTTAATTGTTAGCCGTTTTAGGGAAAGCACTCAAAGGGCAACCTCGACCATGATGGCAGGGCAGGAGCAGGTAAAACGTTCGGTAAGCTTAGCGCAAGATGCGAGTGTGGCTTTTGGCGAGTTGCTTTCATCTATTTCGCGAATTAATTCTTTGAGTGATGATAATGCGGCGGCGATGACGCAGCAGACTTCGGTGGCCGCAGAAATTAGCCGAGCTATCCATGTGATCAGCGACTTGGCTCAGCAGAGTTTAGAGCAGACGCTCGATGCGGCAGCGCGGGGTGATCAAGTGTCGCGTTTATCGACCAAGACGCATCATTTGTCCCAACAGTTTTGGCAGCAGAGTGTGCAACGTAAATATTAAGCGTATTTACCTTATGTCGTATTGCATTTTGTGATTGATTTATTATTAATGCCTGTTTATAAATCAATCACTTAATCATGTTTTTCTCGCTGTTTTATTTTTGACTTCTTGATGGAGGTCACATTTAGGAGATGCTAATACCTGAGTTGACCGAAATATTTGCCAATAACCCTTGTGTTTTATCCTGCATGCCCCAAGCTCTATTAGTGAAGCAAAAATAAAAGTAATGACACTAAAAGGGACAACCTATGAAAATAAATATTTCTGGTCACCACGTCGATGTTACTGATTCTATTAGAGAAGATGTTAACGAAAAATTTGCAAAAATCGCCACCCATTTCCCCTCTCTGATCGCACTGGACATTATTATTGCGAAAGAGCATGGCGAGTATCAGGTTGAGCTTCGTACGAATTATGAAGGAAGCCGTATTTCTGCTTCAGGTACCGATGAGGTTATGTACCCAGCAATCAAAGCCGCATCGAAAAAATTAGATGCAGCACTTAAGCACCGTAAAGGTCAGTTAAAAGCGGATTTGCATGAAACCCCGAGCTGTACAACGCCAGCTATTGCCCATGAAATTATCCAAGAGATGGATCTTCGTTAGGTTTTAGCTATAACTCATTGCTTTAGATGAGCACAAAAAGGGCCTTAAATGGCCCTTTTTGTTGGCAATCGGGTTTGGTTTAATGCTAATGGGTTAAATCAATGCCAGTTGTAATCCCTTGAGCACAGCTTGGGTACGGTCTCGGCAATCGAGTTTAGTGAGTATGTTAGAGACATGATTCTTCACTGTGCCCTCGGCTAAAAATACCGCATTGGCGATTTCCTTGTTGGAGAAGCCGCCCGCCATAAAACTGAGAATTTCCCGCTCCCGTTCCGACAATAATTCATTTCTAGTTACCCCAACGCTAGGTGCAGGTTTAGGCTCACTCATCTGTTTGAGTACCGAAGGCTCTATCAAGTAGCCGCCTTTGGCGACGGTTTCGATGGCGTGCAGTAACTTGTCGAGTGACACGTCCTTGAGCAAAAAACCATTGGCGCCCGCCTGCAAACTATTGAGGAATAACTCACTGTCATCGAAGGTGGTTAACATGATGATAGGTAAACTATTGGCACTCTGGCGTATCTGTTTGAGCATGGCGATACCATCAAGATTTGGCATGCGGATATCACTGAGCAGTACATCGACGGGATTGCTGGCAAGCTTTTTGAGTGCATCTTGGCCGTCTTCGGCTTGCCATAACACGCGAATGTTGTCGGAAATGGCGAGCAGGCTGGCGATACCTTGGCGAACCAATTGTTGATCTTCTACTAAACCGACACTGATAATGTTGTTTTGCATATCCATAGAGATCCCAAAGCGTTTTTAATAAAAAGTTAAGCGAGTGCAGGGAGTGTGAGGGTGAGTTGGCAGCCGGGCGCCGAGTCATTTGCTCTTAACTCCAAGGTGCCATTAAAGGGTTGTAGCCTTTCCTGCATGCCGCCGAGCCCAGTACTGAACTGTCCAGTGCCGCTTTTAGCTGATGCGTTTCGCGCGGATCCCCGTGTTAGCCCCATGCCGTTGTCGCTTAGTTGCAATACCAGCGCGCTTTGGGAGTCTTGCATGCTCAATTGCAGTTGATTCGCCTTGCCGTGACGAACGGCGTTGCTGATGCCTTCCTGCAGCACTAACAGTAGTGCCTGAGTCAGTTCGGCTGTTTGCAGTGGCTTCATCCCTTTGCAGTTAAGAGTCACGCTGGGTAAGCGGGTCATCAGTGCCTCTAAAGGTGGGACTAAATCCAATCCCACTTGCACTCTTTGAGCCCTGACGACGGCGCGAATACTTTCAAGTAGCTCTTTAGCTAAGGATTTACTTTGGTTCACTTGAGGTTTGAGTTCCTCGGGCGCTGTATGGCTTAGTACTTCCAATTGCAGGGAAAGCGCTGTGAGTTGGTGGCCGAGAATGTCGTGCAAATCGCGTGATATCCGCAGTCTTTCTTGCTGTTCGCTGGCTTGGCTCAGTAGGGCGCGAGTGGCAATAAGCTGTTGGTTTAGCTGTTCTTGTATCAAACGTGATTTACGTTCAGAAAGCCTTGCTTGGCTACTGCTGTAGGCAAAGAATTGAAAGCCAAGATAAATCAAAATATTGAACACATTGCTTTGTTCATGCAATTGCCATTTCAGCAGCGCGTAATAAACAAGGTTGGCTAGCAGCAGCTGTGAAATAGCTTGGCGACGACTAAAAAACTCAGGCAACAGTGACGCCCAAATGACGAAGAGGATCGGCAGCAATGCATGGTTTGCCGTGAGTAATAAGCTCAGTACGATCAAGGGCATTGCTAGCGTGGTTATGCGGCGAAGTTGAATATTATTATGTGGAGCTATGTCCGTTGCTATTAGTATAAATTGCACTAAAAACAGCCCATACAGTACGGCATTTAGCATGCCTTGCCATGTATGCAATGCGGCTTGGGTTATTCCGACCCAAGCGATTAATGCCCAAGTGATCACTCCAGCGGCAATCAACATGCTCTCTTCTTTTGCTAATCGATTTTCTAGCACGAATGTCTATTCCTTAATCCGATTCTGCCGACCATTCTAAGGTATCAGCGCCAGATGTCACTATGCCAAAAGTCATCTTGTTAAATTCTTGTTTCATGACTTTTGGCACCTGTTTTTCGTCCTGTGATTTTTTAAGCTAACTCCATCGCAGTCACTTATCAGCGCAAATAACAGGAGCAAGACATGAAACACGTGAACTTAACGATGACAACAACCCAGATTCGCCGAGCAAATATGACCAAAAGGACGTTATCAGCGATTTGGGGCGTAGGCTTAGCTTGCTTGCTCTTGTCGGCTGGAAGTGTATCGGCTGGAAGCATGTCGGCTGAGAGCCAGGCACATACCCTGACTGTGGATATCGATAATATTCAAGTACAAACCGGCGCCTTGATGGTTGAGCTTTACGCCAATGCCGAGGATTACGCCGCAGGCCACAATCCTAGTGCGTCTATGATAAAACCCGTCACTAAGACAGAGCATAGGCTGGTATTTAGCGATCTCGCTGATGGCCAATATGCGGTCAAGGTCTTTCACGATGAAAATGGCAACCACAGCTTAGATACCAATATGTTAGGTGTGCCGAGTGAAGGCTATGGTTTTAGCAATAACGCCGGCAGTTTTGGACCTGCGAGCTTTAAAGACGCCAGCTTTAGTTTGCAGGCCGATGCGCAAATCACTATACACATTCGCTAAGGGAGGGCTGCACCATGGATAGACGTCAATTTCTAGCAGGCTCAGCCGCCCTAATGACGACCGCTGTTTGGGCCAGTTCAGTGGATAAATTGCTGGCGCTGGATAACGCACAAACGGTCGCACGTGAGCCATGGGCGATTGGATTTAGTGGTGCTGAAGCTGACTATCAGCCACTGACTATGCAGGTTTCAGGCGAGTGGCCAGCGCAGTTGAGCGGCAATCTATATCGTAATGGGCCAGCGAAAATGTCTCGGGCAGGTAAGGCATATCAGCATTGGTTCGATGGCGATGGCATGGTGCAGCAGTTTAGTGTGAGCAATAGGCAAATTCAGCATCAGGCTAAGTTTATCCAAACAAAGAAGTTTAAAGTGGAAGAGGCCGCTGGCGCGTTTAAGTACACGACTGCAGGCACAGTGATCCCCAATGCTTTACCTATTCGAAATAACGACGATTTGAATGTGGCCAATACTAGTTTATTGCCGCGCCACGGCGAGTTGCTCGCTTTATGGGAGGCGGGTTCACCCTATCGACTTGATGCTCAGACCTTAACCACGCTTGGCGTGAAAAGTTTTGGTGACAAATTTAAGGGCTTGCCCTTTTCTGCTCACCCACTCGATGACGGACAAGGTGGACTATGGAATTTTGGCGTCTGGTATGTCGGTGGTGATAAGCAATTACTTGTGTATCAAGTGGCAGCCGATGACAGCATTGCCAGAATGGAAGTGATTGAATTACCTCAAGCTAGCTATTTACATGCCTTCGCGCAGAGTGAGAGTAAGCTGGTGTTTTACATTTCATCCTGCGTGTATGAAGAGGGCGAAACCTATGTTGATGCCTTTAAATGGCGCCCCGAATTGCCATCGCAATTACTAGTCATCGACAAAGCTGATTTTAGCGTGCGCCAGTTGCACCTGCTACCTGCGGGATTTGTATTTCACTTTGGTCAAGCCATTGAGAAGAATGACGAACTTTCGGTGCAGCTTTGCCTCTATCCCAATTCTGCTATTTTAACCCAAGGGATGAAGGGGTTGCTGACGGGGGAGCGAAAAACTAAGACACCCCATGCAGAGTTAGTGACGATCACAGTACCGCTCACAGTAGCACTTACAGCAGCTAGCAAAGCGCAGTTTGCGGAGACCTTGTCTTCCTTTGCACGTATTAACCGCAGCGGCGTGATGATGGAGTTTCCCCAGTTTTCGCAGCACATTATGAGTAAAAAACAAACTAGCGGTGAAAAAGCGTTTGCAGAGAAAACAGGTGGGGCTTCGGAGTTGGTTCCGTTATTTGGCGTTGGAGCAAGATCAGATTCAGCTGTTAACTCTGGCTCCAGCTCTAACTTTAAATATGAAGCAGAATCTGACTCTGAATCAGGGCTAAGTAACACTCTGTATTGTATTCATAATGCAAAAGACAGCAGCAAGCACAGTGCGGATACACTTGGCGACGCGAGCTATAGCGCGTTTTATCTTGGCAAAGGCAAGATTGCCGAAGAGCCGCTCTATATCCCCGCCACTGAGCAGCACGAAGCCTATTTACTGATGACTTGGCTCGATTACCATAATGAACAGTCTGGTTTGTCTTTGTTTCGTGCCAGTGATATCAGTGCGGGCCCCATCGCTTCGGCTCAAATGAACAGGGTATTGCCACTAGGGTTTCATGGCTGCTTTATTGAAGCTTAATATTTTGATCTATAAATAAAAAAACGCAGCTCTTAGCTGCGTTTTTGTTTCAGGCGAAAGAAACGTTTAGTCATCAATTTCCGCATTGTGATAGACGTTTTGTACGTCGTCACAATCTTCAAGTGCGGCAATAAACTTTTCAAACATAACGACATCTTCACCTTCAACTTTAGTCATGTCCTGCGGTACGAAGGTGATATTGTCAAATTCAAAGTTAACCTCTGGCATCGCTTCGGTCAGTGCAGTTTTGACTTTAAAGTATTCAGTGTGCGGCGCGTAAACTGTGATTAAGCCATCTTCAAGCTCAACATCGCTTACATCAACGTCAGCCATCATCAGCAGTTCTAAAATCGCATCTTCGTCATCACCCGCAAACACGAACACGGCTTGATGATCAAACATGTGGCCAACTGTACCTGGGCCGCCGAGTTTGGCATCGTTTTTCACGAAGGCTTGACGCACTTCGGTGAAGGTACGTTTTACGTTATCGGTTAAGCAGTCAACAATGACCATGCAGTTGCCTGGACCAAAACCTTCGTAACGGGCGGTATCGTAATCTTCACCACCGCCGCCTTTGGCTTTTTCAATTGCGCGTTCAATAACATGCGCAGGCACTTGGTCTTTCTTAGCGCGTTCAATTAAGCGACGCAGTGATAAGTTTCCATCGGGCTCAACGCCGCCTTGCTTAGCGACAACGTAAATCTCTTTACCGTAGCGTGAATAAATGCGGGTTTTTTGACCGGCTGTTTTCGCCATGGATTCTTTCTTGTTTTGATATGCTCTGCCCATCTTGATCTCGTTAGCTCAAAAAAATTGCGCCGATATTAGCAGTTTTCTTGGCATAAGTGCAGTCGTCCCTATGTGATTTATTACCTAGAAGGCGACGGGGCACGCATTTCAGGGCAAAGTTGGTTTTATCAAGGAAGATCTGCTTTTAGATAGGCTAGGACTATATCGCGATAGATTAATACTAATGTCTAATGCCATACGCTCGTGAGACTGTTGATGATAGCTAACTTCTACTTTGTTTATTTAGCGAGATAAATTATCTAGCTTATTCAGAGAAATAGACTAAAACTATAAATCTTGAGCGCTATCATAGTTAGCCCTCCCTCGTCAGTTGTAAGCAATAGCCGCTGTAATTGATAGCAGCTGAACGAAGGCTAATGATTCGACTCTTAGCATTTCCCTTTCATTTTTACCTTGCGCAGTTACGGGAAGTATATGGAAATACAGCACAAAATTTTAATTTTCATCAGTTTCACGCTGGTCACTCTGGGGAGTTTATTACTTGAGGGACTGCATCTTCCTAGTATTGTGCAGGCGTTGATCTTGGGCGTTCTTGCCTGTGGCTTAGTGGTGTGGGTGTGTTTGCGCGCATCTAAGGCTAAGCTCGACACCGATGAGGCAAACATTAAGGCATTACAAGAGCAAAGCATTCCCGCCCACGACATTAGTGTGCAAACCAGCAAAATGGCTATCGGTTCGGCTGAGGTGTCGCATTTTATTGATTTATTGAATAAATCAATTGAATCAAATGGCGAGCATGCCAGCGCCATTGCGGTTGCTGCAGGGCAATTGAGTCACACTACGGCCCAACTTGGCGATAATGCCGCCGACATTTTAGGCCAAGCTCAAGAGGCTGAGCGCGTTAGCGTGCAGGGACGAAGTCAAGCTCAGAAAGGTGTTGCGGCCATTCGTTCACTGAGTACGGATATTGATACTGCCGCTGAGCAAGTGCAGGCGCTTAAATCAAGAGCCGAAGAAATCCAAAAAATTACCGAAGTGATTAACTCCGTTGCCGAGCAAACGAATCTGTTGGCGTTAAATGCGGCCATCGAAGCGGCTCGTGCGGGAGAGCAGGGTCGAGGTTTTGCGGTAGTGGCTGACGAAGTACGCAGCCTTGCGGGTAAAACCGCAGGTGCGACCCAAGATATCGGCAAGATGTTATTAGAAATCCGCAGTGAAACGGATAAAACTTCTGGGCTGATGGAGCGAGTCGTGACGCAAACAGCCGATGTGGTCGCCGCCATGGGCGAGTTAGACGCGCACTTCACTGAGATTTCGGCTTCTGTGACCCAATCGGCCCATGCCTTAGGTGATATGGAAGATTCACTCAAACAATATAACAACACTACTAACGACATTAGCCGCTCGGTGACTCAAATACGTGACTCATTAAATTCGACGGGTAAACAGAGTCATAGCGTATCCGAGCAGGCCTTTACTTTATCCTTGACCACTGAGGGTATTTTTAAAGCGCTGTCTAAATTGGATACACAAACCTTCGATCAGCAGGTTCTGCAATTGGCGAATGTTGCCGCTAAAGCGTGCGGTGACAAGTTAGCACAAGGTTTAGCCAGTGGCAGTTTTAGCGAGGCTGATTTGTTTAATCCTAAATACCAACCTATTACCAATACTCAGCCGCAGAAATACAGCACGGCTTTCGATCGTTATACCGATCAGCATTTTCCAACAATTCAAGAGCCCATTCTGGCAAAACACAGCGAAATTATTTATGCGGGAGCCGTTGATAGGAAAGGTTATTTTCCGACCCATAATAAACGCTTTAGCCAAGCACTGACAGGCAAAGTTGAGGTTGATATGGTGCACAATCGAACCAAACGCTTGTTTAATGATCCTACAGGGATCCGTTGCGGCGCCCATACTGAACCTGTGCTATTGCAAACTTATAAACGCGATACGGGCGAAGTGATGCACGACTTGTCGGTGCCCATTTTTGTAAACGGTAAACATTGGGGCGGATTTCGAGTGGGATTTAAAGCTAAGTAGATTACTGATAACTCAAATTTAGGTTATTTACTCTAAAAAATGCATAAAAACGCATCTTTATTTGTGTCTTATATGTGATCGATGGTGGGTAATTGATTAACATAATAGAAATAGATTGGCATCTTTTTGCCGAAGTGCTTAAATAGCCCAAGGTGTACAGTATAAGACAGTATTGTATCCAATAAAAAATCATAAAATTTGAATAAGACCTTAAGTAATTGATTTAAAATGTTTAAAATATCTTCCTGGATATTTTAAAATGTTGAGGACAGGGAGCTCTCTTGCGACGTAAATATAACGCAGTAGATGCTGCTTAATGTGAGTTAAATGTGATGCAAGCAAATCAAGCGACTGTAACTGTTTTATATTATGATGCGCCCGTAGGGTTAATTATGCACAACGCCGTATTAGGTAATTTGCCAGTGAGTGAAGCTGGGCGTGTGATGATACCTGCAAGTTTCCGCAAGGGAAAATCTATCATTGCTGTACTTGAAGGTGAGTGTAAGATATTGAATTCATTAGGCGAGCGAGTGTTTGCTCAAGCTAATATAGGTTAACATTTTAAACTAATCGTCATTCTTGGGACGAATAATTCACTTTGCTAAATTATCGTCCCGACATTTTCTGCAAAAACTCTATTCAATCCATCTATTTCTATTAATGTTAGCGCTTGTTCGCTTAATCATATTCGATTAGTCATTCAGATATTTACTGTCCCACAAATTAACGCACTTTAATGGCAGACTTCTACCAGCAATTGGTCTGCAAGATACTGTAAGGTTTCGGCATTAGGATGGGTGTGGGCGAAGGTTCTTAAACCATAAATTCCCATCATTAAATATTGGGCTCTTTGCTCGCTGCTGCGATCGCCTTGGAGGAGTCCTTGTAACGTTGCGGTGGCAAATTGTAGTGTGAGTGCTTGCTGCCAAGATTGTAGATACTGATTGATGATGTCCCGGATCTCAACATCTTGCTCTGCAATTTCATTTAACGCTTTTGTCAGTAAGCAAGCTTGGGCGCTATCGCAACTCAGACATTCAATAACGAGATGATCTAAGTAGGTTTTCAAATTAGTCAGCACATTCTCGCCATTGCCGAATAGATTGTTGAATTGCTCGTTTCTGTCGAGTTGATATTGCTCTATGGCCGCGATTAATAACCCGCGTTTATTGGTGAAGGCACAGTAAATCGACCCCGGATGTAATCCCGTGGCTTGAGTAAGATCTTGCATGCTCGTTTTGGTGTAACCCTTGTGCATGAAGGCGGCCATAGCGCCGCGAAGTACCTGTTCTCGGTCGAACTCTGCATTACGCATCGAATTTAATTCACTTGTATAGAAACGCTTAGGCCAGATTCTACCTAAATTTGAACAAACATTCAAAAATGAACTTGAATGATCGTTCAAATAATAATATCTTGAATGCATATTCAAGAATGGGACTGAGAAAATGACCACACAAACCACGCCAAATTCATTGGTAAATCTGTTCGATACCTACTCACTTAATGACACTATTACCTTAAATAATCGTATCTTAATGGCACCTTTAACCCGTTGTATGGCGGATGCCGATTTAGTGCCGACCGATGATATGGTTGCCTACTATGCACGCCGCGCTGAAGCGGGTTTGATCATCACAGAGGCGACTATTATTCGTCCCGATGCTCAAGGTTACCCAAATACCCCTGGTATTTTTACTCAAGCGCAAATTGCTGGCTGGCGTAAAGTGACCGATGCGGTACATGCCAATGGCGGTAAGATTTTTGTGCAGTTATGGCATACGGGCCGTGTTGCTCATCCACACTTTTTCGATGGTGGTGATGTGCTTGCGGCATCAGCACAGAAGATTGAAGGCAGCGTGCCAAGAATGCGCGAACTGACATATGTCACGCCAAAACCTGCCACACTTGAGGATATTCAAGGCCTAGTGCGTGATTACGCCAAAGCGGCGGAAAATGCCATTGAAGCTGGGTTCGATGGCGTCGAAATCCACGGTGCAAATGGTTATTTGATTGACACTTTCTTACACCATGACAGCAATCGCCGTACTGATGAATACGGTGGAACACCTGCCAATATGTCCCGTTTTGCGCTTGAGGTTGTCGATGCTGTTGTGGCTCGTATCGGCAAAGACAGAACCGGTTTACGGATTTCTCCAGGGGCTTATTTCAATATGGCGGCAGATAGTCGTGACCGCGAAGTGTTCGATTACTTCTTGCCTGAGCTGGAATCCCGCGATATCGCTTTTGTGCATATTGGGATTTTCGATGACAGCATGGAATTCGACTATCTTGGTGGCAGAGCTTCAAGCTATGTGCGCGCACACTATGGCAAAACCTTAGTGGGTGTTGGAAGCTACAGCGCTGAAACCGCCAGTGAAGCGATTGCGGCGAATAAGTTTGATTTGATTGCTATTGGTCGCCCATTCATTGCTAACCCTGACTATGTTGCTCGCGTGCGTGATGGCGTTGAACTTGTTCCTTACAGCGATGAAATGCTTACAAGCTTAGTGTAATTTCGCTTAATAGCTTTATAAAGAAAGGGTTAGCATGTGCTAACCCTTTTTTTGTCTCTCTCGTTTTTATTTAATCCGCTTTAACTAAGGATCTGAGTGCGGTGAGCTTTTGCTGAGCTATGCCAAAAATACTCTCGGGAGAATATTGCCCTTGGCTAGGTGCTGCCGTTTGCGGCAAACTTCCTGCGGTTTTACCGAGCAGTAATTCCATTGCTTGAGTCACATGGGTAATAGCCCAAATATGGAATTCCCCCTGTGCCACTGCATCGACAATGTCTTTGCGCAGCATAAGGTTGGCCATGTTCGAGGCAGGAATAATCACCCCTTGCTCCGGCGTACGGCCTTTTATTTTGCAGACATCGAAGAAGCCTTCAATTTTTTCATTCACGCCGCCAATGGGCTGAGCCTCACCAAATTGGTTCATCGAACCTGTGATGGCAATATCTTGCCTAATTGCTTGCTCGCTAATAGCCGAGATAATGGCGCAGCATTCGGCCATCGATGCGCTGTCACCGTCCACACCGCTGTATGATTGCTCAAAGGTGAGGTAAGTGGTGAGCGGGATTTGCGCCGTCTTACCTAAAACTGATGCTAAATAAGCGGTTAAGATCAACACGCCCTTAGAATGGATCCGGCCTCCAAGTTTGACTCTGTGCTCGATATCCATCACTTCACCCTTACCAAAGGCTGTGGTTGCTGTGATGCGATTGGGCATACCAAACTGATGATCTGAGGTCGAGATGACGGATAAGGCATTGATTTGCCCAACCACTTTGCCCTGAGTGCTAATCAAGGTCGTGCCGTTGGTAAAGCTTTGCATTATGTTGTCGTGCAGACGCGAGACTCTTTGCTCTTGATTTCGCAGTGCTTGCTCAACGTGCGGCACTAAAATTTGCTGACTGCCCGAAGATTTAGCGCAGTAGTTTGATTCCCGCAGTAGGTTGGCAATATTCGCCGAGTGTAGCGACAGTTTTTGTTGGTCTTCGGCTTCCCGCGAGCTGTATTCAATGATGCGCGCTATGGCGGCGCGGTCGCAGTGCAGCATGTTGTTGTCGTGAACTATGCTCGAAATAAAGCGGGCATAGTGCGCCTCAGAAGTTGAGGTTCTGTCCATCACATCTTCAAAATCGGCGGTAACGCGGAATAACTCACTGAAGTCAGGATCATAGTGCTGTAACAGCTGATAAGTTTCGTGATCGCCAAACAGAATAATTTTCACATCTAAGGGGATAGGCTCAGGCGCCAATGAAATCGTGCCCGACAGTGACACTTCCCGCTCCAGCGAACTTAAATCGAGTTTGCGTGAACGCAGGGCGCGTTTTAGTCCGTCCCACACGTAAGGGCGCTCTAATACTTTAACGGCATCCATTAATAACACGCCACCATTCGCCTTGTGCAGGCTGCCGGGACGGATAAGCGAGAAGTCGGTGAACACTGTGCCTCTAAATGTGGCGTTCTCCACATAGCCAAATAGGCTGTGATAACTCGGGCTTTCTTCGACGACTATGGGGAATTTTTGAGTGCCTTGGCCGACCAAAACGTTAACTTGGTAGCGGCGGGGCATTTTCTTTTCAAGGGAAGCGTAGGCTAGGCCCAGTTGTTCTTCACTTTCTTCTAAAAAGATATCTAAATTGTCTAAGATATCCGCCTGCATACCGGTTAAGAAAGTCCGTGCTTCGGGCTGGTGCTTGAACTTATCTTTGAGTGGCTTAATAAAATGAATTAACACTTCTTTGGCGACTTGTTCGTCATGCTCTTGCTGCTTGTCGCTGAATTCTTCTTCCCATTCAGTGATTTGGCGAATAATACCGCGCAGTTTAACCTCTAGGCCATTGATATTACTTTCAAATTGACTACGTTCAGTCTCTGTCAATGCTTCGAATGAAGCTTCGTCATGGGGTTCTTCACCATTGAGCGCTACCATTTGATAGTCGCCCTGCATGGTTAAACTGAGGCTGATGCCTTTTTGTTTCGCTTCTTCGGTTAATTCAGTGAGTGCGACTTCTTGCTTCTGTGATAATTGGCTTTTGAGCTTTTCGGTGCGGGCATAATACATTTCATTATCAAAGGCTAAAGGCATAGCTTTGACAAGTTTAAGCATCAACTTTTCGACGGCTTTTTTAAATTCAAGTCCAGTCCCTGCGCTCAGTTTCAGCACTTTAGGGCAACGGGTATCATCGAAATTGACCACATAGCACCAATCGTACAGGGTATGGTCGTTTGGCTCGTGACGGCTTAGGTAACGCAGCATCATGGTTCGTTTGCCGAGGCCGTTCTGACCTATGGCGTAGATGTTGTAACCCTTTTCTTTAATTCCCATTGCAAACTCTACTGCTTGCTGGGCGCGTTCTTGGCCGACAATATCATTGAGAGGTGTGAGTTCTGCTGTCGATTGGCAATCTGTGCTTAATTGGTCGAGTTCGCAAATGCGATATAATTGTTTACTGTTGAGCAGGGTAGCTTGGCTTGATACGACGTCAGTGGGCATAAATATCCTTGGTTTTTCAGCCTTATTATTTCCATTGTAGACAATAAGATAGCATTTTTGTCAATCAAAACTCTGTTATTGCTGATATATGTCTTTAGGGATGGTTTTCTCTCGCTAAGAAAGTGCTGAATTATCGGGGGAAGACTTAATTGATTAAGTCTAACTAATTGTTACTCAATAAACTTATCGCGATACTGACACTAAAATTTTGTGCTAAAGTAGCAAATGCAATGTTAGTTGGATTTACCCGTGCAAGCAGTCTGCTGAGTGTGAGTAAGTTAGTGTGAATTTTGATGGTTTGACCTCTACCACCCTAAAAGGTGGATATGATGGAGTAAGTTTTAGATCCAACCTTAGTGCCAATTGAGATGTATTGATTTGATGTTAAACGTAAAATTTTATGAGATTTTACTGCTTGGTTAACGTTTTCCCTCTGTAGCAATATTGGGCATGTGTTTAAGGTCTTACGGTATTCTCGCCGTAGGCCGATTGAGCAGTAACGAGATCTGAGTTGGCAAGATGATGATAGATGTACCTATTACGCAGCAACAGCTGGATAACTGGTTGAGTGACTTAAATTTAGTCGCTGAGATATCAAGCAGTAAAGCAATGTTATTAGCATGGAATGCTGCGGGTGAACTTAGCTGCATGTTAAGTTCAGACTCTGCGGCTGAAAGTGAAATACAGGCAATACTTAGCCACCTAAGTGGCAACCCCCAGCCTGCGATAAGCCAGTCCGTTGTGATGCCCTCAATGCTCACACCATCAGAAGTTGTTCCAAATACCTTTGATATTATTGATAAATCTACTATTCCTCCTCTAAGCAATGCTAAATTGTCCAGCCTGAGTGAGCCAATTTCAGCATTGCCCCGATTAGGCAGTCATCAAATCACGGCTGCATTATCTGTATCACAGCTAACTGAGCAGGTACGTGAGCCTCTGTTAATTATGGATACTCGGAAGCACTCAGATTGGCACACTTGCAACTTAGTCGGCAGCGTGATTTGTTTGTCTCTCGCTTGGCCATCTGGGGCAAATTTTGGCTTTTTATGTTTCTATCATAACGAGGCTCACGGCGTAGATTCAAAAACACTACAACTCGCTAAGCTTATCAGCGATAGCATTCAACACCAGTTAGGCGAGATATTGAGCCAACATAATGCGGCTGAAACATTAAGCCGAGGTTCACCGAGTCGTGTCGAAACGGTCGATTTACAAACTTTTATCGATAGTTTTGACGAACATATTTGGATGAAAAATGCCGCTGGCATTTACACTCTTTGCAATCGTAGTGTTGAGAATGCGTGGGAAATGCCTCGTAGTGAGATTGTTGGTAAATCCGATGTTGAACTCTTTGGTGCTGATATTGCAGAGATTTTTCTAGAGGGTGATAGGCTCGCTATCGAGTCTGGTACGCCTATCATTGTCGCTGAGTGTTTAGATGGCAGTGAAGCTAAAAATCATCTTTGGCTAGAAACGCTAAAACTCCCAACACTCAATGCCCAGGGTGAGCTCGTGGGCGTTATCGGTATGACTCGCAACATCTCCAAGCATAAAGCAGTTGAAGAACAACTGACACTGGCGACCAATGTGTTTAAAAACTCGGTTGAAGGTGTCGTTGTGACCGACCGGCATGGCAATATTACCGACGTTAACGGTGCATTTTTTGAGATCACAGGTTATGTGAGGGAAGAGTTACTCGGCCAGA
This sequence comes from Shewanella sp. SM74, assembly GCF_025653725.1. Classification (NCBI taxonomy): domain Bacteria; kingdom Pseudomonadati; phylum Pseudomonadota; class Gammaproteobacteria; order Alteromonadales; family Shewanellaceae; genus Shewanella; species Shewanella sp. SM74. Next base: position 256,758 of record NZ_JAKKRZ010000003.1, on the reverse strand, counting down.
ATCCTCGGATTTTTAGTTCGGGTCGGCATGATAAAGATTTTTTCGATAAACTCTGGAATACCTTGTTTACTCAAGGTAAATGGAATGGCGAAATTTGGAATCGGCGCAAGAACGGCACGATTTTTCCGCAAAATATCACCATAAGCACTATTTATGATGACGTTGGAGATGTGCGTTATTTTGTCGCTGTATTTGCCGATATTTCAGCCCAGAAAGAGAATGAAGCGCAACTCACGCACTTAGCGTATTTTGACCCGCTAACGCATTTGCCCAATCGCATGAAGTTCATGATGCAGCTTAAGCAAGAAGTACGGCATGCGAAGCGGCTGAATTTGCAATTAGCGACTGTGATGATTGATGTCGATCTGTTCAAGCATATCAACGACAGTTTTGGCCACAGTATAGGCGATGAAATGTTGGTCGAGCTCGCCAAGCGTTTACGCAGTCAAGTAGGCGATCAGGATGTGTTATCACGGATTGGTGGCGATGAGTTTGTGGCATTGATTTCAGGGATTGACAATAGTGCCGATGCCGCAGTTGCCATAAATCAATTGCGCCAAGTGTTTGAGCAACCTTTTATTGTGAGCACGGGCGACCACTTACGTTTAACGGCGAGTATGGGCGTTTCTTTGTATCCAAATGATGGAACCGATGCGGACACTTTACTGCGTAACGCCGATGCGGCCATGTATCGCGCCAAAAATGATGGCCGCAATAATTATGCTTTTTATACTGAGTCCTTAACTCAGCAGTCGTTTGAGCATCTTAAGTTGCAAAGTGCCCTCTATGGCGCGATTGAGCAAAATGCTTTGTACTTAATGTACCAGCCAAAACTCGATTTAGTGACTCGACAAACCGTGGGATTTGAAGCATTACTGCGTTGGCACGATCCTCAACTGGGTTTGATTTCTCCAGCGATATTTATACCCGTGGCAGAAAAAATAGGTCTTATCCATGAAATTGGTTTATGGGTGTTAGAAACCGCTTGCCGTCAGGGAATGCGTTGGCTTAGTGAAGGCAAACACTTTGGCCGCATTGCCGTGAACGTGGCAGGACAACAGTTACAGCGCAGTTCCTTTGTGGATGATGTGAAACGTGTCTTAGCTGAAACGGGTTTGCCCGCCAAGCATTTAGAGCTTGAAGTGACTGAAAGTGTGATGATGCAGAATCCTGATCTTGCTATCCGTGACTTAAAGCGACTTGGCGATCTAGGTATCGAATTATCGGTTGATGATTTTGGCACTGGCTATTCATCGCTCAACTATTTGAAAAAACTGCCTATTCATAAATTGAAAATTGATCAGTCTTTTGTGCGAGACATTCCCTTCGATACCAACAATACCGCTATCGCTAAGGCTGTGATTGCACTTGGACATGCGTTGAAGCTGGAAATTATCGCCGAAGGGGTTGAAACTAAAGAGCAAGCTGATTTTCTGCAACAAAACCAGTGCGATCAAGCCCAAGGTTACCTTTTTAGTCGTCCGCAACTACCAGAAGATCTCGATGCATTTCTATCGTGATGCTGGCGTATTGCGAGACTGACTTATGGTAAGGCTAACTATCCTGAAATTGATTTAGTTTCACCCGATAGAACCACAGGGCTAGCGCTATGGCGCTAGTCGCTCGGGTTTGTGTCTGCTAAGATTCTGGTCATTATTTTCAGTGGTTAACCGCAATGTCTTTTAGTGTCTTATCCTTAAACTCCACATTAGTGAATACCTTAGCGAGCCTTGGCTATGAGTCGCCAACGCCTATCCAGCTAGAAGCTATCCCTGCCATCTTGGCGAAACGGGATGTGATGGCTGGCGCCCAAACGGGTACAGGTAAAACCGCGGCGTTCGCCTTGCCAATCTTGCATCATTTGTTGGCACTCAGCCCTGCGCAAGAGTTAACCGCGGTGAGACCTGTACGTGCATTAGTCTTAGTGCCGACACGTGAACTGGCGGTGCAGGTACAGCAGAGTTTTGTTAAGTACGCTAAAGGGACCGATATCCGTGTCGGCATCGCCTACGGCGGCGTGAGTATCGATGCGCAGGTCGCTGTGTTTAATGCAGGGATAGATGTGTTAATCGCAACACCGGGTCGCTTACTCGATCACCTCAGGCAAGGCGCATTGAGTCTTAAGCAATTGAGCGTGCTTGTGTTTGATGAAGCCGACCGTATGCTCGACATGGGGTTTATGGATGAAATTCAAGCCGTGCTCAAGCAAGTGCCGAGTGACAGACAAACGCTGTTATTTTCTGCCACCTTAGATGCCGCCATCTTTAGCTTAAGTAAAACCTTATTGCGCGATCCCAAGTTGATTGAAGTAGCCAAGCGCAACACGACCGCTGCCGAAATTGAACAAGTGGTTTATGCCGTCGACGCCGACCGTAAAACCGAACTCGTCAGCCATCTGGTGCGCAGTAAAAACTGGCATCAAGTGCTGATTTTTAGCCGCACTAAGCAAGGCGTCGATAAACTGGTTCAGCAACTCAATAAAGCCGATATTATCACTCAGGCGTTTCACGGTGACTTGTCCCAAGGTGCGCGCGAGAAAGTCTTGCAGGAATTTAAACAAGGCAAAATTCAAGTGCTAGTGGCTACGGATGTTGCCGCCCGAGGCCTAGATATCGTCGAGCTCAAGTACGTGATTAATTTTGAGCTGCCTTTTATCGCCGAAGATTACATTCATCGTATTGGCCGCACAGGTCGAGCGGGTAGTGCAGGGCTTGCCATCACCCTCTTTAGTCAAGAGGACGCCCTATTATTGGAAGAAGTTGAAGTTGTGCTCGACAAGCGTCTACCCCAACAATGGTTACCTGGCTTTGAACCCGACTTTAATAAGATGGATACCGAACCTAGACGTAACGGCAAAGCGGCTCAAAAACAACGTGCCAAAAAGCGCGCTCTGGGCGGTAAGAAGCGTTAATTTTTATAGGAGTTTGTGTAGTGGTGTAAAGTTAATCATGTTTATCGTTTCACCGTCAGTTAGCGTTTTAATAGGATTCGGCCTTTTTGAATTTTTTGGGTGTTGTATGAAGCGATTGATGCTGTTTTTGGTTTTTATCTTGTCTTTTCCTTCCGTGATCATCGCTGCATTTGTCTTTGAGGATATAGGAGGACATATTTTATTCTCTTGGTTCTCATTTACCCTTGGTCTCATCGGGATTGGTGGAATATTGAGATTTAGAGAGGATCAATTTTTAACATACGATATCGTTGAAGGGACTATTATTTCACTGGATGAAAATACCAGATACAGCCCAGAACATGAGCATTTCAGGTACCAACAAATTTTCATTAATCCGGTTGTAGAATATTTTTGGCAAGGAAAGCGTTATACAAGAGGAACTCTGATTAATTATGACGAACAAGCTTACACTCGGTTTGGACCTCAAATCGGTGACAAGATCAGTTTATGTGTTCCAATCAATTGCCCTGAAGAAGCGATTGAAAACAAATTCCTATCTAGATATATACATTTAATCATTGGTTTAATTTCTATTTCGATTTCAATCGCACTTGCTGTATTACTCTTCTCGTACTGATTTTTGCCGTTTTTTATAGGGTTTAGTTGTTATCTTGTATAGGCGGAGCCAATCGTTAGCAGCAATGCGTATGTCTTAGATGGTCAAGTCCAAGCTGGTGATCTGAGTTATATATCTCATTCTCAAACTACCCAAGCTAGAAAATCTCAAACCATCCGAGCTAGCAAAGCTTAATTGTGGAAATAGAATCTCAAACTGCGTTCCATGAGCAGAGCAAACAAAAAGGGCTTAACCTTGCGGTTAAGCCCTTCTGGTAAAATTGGTGGAGGCGGCGGGACTTGAACCCGCGTCCAGAACACCTACATCCAAGGCACTACATGCTTAGTCTCTCTTTTAATTAACCCGAATAAACTCCGAAAGACAGGATTTCATCGGGCGAGTCCGGTACTATTTCGCGGTTCACTCCCGGACGGAGTTCCCTCGCTATCAAATGTAAGATGACCATCTGTATACACCGCCCATTTGAGAGACCTGTGTCAGATGGCTAGCTAGCCTAAGCTGCTAGAGCGTAGTTATCGTCGTTTGCAACTATAACTGTGCGGCTTTTTACGAGGCCAACCGCCCCTCGGCATGCTCCCAGGGTTTCGTGAATCCTGTCGAATCCAGAATCGCCCCCAAGAATTTGATTGTAACCCGTAGCACTATGATCACCTAGCATCATTTGCTTCAAGTTCAATCGTTTGTTCATTATCCGTGCGTTTTTTCTTTTTTCATCACGCGGGCTTTTTCAACTTCCCATTCACGCGCTTTAGTATCTTCGCGCTTATCGTGATCTTTCTTACCTTTACCTAGACCAATTTCCACTTTCACCCATGCACCTTTACGCCAGTACATTGAGATAGGAATGATAGAGTAGCCTTGGCGCTCAACTAAGCCCGCTAGTTTATCTAGCTCTTTACGGCTGAGTAGCAGCTTTTTCAAGCGTAGGGGATCGCAGACAACGTGTGTCGATGCCGTATTCAAGGGAATAATGGTGCAGCCATGCATAAAGGCTTCGCCATTTTTCAGGAATACGTAACAGTCGGACAAGTTGACCTTACCCATACGGATAGATTTCACTTCCCATCCCATAAGGGATAGGCCGGCTTCCATTTTCTCTTCGAAACGGTATTCGAAGGTTGCGCGCTTATTACGTGCGATAGTCGCAGGCGCGGCTTTGCTTGAATTTTTCTTTACCATAGTGGCGCCATTATACGCACGGTGAATCAATTTGGTATTGATATAAGGGTTTATTTAGTTAATTTCAAGCCTCTATCGTGTTGTTGCTGGTTTTTTGAACGTGATTAGGGTGTTAAGTATCAGCCTAAGTGCACAAGGGGTGCGTTTTTTACGTATCGTGATAAAATCCGTGCAAATTTTGATTGCTGGCCTAAGTTGTTTATTGCACGTGCGTTATTTTCGTGCGTTTGAGTTTGCTTAGGTCGCTGTGAATACGTTAGTGAAGAGTACTAAGTCCTATGCCGCAAATTTCTCGAAGTGTGTTAGTCCGTTTTAGTGCGATGCAAATGTATGACTTAGTGAATGATGTCGAGTCGTATAAGGAGTTTTTACCCGGTTGTGTGGGTGGTAAAGTCTTAGAATTTGATGGCAAGACTATGCTGGCATCTGTTGATGTGAGTAAAGCGGGGATCCGTAAGACATTTACGACTCGCAACCAAGTGGTTCCTGGTAAGAGTATTGATTTAACATTGGAAAATGGGCCCTTTAAGCATTTATTGGGGCAGTGGCGTTTTACTGAGCTGACTGAAGAGGCCTGCAAGGTAGAATTCGAGCTGAGTTTTGAGTTTTCAAGCTCGTTAGCCGATATGGCCTTTGGTAAAGTGTTTAATGATCTTATGGTATCAATGGTGACGGCATTTACGAGTCGCGCTAAGGTGATTTACAGTGACAAATGAGACAGATAAGTTTGTAGTTGATGTGGTTTATGCCTTGCCTACACAGCAAAAAGTGATTTCGGTGAATGTGAATCCTGGCACGTCAGCGATTGAGGTGGTGCGTTTAAGTAACATAGTGAGTTTTTTTCCTGAGATCGATTTAGAGACGGTTAAGCTCGGTGTGTTTAGTAATGTGGTTAAGCATGACCAAGTGATTTTACCGGGGCAAAGGGTTGAGATTTATCGTCCTTTGATTGCTGATCCTAAGGATGTGCGTCGTCGCCGAGCAGATAAAGCTAAAGATGAAGGCCGCGCGAATAAAGTGACGGGCGGACGGGCTTAAATACTGACATCATAGCTCAATAAAAAAGCGCCCTTGGGCGCTTTTTTGTATTTGATTGACTGAGAAGAGCATAAGCAAAGTTTAGGATATTACTTAATTGGTTTTTGAACTTGCGCTTCAGCTTGATTTTCTTTCACTAATGGCTTTTCATCGGCGCGCTGTGCTGGAATTTGTGGCACTAGCTCAGTTTTATTACCTGTTGGCAAGCTGCTTTGTTCTAGCGGCGTACTAAATTCTTTGCTCAGTTCATAATCGCCTTTCACTGAGGTAAGTTTATCGCCCGTAAAGTGCAGTATGAGTTCTTTATGCGTAATGCTGGCATCACGCCCACTCTTGTAGTGATACACATAGTACCAAGTATCGTCAGCAAAACTATCTCGTAATACCGGACGGCCGAGAATGTATTCGGCTTGTTCTTTGGTCATGTCAATGCGCAACTTTTCAACTTGTTGCGGTTCCATGTAGTTGCCCTGTGGAATATCGGGCTTATAAATCAACCAATCGAACACGCTACAGGCACTGAGTGAAACAGAGAGCGCCACAGCGCCCAGTAGGGTAAGACTTTGCTTTTTATTGATCATTGTATGCGCTACTTCTGAAAATCTGGCGGCCATAATACCCAAGCATTCCCCCTCATGACAAGGGCAATCGGGCTTTGCTGCCGTCATAGATCGAATTGTGTGACTTTTCGACCCAGTATGTTGGCTTTAGTTCTCAATCTTTAAGGATATTTATTCGCTGAAGTCATATGGGGCTATGAGTATGATTTTCGGCGTCAGAGCCGTACAGGTTTACTGTTGGCTGGATTGGGAAAAAGAGTAAATGTGAGCGATTTCTTCTTTAAAGCCAAGCAATTAGTTAGCAAGTCGATAGACAGTATGTGTGGCGATAAGCATAGTAATCTCGTTAAAATCAGATTAAAGTTACCGATATGTTTTTATTGTGTTCTTGTACTGTGGTTTTTTGCCGTAAGTTTGCAGTGTTCGAAATAAAATAGTGGGATAGATGCATTGGGTTCTTTAGTTTGCGTAGGTACGGGTTTACAACTGGCCGGACAGATCAGTGTGATGAGTCGTAGTTATATTGAGCACGCTGATGTCGTGTTTTCACTCTTGCCCGATGGTTTTTCGCAGCGTTGGATCCAGAAAATTAATCCCAATGTCATCAATTTACAGCCGTTTTATGCACAAAATGGTGAAGTTAAAAATCGCCGAGAAACCTACGAACAAATGGTTAATTCTATATTGGAGGCCGTAAGGGCTGGCAAAAAAACCGTTTGTGCGCTCTATGGTCATCCTGGAGTCTTTGCCTGTGTTTCCCATATGGCGATTACGCGGGCGAGGGCAGAAGGGTTTTCAGCGAAGATGGAGCCGGGGATTTCGGCTGAGGCGTGTTTATGGGCTGATCTGGGTATTGACCCCGGCAGCTCTGGGCATCAAAGTTTTGAAGCTAGCCAGTTTATGTTTTTTAATCATGTGCCCGATCCGACAACCCATTTATTGTTATGGCAAATTGCGATTGCTGGTGAACATACCTTAACTCAGTTCCATACTACGAGTGACAGGCTGCAGATTTTGGTTGAACAACTGAATCAATGGTATCCGCGAGATCATCAAGTGGTGATCTACGAAGCTGCTAATCTGCCAGTTCAAGCCCCTAGAATTGAGTATTTGCCGTTGAGTAAGCTGCCCGAGGCAAACTTGTCTCCGATCAGTACTTTACTGATCCCGCCAGCAAAAAAACTCGAATACAACTATGCTATTTTAACTAAATTAGGCATTAGACCTGAAGATTTAGGCTAATTGTGAGTGCTGTACTTCTGAGCTGAATTCGGGAGTCATCATATAAATAAGGAAAGGTATGTCTGCATTATCGGATTTTTTTACCCAGTTAGGTCAAGATGCACAACTGATGGAAGCGTATCAACAGGACCCGGAGGCCGTAATGCGCGCCCATGGGTTAACTGATGAAGAAATTAGCGCTGTAATGACAGGGGATATGACAAAACTAAAAGTTTTGAGTGGCGACCAAAATTATCAAACATTTGTTTTAGTCAATCATGGTAATAATTAACTAATCTTGAAACGGTTACGTTGTGCCCTATTAGCCATCTTCGCCTTGTGTTCGACAGCTTTGATGGCTAACTCTCTCGATTTTGATCAGGCACTCAATGAGCTTGATGTATTACTGCAATCTGATCTTAGTGCTGCGCAGAAAAAGCTTGCCGAATATGAGAAAGAATTCAGTCGTTTAACTACAATACAACAAGGACGACTGAGGATAGATAGAGCGATAGGTTATTTTTTCATCGGTGAATATACTAAAGCGTTAGATGATCTACACCAAGCCGAAACCTTAGTGCCAAATACTGATTTATTGGCGTCAGTTTATAGTTACAAAGCCACGGTATATATAGGGATACGTGACTATGACAAAGCCTTGGCTGCAGTTGCTCAAGCATTAGCCTTAGTGGTGAATATTGATGATGTCACGATTAAACGGCACTCATATCTAAGAATTGCCAATATTTATTCCGAAATGGACGCTTATAGCGATATGGGCCTTTATGCCAATAAGGTGTTACAACTCGCAAAGGAAACCGATGTCCGCGATATTTGCCATGCCAAATTGCTGCGCGCTATTTATTTACTCGGCGTGAAAAATCCCGACGCCTTCGATGCCTTCGAAGATAGCCGTCAATACTGTGATGCGAAGCAATTCCCCCTTCTGGCGACTATGTCGATGAAAGGCAAAGCTATGGTTTTGCAGGATCGGGGCGACTTTTTAGGCGCGAGAGTGATTCTGCTATTAGCCTTAAAAGGGTATGAAGCTTTTCAATTTCAGTTAGAAATTAGCCATGTGCATGCACTACTTGCCGAGAATTACTTTGCCATGGGTGAGCAGGTTCAAGCGAAAAGTCACGCCGTTAAAGTGCTTTCATTCCCCGATGATAATAGCTACATCGAATATAAGCATATTGCATATAAGGTATTTGCCGAACTGATGGCGGCGGATAAACAATTTGAGCAAGCCTATGAATACACAAGAAAAGAACAATATTATAATCAATTGATTTTTGACCAATCTAGAATGAAAACTCTCGCTTATCAGGCGGCTAAGTTTAATGCCGATGAACAGGCGCGTGAAATCAACTTACTCAATAAAGAGCGTGAACTTTACATCGCTCAGCAAATGGTAAAAGAGCGGGAATACACCAATATGCTGATGTTTATCACTATTCTAGTGGGTGGGCTATTCTTCCTTGGGATTTTGTTAGCCGTAGGTCAGATGCAGAAACGTAAGTTTATGCGTATGGCGAGAATGGATGCCTTAACAGGCATATTGAATCGTGGTGCAGGGCAAGAGTTGGGAGAAAACCTTTTTGTGCAAGCCACGGCTCGTAGCGGGGATTTCTGTGTCATTTTATTCGATTTAGATTTCTTCAAACGTATCAACGATTCTTTTGGTCATGGAACTGGCGATTGGGCGCTTAAAAAGGTGGTTGACTCCCTTAAATCCCATATCCGAAATGGTGATGTTTTTGCTCGTATCGGCGGTGAGGAGTTTGCAATTTTATTACCCTATGCCGATGAAGCGAAAGGCATGGAAGTGGCGGAGCAATGTCGAGCTCGTATCGAGGCCATTGATACCCAACATTCAGGGCATAAGTTCGTCATAACGGCGAGTTTTGGCGTGAGCGGTTTAATGGCTGATGATCTGAGTTTGGATCCATTATTCCACCGAGCCGACATGGCGCTCTATGCCGCTAAGGCCAATGGCCGCAACACCGTAGTACGCTATTCTGACATATTAAAATGTAACAAGCAGGCGACTGATTTACGGCGTCATATCACATCGCCCTCTGTGTAATGTAAGTCGAGTGAGCATTTAGTCTCATCCAGAGTTGGCAAGCCCTTACTGGTTTTATCCTTCCTTAGTTATTGCTCGTTTTTTATTTTGCAACCACTCACTAAAATGCAATAACAGTCTAAGGTGTCTTTAAGCGCACTTTTACTCTGCTTTGTTACTCCAGTTGATTTCCCCTACGCTTAAGTGTTTTTCGTATCAAAAATTTCTCATTTTTAATGAATTGCCTTGACCTTGTTAATAAATAAATGGGATATCATAGCTGATAATTGCCTAGCTATTGCTGGGTCCTTACATAGAACAATGCGCATTCCTTTTTCCGTTGGAGCCTTCATGGAACAGTCGAGTTTACTCACGTCGGTGCTGCTATTTTTATTGGCGGCGGTTATTTTTGTTCCCTTGGGTAAACGTTTTGGCGCGGGCCCTATTCTTTCCTATTTGGCCGCAGGGATTATTTTAGGCCCAGGTGGTATGGCGTTGGTTTCTGATCCTGCAGCCGTGTTGCATTTTGCCGAGTTAGGTGTGGTACTTATGCTGTTTGTACTTGGACTCGAATTGAATCCAAGTAAATTATGGGAACTTCGCAGTGCAATCTTTGGTTTAGGCAGTGGTCAGCTGTTGTTGTCATGGGCTGCGATTGGAGGTTTGGCTTGGGGCTTTGGCTTGTCTATTGAGGCGGCTTTAGTGGTTGGCGCCGCGCTATCTTTATCATCGACAGCCTTTGCCGTGCAGTTAATGAGTGAGCATAGGTTGCTTACAACCCCACTTGGACGTGATGCTTTTGGGGTCTTGTTAATGCAAGATCTTGCGGTTATCCCTATGTTGCTGCTGACAGCATATTTGGCGCCCAATTCTGCTCAGATTGAACATCATGCGGTGCCTTGGTACTGGACGTGTCTTGCGCTCGTTGGTTTTGTGTTAGTGGGGAAATATTTACTGCCTAAATTCCTTAAACTAGTGGCAAGCAGTGGGGTGCGTGAAGTGCTGACCGCTTTTGCATTATTGCTGGTCATGGGTAGCGCTGAGTTAATGGAGTGGTTGGGGCTTTCCGCGGGTATGGGGGCATTTTTGGCGGGTATTATGCTCGCTAACTCAAGTTATCGGCACCAGCTCGAAACTGACATAGAACCTTTTAAAGGCTTATTGCTTGGGCTGTTTTTCATGGCTGTCGGTATGAGTATGGATTTGAAATTATTGATATCTGATCCGTTACTTATTCTGGGTATTTTAATGGCTATGTTGCTGATTAAAACCTTTGTGCTTATGGTGTTGGGTCGCATTCGGCACCACAAATGGCGACCGAGTATTGCATTGGGGTTGATCCTTGCAGAAGGCGGTGAATTTGCCTTTGTGCTTTTATCTCAGGCGCAGCTATCTGGTATTGTCGGCGATAAAATTGCGCAAGTCCTTGTGCTTGCTATTGGTTTGTCTATGGCAGTAACGCCTCTATTGTTTACTTTGTTCCGAGCAACTAAAGCCAAAGTGGTGGATACTCGTCTGCCAGATACGATTAATGTCACCGAATCTGAAGTGGTGATTGCTGGATTTGGTCGAGTAGGCCAGATCACGGGTCGTATTTTGGCCTCATCAGGTATCCCTTTTGTCGCATTGGATAAGGATGCGAGTCATGTGGATGTTATTCGTAAATACGGTGGTGAAGTGTATTTTGGTGATGCCAGACGCTTAGACATGTTGATGTCGGCGGGGATTGCTCGGTCTAGATTATTATTGCTTGCCGTGGACAGTGTTGAGGATTCCATTGAAATTGCTCAGCAAGTGAAAACACATTTTCCCCATATCAACATAGTCGCGCGGGCGAGGGACCGTAACCATGCTTATCGTTTGATGAGCCTTGGGGTGACGGATGTGTTTCGTGAGACCTTTGGTTCGGCGCTATCGGCCAGTGAGAAGATTCTCCAAGGTCTAGGTTTATCGCAGGTACAAGCCAATGAGCGGGTAAAAATCTTTGCTGAACATGATAAGAAACTGGTGATTGCTAGCGCAGCCCATCAAAATGATTTGGCGACGTTAATCAATCTATCGAATAAGGGTAAGGCAGAGTTGGAATCCCTCATGCGTGGCGATAGGGAGAATGTGAGTTAATGTTGTCACTCTGATTTGGATATAAAAAAGAGAGCATAAATGCTCTCTTTTTTATTGGTTTACAACATCAAATTTAACGCTGATGTTTAAGTGTTAAAAGCTATAGCTGTATTGCAGTTTGACGTTGCGTTCTTCACCCGGCATACCACCGAGGAACATGGCTTTACTGTAATAGTCTTTATTGAAAAGGTTATTGATGTTCAGCTGGATTTTCCAAGAATCCGCGTTGTAGCTCACCGCCGAGTCAACGACGGTATAGCTAGGCACATAACCGTCTGGAATACCAAATGAGCTTGAGTGCGTACTGCGATCATCGACAAATTTTGCACCAAGGCTCAGCTCGATTGGGTTTGATAATCTAAACCAATCCGCGCCATAGGTAACCCAAGCACTGGCGGTGACATAAGGCACACCTTTTTGACGGCTGTCGTAATTTGCGACGTCATTCGGGTTTTGCTTATCCCTTGCATCTTGGTACATGCCATTAAGGTTAACGCGCCATTGATCATTCAGGTGGGCATTGAGATCGAGTTCGACCCCCTGAGTATCTTCGCTGCCATCGTAAAAATATACGGGAATATTAGGGGTTAATATGCCATTGGTATAATCAGGGTTGTTATAGGCGACATTAGTACGCGAGCTTTTAAAGAATACCAGTGAGCCAAGCAATTGATCCTCAAATGCTTTAAAGCGCATACCTAGATCATTGCTAATTGATTCTGAATCATCTCGGTCGGTAGCATTATCTTTTACTGCATCAAGTACACTGTAAGCGGTGCGCCCTTTAGAATGGTTGATGAAAAATGATAAATCCTCAATTGGCATGTAGGTTAACCCTAGGTTATAGGTCATACCGTTATCTGTGGTATCGGCTTCTGGTGTCGCTTGGGATTGGCTAGTGCTATAGCGTGGATCAACACCAAAGTGCTCATAGGCTTGTTTAATCTCATTAAAGGCAACACCAATACGCGTGGTAAAGCCGTATGGCAGATAACTGACATGTTGTAAACCTACGCCCCAAGCGCTGACTTTTTTGTCATAGTTCGCTGTTTTGAGTGGGTCATAGTCCTCGAATTTACCTGTGCCCCAGTTAGGATTGCGGATGTCGTATATATAAGGCAGAGATCCTTGGTAAATGATTTTGCCATCTTTGTTTTTATAGATTTGATCGGCATCGAAGATAGAATATTGCTGGAAGCGAATATTACGGTCTTCGTAGTTGGCATTGACCAATAATTCATTGTCTATATTGCCAATTTGGAAGTCATAACGTAAATCGGCAAAGTACTGCCACGAAGTCTCGTCGGCATCCACTTTACGGTATTCCTGACGTCTTGCAGCAAAAGGATAAAGTACGCCGTTTTCAACTAATGGCGCGCGGGGATCAGCGTTGATCGGGTTTTTGCCTTGTTTCCAGTAGACGTAGTTATAAGCACCTGTTTGGCGGGCGAAGCCTGAAGTGTAGTCGCGATACTGTAATTGCTGATTAAGAAACAGATTATCGTTGAAGTAAATATTATGGGTTAGTTTAAATCTTAACTCTTCGCCTTCATTGTCCTTCGCCATGGGTGAAATCAGCCCTGCATCACCAAACGAATAGGGCCTTAAGCCGTCAGCGCCCGATAACGAGGCCGCTAACTGCTGACGCTGTGCATCGGTGAGTTGTAGACCATTACCGTTGGGATCATTAACCAGATCTTGCCACGTGACCTCGCCCGCGCTCTTACCGCCGACTGAATCGGCATTGTAAATTCGAATCGGGTGGCCAATAGAGTCAACGGCAATAGCATCTTTGATGTAAGCACCTGAAAGCATTAAATCTTGGCTATCACTTAATACCCATTTCAAGGCGCCATAGATTTCGTCTCTGTCTGTACCTATATCGCGATAGCCATCACTGCGGCCGGATTTTGCCACTAAACGGTAGGCGACATCATCGCTCAGACCGCCCGTGCTATCCAGAGCAAGGGAGTAGGTATCCCATTGCCCAACTTCGGCGGTAAATTTGTTTTTTGACTCGAATTGCGGTTTTTTCTCAATTAAATTGATGACGCCGCCAGCACTCCCCATGCCATAGAGTCCAGTCGCTGGGCCTTTTAATACTTCTACGGATTCAACGTTGGTTAAAGAGCGCGTGGGGTTGAAAGTGTTACCAAGGCCAGCACCGCCATACATACCGTCATAGGTGTAATTTGCGCCTAAACCACGGATGACTATGTTGTCACCGATGCCATAGTTATTACCCGCTTGAGTCACACCACTGATGTTACGGATCAAGTCTTGCAGATTATCTGTACCTTGGGTTTCGATCAGTTCTTGGTCAACAATCACTACAGCTGCAGGGGTTTCCATGAGAGACATGTCTGATTTAGTCGCTAGCCCTGAATTTTTCACCACTGAGTTTTGTCTGCCATAAACCGTGATGCGCTCAACGTTGGCTTCAGTATTTGCTGATACCGAGTTAGCTTCGGCGGATGCAGTTTGCGATAAAACGGAAAGGCAGGCGAGTGCAGTTAGTGACAAACGAAATGATTTCATTAATGGTTCCCCCAAATAAATAGGTCGCGAATAGTAATGATTTGCATTTAAGTTGGCAACATATGTTTCAGATGTCGTGGTTGAAATGTGCAGTGCTGCGAATAAGTGTTACGAAAAGGCATGTATTTGAGGAAGTAAGGTATGGGTTCTCGCAGGATAAAAGCTTCATAAAAAGTCGCGTCTAAGCTCCATCCCGCTGTAATGTCAAATTTGTTTCATTTTTTTTATAAAAAAGTAATTTATTTTTTGAGTTAACCATCACATCCCACCTTGTTGATCGGGAAACGCAACCTGGTACTTAGTTTTAATCGCACATGACACTTATTTCGTTTACGTAAACGTCAAAATGAAACGGTCGTTTTAATTTGTGACAATGGCAAAAGTCTTTATCATTATGATTTATATGAATTTATCTAACTTACCTCTAGGTTAGTTCAAAACATTGAGCATTTTCTACTTAGGTCTAATAGAGTAAAAATGATGTAATAATAAATTTACTATTAGTTATTTAATTACGTAATTAATTACTTGGCATGGTGGTTGGTAAAGTTGTCCGACAAGTTTCATTTAACTGCAATTGTCATATGTGATTAAAATGTTTAATTACATATTTATCAGTTATTTGTTGTTTATTTTATTGCTTGGTCAGACCAATTTTAGCATGGTTTTTACTTAGGTTAATGCATGTTTTTGTCAATCTTGGACTGTTGCAAATACAAACGTTTGTCGGTAAGTTTTAGTTCTAAACAAACATTTGATGGTTTTTTGGTGAGTTTATAAGCAGTGGTGATTGGGGATGCTACTGCTTTATATGTCAGCGTTAAGCCTGTGATAGTGGAGCCTCTTGGGAGGGCATCAAGATGACGGAACACACTTTGAGTGAACAGCAATTGAATTCGACACTGGGTAAAGCTACAGCAAACGCCACGCTTAATATTGTGGGTCGTGACATTCCAGGCCAAGAAGTCATATTTACCGAAGGGGCTGTCGCCTTACTCGAATCCCTTTGTCGTGAGTTTGCCGACGAAGTACCTGCCTTACTCGCTAAACGTAAAGATAAACAAGCACGTATTGATAAAGGATCATTACCTGACTTTCTGCCTGAAACCCGCGCTATCCGTGATGGTGCATGGCAGATTCGTGGTATTCCCGATGACTTACTCGATCGCCGCGTGGAAATCACAGGTCCCGTTGAACGTAAAATGGTGATTAACGCACTCAACGCCAACGCCAAAGTGTTTATGGCCGACTTTGAAGATTCCTTAGCACCGAGCTGGGAAAAAGTCGTCGAAGGTCAAATCAATCTACGTGATGCCGTGCGTGGTGATATTGAGTACACAGCGCCGGACACGGGTAAGCACTATAAATTAGGGCCAAATCCTGCAGTGCTTATCTGCCGCGTTCGTGGTCTGCACCTTAAAGAAAAACACGTGCAGTTTAATGGAAAAGCGATTCCTGGCTCACTGTTTGATTTCGCCCTGTATTTCTACCACAACTACCGCCAGCTTTTGGCCAAGGGCAGTGGTCCATATTTTTATATTCCTAAGTTAGAAAGTCATATTGAAGCGCGCTGGTGGGCAAAAGTGTTTGCTTTTGTTGAGGACAGATTCTGTCTGCAAGCGGGCACGATTAAATGTACTTGCTTGATTGAGACTTTGCCTGCGGTATTCGAAATGGACGAAATTCTCTATGAACTGCGTTCCAATATCGTCGCGCTCAACTGTGGTCGTTGGGATTACATCTTCAGCTATATCAAGACATTAAAGCGTCATGGCGACCGAGTCTTACCGGATCGCCAAGCCGTCACTATGGATACGCCTTTCTTAAGCGCTTATTCAAGACTCTTGATTAAGACCTGCCATAAACGCGGTGCCTTAGCGATGGGCGGCATGGCAGCCTTTATTCCTGCTAAAGATCCTGCTCAGAACGAAGCCGTATTGCAGCGGGTGCGTAAGGATAAAGAGCTTGAGGCGCGTAACGGCCACGATGGCACTTGGGTAGCGCACCCTGGCCTTGCCGACACCGCTATGGGGATTTTCAACGAATACATAGGCCAAGATCACTGTAATCAATTACATATTACCCGTGATGTCGATGCGCCGATCCTTGCCAGCGAGTTACTTAAAACCTGCGACGGTGAGCGCACGGAACAAGGGATGCGTCTGAACATTCGTATCGCCCTGCAGTATTTAGAGGCGTGGATCAGCGGCAACGGTTGTGTACCTATTTACGGCTTAATGGAAGATGCGGCTACGGCTGAGATCTCTAGAGCATCAATTTGGCAATGGATCCAACATGGTAAGTCGCTGTCAAACGGCAAATTAGTGACCAAACAACTCTTTAAAGACATGTTGGTTGAAGAGCTGTCGAACGTGAAAAAAGAAGTGGGTAGCGACAGATTCACCCATGGCAAATTCACCCAAGCGGCGGTATTGCTCGAAGACATTACCACCTCCGACGAGCTGGTCGATTTCTTAACCTTACCCGGTTACGAAATGCTGACTGCCTAGGATGAACCCATTTGCTTGAACCGTTTTATATCAATCAGATTTAGCTGTGGCGGGGCTACCGCCAACCAAACAATTTAGCAGAGTGAAACTGGGGGGCAGTTTCATGATAGCTACAACATCAAAGAGAAAGGAGCGACACTATGACTAAGGCAACGACTCAGACTTCACGTCAAGAGCAGATTGATGCAATCAAGAGAGATTGGGCAGAAAACCCACGTTGGAAAAACGTGCGTCGTCCTTACACCGCGGAAGAAGTGGTTGCACTTCGCGGTTCAATCGTGCCTGAGAATACTATCGCTAAGCGCGGTGCTGCTAAGTTATGGGAATTGGTTAACGGTGGCGCTAAAAAAGGCTATGTGAATTCATTGGGTGCGTTAACGGGTGGTCAAGCGGTACAACAGGCGAAAGCGGGTATCGAAGCGATTTACCTTTCAGGTTGGCAAGTGGCAGCCGATGCTAACTTAGCCGGCACTATGTACCCAGATCAATCTTTATATCCAGCTAACTCAGTGCCAGCTGTGGTGTCACGCATCAATAACTCATTCCGTCGCGCTGACCAAATTCAGTGGGGCAATGGCGTTAATCCAGAAGATGAAAAATTTGTTGATTACTTTCTGCCAATTATTGCTGACGCAGAAGCGGGCTTTGGCGGCGTATTAAATGCCTTCGAACTGATGAAGTCGATGATCGATGCAGGCGCTGCCGGTGTTCATTTTGAAGATCAGTTAGCGTCAGTGAAGAAATGTGGTCACATGGGCGGCAAAGTATTAGTACCAACCCAAGAGGCGGTACAGAAGTTAGTCGCCGCCCGTTTAGCGGCAGATGTGAGCGGTGTAGAAACCTTGGTTATTGCCCGTACGGATGCGAACGCAGCCGATTTGCTGACTTCAGATTGTGACCCATACGATCGTGATTTCGTCACTGGAGAGCGTACTACTGAAGGTTTCTATCGGGTTAGAGCCGGCCTTGACCAAGCGATTTCTCGCGGTTTAGCCTATGCGCCGTACGCCGATTTGATTTGGTGTGAAACCGCCAAGCCAGATTTAGAAGAGGCGCGAATTTTCGCCGAAGCGATTCATGCTAAGTACCCAGATCAACTGCTCGCCTATAACTGTTCACCGTCTTTCAATTGGAAGAAAAACTTAGATGATGCCACTATCGCGCGCTTCCAACAGGCGTTGTCAGACATGGGTTATAAGTACCAGTTCATCACGTTAGCTGGTATTCATAACATGTGGTACAACATGTTTGATTTAGCTTACGACTATGCTCGTGGCGAAGGCATGAAGCACTATGTTGAGAAAGTTCAAGAAGTTGAGTTTGCTGCGGCCAAGAAGGGTTATACCTTCGTTGCCCACCAGCAGGAGGTCGGTACTGGTTATTTCGACCAAGTGACGACGGTTATTCAAGGTGGTCATTCATCGGTTACCGCGCTGACTGGCTCTACCGAAGAAGAGCAGTTTTAAGCAGTAAGCAGCGCTTAGGATGATCCATTGTGATTGTGGATCACTCCTTAGCACGCCTTATGCTGATGTATCTGGTGAGGCGTGGTTAAAAACTCGAAATAGAGGGCAAGAGCGGACTGTGATGAGTTACCGATCTTGCGACTTAAATTTCAAGTCGAGTATGAAAGAGTGTTACCCGTAAGCCTGTGTTTAGCTGCTTTGCAGCTGTTGTCCCCGTGCAGTTCGCCTACATGTGCTGTGCGGGTTTTTAAGTCAAACCTTGTGACTTAACTTCCTACCCAGTAAGTTTTGCTTGTCTTAGCTTGGCGACTCTATGAGTCGCTATTTTTTTTGCTTATTGGTTCATTATCGCGCTGATTAATATGGTGCAACTCTGATACGACTTGGTGCAGTAATCGGATTATTTTACAGCAGCTTATTGCTATCTCATTGTTATTTAATGGCTATCAATTGTGGCCTGAAAAATGCTCTGAATAATGTGGAAAGTTATAGCGCATTAAAGCTGATTGTTGGCATTCACATTGAGGTCACCGCCATGAAATATTACAGTCGCCGTTTAGTTAAACCTGAACATTTAAATCCAGCAAATACGCTGTTTGGCGGTCAGTTGCTCAGTTGGATAGACGAGGAGGCCGCGATTTTCGCTGCCTGCCAGATGAAGAGCACCAGCCATGTGACTAAGCTGATTTCTGAAATCAACTTTATGACGCCAGCGCATCAAGGTGATGTGATCGAGTTTGGTCTGGAGCTGGTGAGCCTCGGCCACAGTTCGATTACCGTAAGCTGCCAAGTGCGTAATAAGATGACGCAGGCGCCGGTGGTGAGCATAGATAAGATGGTGTTTGTGCATGTGAATGCCCAAGGATTGCCTGTGCCCCATGGTATTCGGGCGAATGCGGCTTAGCGGGCGCGGAGCTTGAAATGCGTGACGTTTGAATAGATAAGATACTTAAAACAGACTGTGACGCCTAGGCGTCACTGTAATTAGTCTTTGGTTAAATCTTCTTTTACCGATTTGACGGCATCCCGTGAGGCATGACCTATGGCTTTGGTGGTGTCTCGGGTCGCGTGGCCTATCTCAGTGGTGACATCTTTAGTGGTTGTGCCGATGGCACGGCCTGCGTCCTTTAAATCCGCACAGGCGGATGTAGCGAGCAATAAAGGAATAATAATGAGCGTCGCTTTATTCATTGTGATGCTAATCCTCAATTTAAGTTCGTAACTCAATTTACTGAGCCCTGCCATTTTTACAGTGCCAAATAACATTCGGGACAATATAACAGATCTTGAGCTTAATCACGCTATGGCACCATTATTTGCCGAATCGCTGTCGTAATGTCTTTAGGCAAGTTTGAGCAAGAGGTGTGGAGCAGATGGGGCGAAATGACGTCGGAGTTTAAGTTTTATAAATTCAGCAAATAAAAACGCCAGTGGCGTTTTGCGCACTGGCGTCTAAGGTCGCTAAATAATACTGCAAAGATTATTCGAGTTTGGCTAAGCGTTGTTGATAGTCTTCAATCAGGTGCTGCATGATTTCTTCCGGTGCGGCATCGTCACAGCAATCATCTAAAAAGATTTTAAAGGTGACTAGGGCATGGCCGTCATTTTTGAGTCTGTCACTCTGCATCGAGAAGTAGGCATCTTCATTTTCGGCTTTGCGAACCACAAACTTATTTGTTTCGAAGGACTTATCCCCAGAAAGCTCGTGCCACTTAGTGATGCGATTTAACGCGATTTCACAGGACTGGTTCATTTCAATATGATTTAACCAAGTAACGGGATGTTCAGGATCTTTGTAATGTGGACATCTAACTGTGTAGTTATATACATGGGTGATTGCAGTCATAGCGTACCTACCTGTTCGAGGATATTGTTGCCATCATAGGCATCGTTTTTGAATTCGGTCAATCATTAATTAAGTCTATATAGCCTTGATGTTTTTTGACGGAGAAGGATAGTTACTGCATGAAAATTAACCATTTACTTAATCTGTCATGTCTCTATTTAGCATGAGTTTTATGCCAATAACTTTGTGCTAGATCTCAGTTTTGGGTGAAGTTTCGCTTTTGCTGAATTACTGATTAATAAAGCAACAACTTGGTCGTCAGTAAGTCTTATTGATAAAAAGAGCGAACAGCGGAGTAAATAGGTTAATTAGGCTTTGGTGGGCGCAATACGATTAAGTGGCAGCATAAGTTGTCGCAGAGGAAACGCAGAAGGCAGAATGGACAGAGGCCCATTCGTTAGAACGGGCCTCTCAGCTGGCTTCATCTTTTGCAGGGAAAAAGCGAACTGGGGCCATCTTATCGGATCTGTAACAGTCTGTAACCCACAGAGATCACGTTTTTTATATCATTTTGCTATGAATATTTTAGGTTCAGATCCTTTCTTCTTGAATATGCTGATTTGTGAGTGTTTTGTCAGTGCAAAGGTGCATAGACACTGAGTTTTATGTTGGTTTTTGTTACTTAATTTTTAAGATAGCAACTTACCTCGCCATCTTGTTGATACAGGTGTAAAAAAGGCCCCAATAGTGCAGCAATAATCTGTGCACTATTGGAGCCTAAAACGAATTCATTGGAGGATGAAGTCGTGTTTACGCACTAGCAGGACAATAAGTCGTTATCCAGCAAGTTAGCGCACGATTGTAGTGTGCTAACTTGCGATTGGTAAGGTATGGCGATTACAGCGCACAATTACAGCGCATTAGTGAAGATCTGACAGATCTCCGCATGGGTCGCTTGTTTTGGATTGGTGAATCCACAGGCATCTTTTAACGCGTTATCCGCAAGTGTTGGAATATCTTCCGCTTTCACGCCTAATAAGGTCAGGTTTTCAGGGATCTTAACCGCAACAGACAGCTTTTTGATTGCCGCTATCGCCGCACTGGCACCTTGCTCATCTGTCATCGCAGACACATCCACACCCATAGCCTTGGCAATGTCTTTTAAGCGTGCAGGGACGACCTGGGCGTTATATTCCTGCACATGGGGCAGCAGCAGGGCGTTACACACACCGTGGGGCAGATCGTAGAAACCGCCTAATTGGTGCGCCATCGCATGCACATAACCTAAGCTGGCATTGTTAAACGCCATACCCGCTAAGAATTGGGCGTAGGCCATTTGTTCACGGGCGTTGATGTCTTGACCGTTTTCAACCGCGTTGACTAAGTTAGCCTGAATCAATTCCATGGCCTTGATCGCACAGGCGTCGGTGATCGGGTTGGCAGCAATAGACACATAGGCTTCAACCGCGTGAGTCAGTGCATCCATACCGGTTGCGGCCGTGAGGCTCGCAGGCTTTTTCAGCATTAACTCAGGGTCGTTGACCGACAGCAAAGGCGTGGTGTGTTTATCGACAATCGCCATTTTAATGTGTCGGGCTTCGTCGGTAATGATACAGAAGCGCGTCATTTCACTGGCAGTACCTGCCGTCGTATTAATGGCCACTAACGGCAACTGTGGTTTTGCGGATTGATCTAACCCTTCATAGTCTTTAATGCTGCCACCATTGGTGGCAACAAGGGCGATACCCTTGGCGCAATCATGGGGTGATCCGCCGCCGAGTGAAATCACAAAATCACACTTGTTGGCTTTTAACAGGGCTAAACCCGCTTCGACGTTGGTCACTGTTGGGTTAGGTTGTACGCCATCATAGATGGTGGAGGTAATGCCATTTTGACCGAGTTTTTCGGCCACTTCACCCACTAAGCCAATCTTGACTAAGGGTTTATCTGTCACTATGAGTGCGTGTTTAAAGCCTAAGGTTTTGATGTCACCGATAGCATCATCCACTGCGCCTTGGCCTAATACGTTGACAGAAGGAATAAAAAATTTAGCAGCCATAAAATCCACCTATTTGCTTGTAAAGATTAAGTTGTGTTCTTTTCTGGTGATCAAGCTACCAATTTGGAGGTAGTGAAAGTGTGAGCTTGATCGAGTTCGGCGCTTATCTGAGGGTAATTTCCCACTAAAGTTGGAACTGGGTAACTAAATTTCGGACTTTTATGACGGGTATTAGTGTTGGCGTACGATATGGTTTTTTTAGCGTTGTTAGCGCCCCTGGTGATGCATCATTTCTGTGCATTTTTCGTTTACTTTTTATCCCACTTTCTTATCCAGAGTTTGACGGCTCAATTGTTAAATCTAACAGAGGTTAAGCCTCATGAATACTCTCATTTGTAGCATTAACTCCAATTAATTAGTTTGATATCTAATATTAATTTATGCGTGCTGCTGTGGTTGTGGTAGGGCCGTAAGTCAAAGAAATCTATACATTTAACTTGTTTTTACACATTAATTCTTTTTTACATAACTAACTTGTGAGCTTTGTCACTGTGCTATTTTAGGTTGATAGTTACATCACTAATCATTATCATGATTGTTAATTGAACGTTCAATTAACGTCGTTCAGAGTATTGAGAGAGTGGTTATTCCTTGAGTATTTATGCCTAAAACCGCCATGAAATTGATACGCAGACAGCAGCTTATTGATGCGACATTAGCATCGGTTGCCTTGCATGGATTGCAGCACACGACCATCAACAGCATTAGTCAGTTGGCGGGGATGTCGTCGGGGATCATCAGTCATTATTTCAGTGGTAAGCAGGGCTTGATCCAAGCGACGCTGCGCCACTTGCTCGAGCAGTTAAAGCAAGCATTGCTCAATCGAATCCAAGGACAAGTGTTGGCGCCAACAGAGCGCTTAATGATGATAGTTGAAGCGAATTTTACCGAGTTACAGCGCTCACGAAATGTCACTCACACTTGGCTGAGTTTTTGGGCACAGGCCGTCCACGATCCCCAGTTAGCCCGTTTGCAGAATATCAATAGTCGCCGCTTATACAGCAACTTACATTTTTCCTTTCGGCACGTGTTGCCCAAAGAGTTTGCCCTGATGGCTGCTGAGCAAACGGCGGCGATGATCGATGGATTCTGGTTACGCAGCGCCTTAAGTGAAACCCCTGAGCAGGATTTTGTTCAGGCCGAAAAATTATGCAAAACCTTTATCCACAATGTGATAAAGCAGCATGGAGTCAAAACATGTCAGTAGAAGTACAGTACAACTTTATTGCGGGTCAGTTGCTCGCAAACGATAGCGGCGAAATCTTCGACGTCGTCAATCCTGCCACTGGGCAATTGGCGTATCGAGTGCAAGTGGCCGATGAAAAAATTCAGCAAGCGGCCATCGAGAGCGCCAAAAAAGGCTTTGCGATTTGGTCTGCCATGAGTGCCACTGAACGCAGCCGAATTCTGTTAAACGCGGTCGCATTATTGCGCGCCCGTAATGATGAACTCGCGGCAATCGAAGTGTGCGATACAGGTAAACCTTGGCAAGAAGCCTCAGTGGTTGATGTGGTCACAGGCGCAGATGCTATCGAATTTTTCGCCCATATTGCCCCTGGGCTTGAAGGCGCGCAGCAGCAAGTCGGTGGGGATTTTTATTACACCCGCCGCGAGCCCTTAGGTATTTGTGCTGGCATTGGCGCGTGGAATTATCCATTGCAAATCGCTTGTTGGAAGGCCGCACCTGCCTTAGCCAGCGGCAATGTGATGATTTTTAAACCTTCGGAAGAAACGCCGCTTGGCGCACTGAAATTAGCGCAACTCTTAAGTGAGGCGGGTTTGCCCGATGGCGTATTTAACGTCGTGATGGGCGATGGCAAGGTTGGCGCTTGGT
Organism: Shewanella sp. SM74; assembly: GCF_025653725.1. Lineage (NCBI taxonomy): Bacteria > Pseudomonadati > Pseudomonadota > Gammaproteobacteria > Alteromonadales > Shewanellaceae > Shewanella > Shewanella sp. SM74. Next base: position 232,848 of record NZ_JAKKRZ010000003.1, on the reverse strand, counting down.
TAACGGGACATCCGGATATTGCCAAAGTGTCTTTCACTGGTGAAGTCGGTACTGGCAAAAAAGTCATGGCCGCGGCGGCAAGTTCATTAAAAGACGTCACTATGGAACTCGGCGGTAAATCACCGCTTATCGTGTTTGACGATGCTGATATCGACAATGCGGTTTCCGGTGCCATGCTCGGTAACTTCTACACCCAAGGTGAAGTCTGCACTAATGGGACGCGAGTGTTTGTCCATGAGTCAGTTTATCCATGCTTTATTGAGAAGCTGCTTGCCCGTACCCAAGCCAATATTGTGGTGGGCGATCCTATGGCGCCAGAGACTAATTTTGGCGCGTTGATTTCCAAAGACCACCAGCAAAAAGTGCTCGATTATATTCAGCAAGGTATCGATGACGGCGCAACTCTGCTCACTGGTGGCACAGCATTAACGCCTGATAATGCTCCCAATGGTTACTTTGTTGCCCCGACGATTTTCACCCATTGCACCGACGAGATGCGGATCTGTAAAAAGGAAATCTTTGGCCCTGTGATGTCGGTACTCACCTTTAAAGATGAAGCCGAAGTGATTGCTCGGGCAAACAATACCGCCATGGGCTTAGCTGCTGGGGTGTTCACCCAAGATATCAGCCGTGCACATCGGGTTATTCATCAGTTACAAGCGGGTATTTGCTGGATCAATGCCTATGGTGCATCGCCAGCAGAAATGCCTGTAGGTGGCTATAAGTTGTCGGGTATTGGCCGTGAAAACGGTAGCGAGACACTCAAGCATTACACCCAAGTTAAAGCCGTTTATGTGGGTCTGCAGCCCTTAGAAAGCCCATTTTAAGGAGGCATTTTGACTCAGTCATTAGAGCAAAAATATTATAACTACATCATAGTTGGTGCAGGATCAGCGGGTTGTGTGCTCGCCAATCGCTTGTCAAAGGATCCTAAAAACGAAGTGCTGTTATTAGAAACCGGAGGCAGCGATAAGAGCATCTTTATTCAAATGCCTACGGCGTTATCAATTCCGATGAACAGCCCTAAATATGCTTGGCAGTTTGAAACTGAGCCTGAGCCGTATTTAGATAATCGCAAGATGCATTGTCCTCGGGGCAAGGTGCTTGGCGGTTCATCGTCGATCAACGGCATGGTATACGTTCGTGGTCATGCCAGGGACTTTGATGAGTGGCAGGCGCAAGGGGCGACCGATTGGGATTATAGCCACTGCTTACCGTACTTTAAGAAGGCGGAAACCTGGGCCTTTGGTGGTGATGAGTATCGCGGTGAGTCTGGGCCGTTAGGCGTGAATAACGGCAATCAAATGCAAAACCCCTTGTACCAAGCCTTTGTGGATGCGGGCATTGCGGCGGGGTATTTATCGACCGCCGATTATAATGCGGCGCAGCAAGAAGGTTTTGGCCCTATGCATATGACGGTCAAAAAAGGCGTACGCTGGTCAACCGCCAATGCCTATTTACGCCCAGCGATGGCTAGACGTAACCTCACGGTTGTGACCCATGCCTTAGTGCATAAAGTGTTATTGGAAGGCCAAATGGCCGTTGGCGTTCGCATTGAACATAAAGGTAAAGTTGAAGATATTCGTTGTAACAAAGACGTGATTTTAGCTGCAGGTTCAATAGGTTCGCCGCATTTGTTGCAATTGTCGGGCATTGGCGATCCCCAAATATTGGCTGATGCTGGGGTCGAGTTACAACATGAGTTACCCGGTGTTGGTCAGAATTTACAGGATCATTTAGAGTTTTATTTCCAATTCAAATGCCTTAAACCGATTTCACTCAATGGCAAGCTAGATCCTTTCAGCAAGTTCTTAATCGGTGCCCGTTGGATCTTAGATAAGTCTGGCCTAGGGGCCACGAATCACTTTGAATCCTGTGGTTTTATTCGCTCAAAAGCGGGTCTGGAGTGGCCAGATTTGCAGTACCACTTTTTACCTGCGGCTATGCGTTACGATGGCAAAGAAGCCTTTGCGGGTCATGGGTTTCAGGTGCATGTGGGCCATAACAAGCCTAAAAGTCGTGGTGCCGTGACCTTAGTGTCGGCAGATCCAAAAGTGCCGCCCAAAATTCAGTTCAATTATTTACAGCATCCCGATGATATTGAAGGCTTTAGGGCCTGCGTGCGTTTGACTCGTGAGATCATCAATCAAGCGCCATTCGATGAGTATCGTGGTGAGGAAATTCAACCCGGCACACAAGTGCAAACCGATGCGCAAATCGATGCCTTTGTGCGTCAATCGGTTGAGAGTGCGTATCATCCTTCTTGCTCGTGCAAGATGGGCACGGATGCGATGTCAGTGGTGGATCCCGAAACCCGCGTGCATGGATTGCAGAATTTACGGGTGGTGGATTCTTCTATTTTCCCGACTATCCCGAACGGCAATTTGAATGCGCCGACCATAATGTTGGCCGAGCGCGCCGCGGATCTGATTTTAGAGGCTGAGATGTTAGCGCCAGCAGACTGTGCCGTTGTGGTTGCCGACGCTTGGCAAACCACACAAAGAAGTACTGCGACAAGTTAAAGCCATAAGTTAACAACACGCCTGCTCAGTCCGTCGAATCGACGGACTGGCGGCTTCAATTTTGAAGTGACTCATTAATTGATGACTCAAAAGGGTCATTATTCATTTTATCTAAAGGGTCGGTCAGCCCGCAGTGAGTGTGCAAATGACCGCTTTCACGACTGATCATCTATCAGGGTTTAACTATCGCGGAGTGTTTTTAAGTAGCGATATTTAAGGCTTGAGGGCAGAACGTTGCCTTTAAAAATGGTTCAGTTTTTATTATTAAATAAAAACATGGAGTTACATTTTATGGGTTTATATCCAGATGCCGACTTACACCCAGTATCGACTGGGACTGAGTGCTCATTATGACTTGGTTATTATCCGCAGGGATACTGTTCACTTTTACCGCGATTGCGTTTGTGATTTATCGCTGGGGCAATATTCGCTGTATCGGCGTGACGCCTGTGCGTACTTTTACCTTTATCGCGATTCTGTTTACCTCAGGACTTGATGTCGGCTTGATCATGTTTCCGCTCACCGAGTTTGCGGGTTACGCCAATGTGGCGGCGAGTCCTGAATACGGCTTTAGTAATCCACTGGCGATTGAGTTTGGCTTCTGGGCCTTCTTGATTTGGAGCTTCTACTTTTTAACCTGTTTCTATTTTTGTGTCATCGAGCCTAGGGTGAAGTTTTTTGATATTCCTTGGGTTAAGTTCATTAATAATATCGTAATTATTGGCACCTGCGCCTTTACCGCCTATTTGCTATTGAGCAATTTACCTTGGTATTTACCCGAATTAGGTGATGGCGAAACTATAGTCGGTAGCTTCTATTTAATCGTATTTATGGTGATCGCCGCGGCTGTGTATTCCAGCACTAGCATACGTTATGTGCGTATCTTGAGTCTGGCTAGCACTTGGTTGTTTTTAGGCTTGATTGCCATGATGTGGGCCAGTGCATTTTTATCGGCTGACTCGAGTGTGGGCGAGTTCTTTACGACCTTTGCCATGCTGGGTGACTACTTCGGCAATATTCAACATTTTATGTTACCCATCAACGACTACCATGAGTTTTATCTGTTCTGGTGGTTTGCGTGGAGCATTATGATCGGTCAATTTACCTCGCGCTTTGTCGGCGGCATGAAAACATATCAAGTGCTGTTGGCCATGATGGTGTTTCCGTCTATCCCCATCGCTATCTGGTTCACCGTACTTTATTACTACAGCGCTAATGGCTTAGATACTTCGGGCTTCTATAATCTGGCGATGGTGATTGTGGGAATTACCTTTGTAATCAATTCACTCGACTCACTGGTGCGCCTCTATACCGATAATCTTAATTTGACGATTGAACGCTTAGGCAAGTTTAAATATGTCAGTTTTAACTTAGTCTTGCTCTGCAGTCTGACATTACTGTTTCAATTAGACTTTCTTCAAATTCAATGGGTTGGTGCAATCGCACTGGGCCTGATCTTTAGCTGTTTTGGTTACATCATGATGACGCAATTGCAAACTGTTCGTGCCATTGAGCGCTCGCCAAAAGAGAACAAAATCGACTTTACTAAAATTGAGCTAGCCAACTAATGGAAAAATTGATAATGAAATCAAAATGTTTTTATCTTGTCGCTGGTGGATTGTTATTGATGTCGACTGCGGCGAATGCCGGATTATCGGCCACTGTGACGGCGACGTCGGATTACACTTTTAATGGTGTCAGCCAAACGGACAACGGCCCAGCACTGCAAGGCAGTTTGGATTACGGTTTTGATTCGGGATGGTACGTGGGCGGCTTTACCTCGAACGTCGACTTTGGGGGGAACGACAGCACTTGGTTGGAACTCGATGCCTATGCGGGTAAGTTTTATCAGCTCAATGAGCAACTGAGTTTCGATGTCGGACTGGCTTATTACACTTACCACGGCGAGTCGTTTTCCGATGAGTACAACTATCCTGAGCTGTATAGCAAGTTAGGATATGATAGTTCACTGGGTCACTCTGAGGCTAAGTTGACCTATACATGGGATTACTTTGGTTTGGGTGGTGAGCATTACACTATGTTGCTTGGCCATACTGTTAGTGTCGCTGAAGGACATGATATTCGCTTTAGTGTCGATCGCTCGACATCACTTGATGAGGATAAATGGTCATGGGATGGTGGCAAATCTTTTAATCATTTCCGTATCGCCTATCTGACCAGTTGGAGTGGCTTTGATTTCAGTCTTGCTGCCGAAGATACTAGCATGAACTTAGATACCAGTGACGAGCGTCTAGTGTTGTCGGTATCGCGTCAATTCATGTTGTAACCTCAGGGATTTTGCCTTAAAAGCGCCTCCCGTGGGTGAGTTCAGTCGCGCTTTCTGGTAAGGTGCACTCGTTGCTTAGAATGGGGAGAATGAAAAGAACGATGGAAAAGTACGAACAACTGCTTATTTCGCTGCGCCGAGTGATACGCGCTATCGACATTCATTCTCGCCAGCTGAACAAACACTCAGGTTTAACTGGGCCGCAATTGATGGTGATGCAGAAAATCGCCCAATTGGATGCGCCATTGGCTAAAACCGTGGCGGAAGAAATTACGCTCAGCCCTGCGACTGTAACGACCATTATCGATCGACTCGAGGGCCGTGGTTTAGTGATCCGTCTGCGCAGTGAGACTGACAAACGTAAGGTGCATTTATATCTTAGCGATGCGGGACGAGCGCTGTTACAGGACTCTCCTAAACCGTTACAGGATCATTTTATTAAGCGTTATCAGAATCTTGAAGAATGGGAGCAGAGTCAATTGCTCTCAGCCGTTGAGCGTATCGCGACTATGATGGACGCCGATAAAATTGATGCGGCGCCTATGCTCTTGGTGGGGAAGATCCAAGGGGATGAGTAATCGTTTAGCTCATGCTTTAAATTGATTAGACGTTAAAATCGATTAGATTTTAAAATGAAAAAGCACTGAATCTTCAGTGCTTTTTTGCTTTTAGTTAGATGTCGTTTAGCTGTGCGTCTTTTAGATGCTTAAGCAGCAGGGCAGCTTGTTTTAGCAACAGAGTTAATCAGGATTTCTTGCACTGGCGTATTAGCAAAACCACCGCTGTTTTTTGTCGGTACTATGCTGATTTGATCCGCCACATCCATGCCGTCGACCACTTTGCCAAACACGGCATAACCATAATTACTCGCAGACGCATCCAAATGTGGATTATCTAACACATTGATAAAGAACTGTGATGTTGCAGAGTTAGGATCATCCGTGCGAGCCATGGAGATAGTGCCACGTTTGTTGCTAATACCGACAGCGGCTTCATTCTTGATGGGGGCATCGCCTGGTTTGCTTTTGAGCCCAGTGGTAAAACCGCCGCCTTGGATCATAAAGTTATTAACGGTTCTATGGAATAAGGTGCCGTTATAGAATGACTTATCAACATACTGCTTAAAGTTTTTACCTGTGATTGGCATGTTAGTTAAGTCAATGGCAAGTGTGATATCGCCTTTCGTGGTTTTCATTAAATAACACACATCCGCAGCTAAGGCTGGCGGAGTGGGATCGGGCGTCGGTGGCGTCGGCGTTAAATCACCATCTGTACTTCCTTCACAACCCGTCAAGGCAATGCAGCCGACAAATAGTAATCCTGATAACTTCTTCATTTCATATCCTTATTCTCAATCATCATTGGGGTGTTTTTGCTTTAGCATTCCATGGGAGCGAGCCACTGGCGTATATGCGAGGGCATATCAGGTTCCATGAATTTAATGTTGTTATTATGTTTCTATGCTGTAGCGAGACGAGATGTTGACAGAGGAGAGATAGGCTGTTCAAGTTATAAAACGCAATTGATACAAAGTGTTGCACTGATGTCTGTGGTTAATATGTCACCTGACGTATTTGTTAGTATTAGTCTGAACGCAATGACATAAAAATGACTTACGCTTGTCATGTTATTTCTACCCATTTGCTCTTCACTTATTGCATGCTTTAGGAGCCATGCTTGCCCTCTTGCTGAACGCATGCCCCAATTTAGTGCATTCCACTCTTTATATCCTGATAGCTACTGAGCGCCAACTTAACTGAGTGCTTCTAGTAAGTTACTGATTTTTTGAAAAAGTTTTTTGTTATTTCTCTGAAATATTTATGTCATCTTCTTGTTACTTTTCGTTGGCATGGTTACTGTATATCTAAAGCTATGGATGAGCGGTCGCGGGGGCGACAAAATATGGGGCTGGAAAAGTTGCTGTATTTGCGGGGAGTTGGAGCAGAATTTACTGATTGTTTTGGCCAAAATATCCATATTTCCGAGGTAGACAGGCAAGGTATCTTGACCTGTATGTTACAGGAAAAAAACAGCGTGGCAGGGACTGCCATTGATGCTCCTGCTACAGAAGCGTTATCGAGTGATGCTGGGCTGACCTGTGTCGATACGGTATTGACCGAAGCACTGATCGCGTCGCAAATTGATTTACTGGATGCCCGTCCTTGGACTCAGGTGCTACCTGAATTCCATTGGTGTTTTGTGGATGAACCTTGGATAAGCCTTTGTTTACCGGAAACCTACACCTCAGATCTGAGTGTGGCGATTGAATGCGAACAGGGTGAGTCCATTGTATTCGATGTGCCTTTCTCGGCGCTTAAGTCCATTGGCGATTACCGCATTGAACAAACGCTTTATCTACACTATCGCCTTGATCTTACGCAACTGGGATTCGCACGCCTCGATTTAGCTGAGGCCAAGACCCAAGCTTTCCCTGACAACTTAATGCCCGCCGAGACTGAAGCGGTGAATTTAGCGTCCTATTTCCTGAGCAGCCAAGAGTTTACTAACAACCCTGCCTTAATCAAAAACCAAGACTCATTTGCGCATGCAGCCGACAAAAATGCGAGTGATTTCTCTGTGTTAGGTTTGGGCTTTCATCGCATAGCCTTAAGCTTAAAACATGCCCTATCGACAAGTGCACAAGCGGCAAGCTCTGCGCTAGAGAGCAGTGTGACGGCTGAAGCTGATACCAGCACTTTGTTCTCTGGCACCTTAATGGTGGCGCCGCGGGCCGCCTACCAAGGCGTACTCACGGCTGTCGCCCAAGGTAAACGCCATAAACCTTGGGGGATCAGCGTTCAACTTTACAGTTTGCGCAGCGAGAGCCAATGGGGCATTGGCGACTTTGGTGATTTAGAACAACTGATCGGGCTGGTGGCGGCGCAGGGCGCGGATTTTATTCAACTCAATCCCTTGCATGCCCTCGATATCGCGGCGCCAGAGCATCCGAGTCCTTATAGTCCGTGCGATCGCCGCAGACTTAATCCTCTTTATATTCAATTACAAAGCGTTCCTGAATACCAAGCTCTTGCCACTGAATTTTCAAGCGCTACTTGGGTAGAGGCTATCGCCTTACTGAATCGTGATAATTGGCTCGATTATCCTAAAGTGAGCGAGCTGAAATACCGTGCCTTTGAGCAGTTATATCGCGTTTTTTGTGACACGCATCTGGCGAACGACACGCCCAGAGCGCAAAGATTCCATGAGTTTGTGCGTGAGCAGGGCAGTGCGCTACAAGAGTTTGCTCAAGCGGAATATTTACGTAGTCCTAAAGCGTTTGTGCAAGAGGAAGGTTTCTATCTTTACCTGCAATTTGTGGCTGAAAAGCAGTTACACCTCTGTCAGCTAAAAGCTAAAGAGGTTGGGATGGGGCTGGGATTGATCCGTGATTTGGCCGTCGGTGCAGCGCTGCAGGGCAGTGAAGTACAGGCTAATGCCGAGCAGTTTTGTTTGAATGCCAGCATAGGTGCACCGCCCGATCCCTTTGCACCCCAAGGACAAAATTGGGGCTTAACGCCACTCGATCCTGTGAAGTTAAAACAACATCATTTCAGCCATTTTATCGCCTTGATCCGCGCCAATATGGAAAGCTGTGGCGCCTTGCGTATCGATCATGTGATGGGCTTACTGCGACTCTGGTGGTGGCCGCTGGATAAGCAACTCGGTCACGGTGCCTATGTGTATTATCCCGTCGAAACCTTGCTTGCCATCGTTTGCCTTGAGAGCCAACGTGTTCGCTGTGTGGTGATTGGTGAAGATTTAGGACTGGTGCCACCTGACATTATTCATCGTCTCTACACTTCTGGCATTTATTCCAACGAGTTGTTCTATTTCTGCAAAGACCATCAAGGCTTTAAATCACCGGATCAATATAAGTCTCAAAGCTTAATGATGCTGGCGAATCACGATGTGCCGACTTTAGTCGCTTGGTGGTGTGGCAGCGATTTACACCTGCGTCGGCAGTTATCCCTGTTTGAAACTGACGAGCAGCTAGGCGAGGCGCTTGCTGGGCGTGAACATGAAAAGCAGCAACTGATTTCACTGTTAGTCGCTCAAGGTCTGTTAGCCGATGTGACGATAGCCGAACTCGATATTCAAACCTTGCTCACGGCTTGGATGACCTTAGGAGCTCGCGGTAATAGTGCGCTATACAGCGTGCAACTGTGCGATTTATTAGCCGATCGCCATGCGGTGAACATTCCTGGTACTTGGCTCGAATATCCAAATTGGCAGCGTCGCCTGCCGCTGAATTTAACGCAAGTGTCGACTTCGCCAGAGATACTGCAGCGATTACAAAATATCGCTGTGGCGAGACAGCTACCGAGCTAAATCTAGCACCAGCGAAAGGCTGCCTAAGTCGCACCACATTATGCCATCCCTAAAGATTAGATTATTAGGGGGTGTTATGTGGGTAAAGAGTGCCAATTTGCAAGTTTAATTGACTGATAAACGGAAGAAAAATGATGACTCAAGCCAATGCCTATTTCTACGATGGTGCCGACGTCGCCTTACTTAATGGTCAATACACTGATGTTTTTTCGCTCTTAGGTATGCACAGTGCCAACGAGGGTAAGGCATTAATTGTTCGTTGTTTTTTTCGCAATGCCCTCAATGTGGATGTGATCAGCATTAAAGATGGCCGCAAAGTGGCGAGTCTGGACAAAGTCAACGAGCAGGGACTGTTCGCCGGCACTCTGGGACGACGCGTCAAGCCGTTTCTCTACTTGCTACGGGTGGAATATCCCCTGTGTCAGTTAGATATAGTCGACCCTTATCAGTTTGATTCACTGCTCAATAGTGACGATATTTACCTGTTTGGTGAAGGCAGCGCCGAGCGAGCCTATGAATTTTTAGGTGCCAACTGGCGTCAAACCCAAGGCGTTGAAGGTGTGCATTTTTGTGTGTGGGCACCCAATGCTAAGCGGGTTTCTGTGGTGGGAGATTTTAACCATTGGGACGATACTCGCCATGTGATGCGCCAACATATTGCCAATGGTTTATGGGAGCTATTTTTACCCAATGTGGCTGAAGGTGCACACTATAAGTTTGATTTGGTTTATCAAAATGGTGAGCGCCATACTAAATCCGATCCCATGGCAACCCAAATGGAATGCGCGCCCCACAATGCTTCTATCGTGCCCAAAAAAGCCCACCATAGCTGGAATGATACCGCTTGGATGAGTAAGCGAGCGGCGACTGCTTGGCATAAAGCGCCCATGTCGGCCTACGAAGTGCACTTAGGTTCGTGGCGTCGTAAGGGAGAGCAAGGCGAGCAATATCTTGATTATCAAGACTTGATTGAACAGCTTATTCCCTATGTGAAGGAGCAAGGCTTTACCCACATCGAACTGATGCCGATCAGCGAGTTTCCCTTTGATGGTTCGTGGGGATATCAGCCTGTGGGTCTCTATGCGCCTACCCACAGATTTGGTGATGCCAATGGGTTAAAGGCCTTTGTGGATGCCTGCCATCAGGCGGGGATTGGTATTATCCTCGATTGGGTGTCGGCGCATTTCCCTAAGGATCCCCACGGCTTAGTGCGTTTCGATGGCACATGTCTGTATGAACATGAAGATCCTCGCAAGGGTACACATCCCGATTGGGATACCCTGATTTATAACTATGATCGCGGTGAAGTGCGCAGCTTCTTGTTGAGTAATGCTTGTTATTGGCTGCGGGAGTTTCATTTTGATGGCCTGCGTCTCGATGCCGTGTCTTCTATGTTGTATCTCGATTACAGCCGCGAGCCGGGCCAATGGCTGCCTAATGCCTATGGTGGACGGGAGAATCTCGAGGCTATCAGTTTCTTACAAATTTTGAATCAACGCTTGTACCAAGCTTTCCCCGGCATTTGCATGATTGCCGAAGAGTCCACCGCTTTTGCGGGGGTGACTAAGCCGACGGATCAGCAAGGTCTTGGCTTTGGTTTTAAGTGGAATATGGGATGGATGAACGACAGCTTAAGCTACTTAGGCCGTGACCCGCTTTACCGCCAGTTCCACCATCATCAATTGACCTTCAGTTTAATGTACGCCTATACCGAGCAATTTATGTTGTCCGTGAGTCACGATGAAGTGGTCCACGGCAAGGGTTCGTTGCTGCATAAAATTCCCGGTGATGATTGGCAGAAATTTGCAACTCTGCGTGCCTATTACGGTTTTATGTGGGGGCATCCAGGTAAGAAATTACTCTTTATGGGCTGCGAGTTTGGTCAGCGAAATGAGTGGAACCATAACCAGAGTTTAGATTGGCACTTATTGGCTTACAAGCCGCACCAAGGCGTCCAGCGTTGGCTTAAAGATCTCAATCACTTATATCAAAAAATGCCAGCCTTATCGGTTCAGGATTATGAGGGCGCAGGATTTAGTTGGCTAGATTGTGAGAATAGCCGCGACAGCATCTTTACCTTTGTGCGTTACGGGTTAGCGGGTGATGCGCCGTTAGTGTTTGTCATCAACATGACGCCCCAATTACACACTGGGTTCCGTATTGGTTTGCCTTTGGCGGGGGATTACCGCGAATATCTTAATAGCGATAGCCAGATTTATGGTGGCAGTAATCAAGGTAATGCGGGCACTGTGGTTGCTGAGCCGCTGCCGTGGCAAGGAATGGCGCAGAGCGCGCTGATCACTGTGCCGCCCTTGGGCTGCCTAGTGATAGGGCCTGCAACTGGATTGGCTGAGGCGAACTAGCATGCAAAAGCCCACGGCTGATGATATTAAGCTCAACCCTGACGCTAAAAATCACCCATTTCAAAGCGAAAAATGGGCGTTAGGGGTAGGTGAGCCTTTTCCGCTCGGTGCTAATGTTGAGGGCGATGGCGTCAACTTTGCGTTATTTTCAGCTAACGCCACAGCGGTTGAGTTATGTTTATTTGATGACAATGGCGAGCAAGAAGTCGCGCGTATTGTGTTAACTGAACAAACCCAGCAAATCTGGCATGTGTTTGTGCAAGGGCTTAAGGCGGGGCAACTCTACGGTTATCGCGTTTATGGCTCCTATGAGCCTCAGCTTGGTCACAGATTTAACCCCAATAAATTATTGCTCGACCCCTATGCGCGCCAGCTCGTCGGTGAATATCGCGACCATGAGTCTAACTATGGTTACGAGCTGAACCACATGGATGAAGACTTATCTTTCAGCAAGTTAGATAACGCTGCCTATGTGCCAAAATGCAAGGTCGTGGACATTCGTCCATTAATCGAGATAGCTGCCAAGCAGTCGATTCAGCCCCTTGCGACGAGGTTTCAGCCCAAACCCCTTGAGCGCAGCATCATTTATGAGATGCATGTTAAAGGCTTTACGGCGGCGCATCCTGAGATTGAACCCCATAAACGTGCCACCTTTGCGGGTTTAGCGACTCAGCCGGCTATCGATTATTTGGCCGAACTTGGGGTGACGTGTGTCGAGTTACTTCCTGTACAGGCCTTTTTCACTGAGCCATTTTTGCTCGAGAAAAAGCTCACTAACTATTGGGGTTACAACAGTATCGGCTTTTTTGCCCCTGAGCCGAGTTATCTATCATCCGACGATATTGGTGAGTTTCGGGCCATGGTGGATGCACTTCACGGCGCAGGTATCGAAGTGATCCTCGATGTGGTCTATAACCACAGCGCAGAGGGGAGTCGACTTGGGCCGACCTTTAGTTTTCGTGGCATAGATAATCTCAGTTATTACCGTCTGCATCCGAATGATAAGCGTTTTTATATTAATGATACGGGTTGCGGAAACACCTTAAATATCAATCATCCACGCATGTTACAGCTAGTGCTAGATTCGCTGCGTTATTGGGTAGAAATCATGGGCGTCGATGGGTTTCGCTTCGACTTGGCGGCTTGCTTAGGTCGCGAGGCCTATGGTTTTGATCCCGGCTCAGGTTTCTTCGATGCGCTGTTGCAAGACCCTGTTTTGTGCCGAGTGAAATTGATTGCTGAGCCTTGGGATATTGGCCCTGGTGGTTATCAATTGGGCAATTTTCCCGTGGCTTTTAGCGAATGGAATGACAGATATAGAGACACTATGCGCCGCTTTTGGCGCGGCGATCACAGCATGTTGCCCGAATTTGCTCGGCGTTTTCACGGCTCGGGGGATTTTTTTGAACACAGTGGCCGTCCACCAGCGACTAGTCTTAATTTTTTAACCAGTCACGACGGTTTTACCCTTAAAGACTTAGTGAGTTATACCCAGCGCCATAACTTGGCAAATGGGGAGGATAACCGCGATGGTCACCAAGAAAACTTCAGCCATCATTATGGGATTGAAGGGGAAACCGAAGATAGCGCAATTCTGGCACTTCGCAGCCGTCAACAGCGTAACTTATTGACGACACTATTTTTATCCCAAGGTGTGCCTATGTTGTTGAGCGGCGATGAAACGGGCCGCACCCAGCAAGGTAACAATAATGCCTATTGCCAAGACAATGAACTGAACTGGTTTGATTGGTCGGCAAAGGGCATGGACACTGAGCTGTTAGCCTTTACTCAGCAGCTAATCGCCCTGCGGAAACGTTTCCCGTTGTTATGCGCTAAACGCTTCATTCATGAACAGTTATTGGCCGAATCTTTAGCCGATACCGGTGCTCGCTTAGATTGGTTTAGTCGTCAAGGTGAGCAAATGACCAAGAGCCTGTGGACTGAGTCTATGTGTCGCAGTTTATCTGTGGTGCTTTCTGGTGACTTAGAAGGCCAAGGTAAGCAGCAAGCTCTGCTGTTGATGGTCAATGCTGACGACAACCCTTTGGCATTTACGCCGCCGACCTTTGAGCACTTGAGTCCGTGGCAATGCCTGATCCATACCCAAACTGAGCCGCTGGATGCTCAGATCTCTACGACGCGATACTTGCTGCAAGATCGCAGTCTCATGCTTTTTCATGCTGATTTGATTTTCAAGAAATGAAGGAATTAACTATGACTGACGAAAGCGAGCTGAGCCCAAATACCAGCGAAAAAACCGTATCATCCGCGCCAAAAGCGGCAAGTAAGAAGGCGCCAGCTAAGCGTCAGGCCAAGCCTAAAGTCGTTGAACCCTGCGAGCCCTGCGATGCCTTGCCCGCTTCTTTTGAGCGCCATTTACGTTATGGACTCAGCCGTGGCGAAGGCGTGAGCTGCGAATTATTTCAAGCGCTGGCCTATAGCGTCAAAGAACAGATGCTAGACAATTGGCGTCAGACCCGTGTGGATGACAGCCATTTTCAGCGCAAGCAAGTGGCGTATTTATCCCTCGAATTTTTGATGGGCCGGGCGCTGGGCAATGCACTGCTGAGTCTAGATTTACAGCAAGATAGCCGTGATGCCTTGAGCAACTATGCGGTATCGCTAGAAGAGTTAGAAGAAGCCGAACATGATGCCGGTTTAGGTAATGGCGGCCTAGGTCGATTGGCGGCGTGTTTCCTTGATAGCTGCGCCAGTATGGACTTATCCGTGACGGGTTATGGCATACGTTACGAATATGGCATGTTCGCCCAGAAGATAGTCGACGGTTATCAGGTTGAGCGTCCCGACCGTTGGCTGCGCGAAGGCAATCCGTGGGAAGTGCGCGTGCCGACCCACAACGTGACAGTGCCGTTTTTTGGCCACACTGAATCCTATGTCGATAAACAAGGCCGTAGGCACATTATTTGGGTTGAAACCCAAGATGTGCTCGCCGTCGCCTATGACATGCCAGTTCCTGGTTATCGCAATGGACGGGTGAATACCCTGAGATTGTGGAAGGCTGAAGCGACCGATGATTTTGATTTAGCTGAGTTTAACCAAGGCGACTACACGGAAGCCGTGGCCCGTAAAAACTTGGCCGAGCAGATCACTATGGTGCTCTACCCAAATGATGCGAGCGAGAACGGCAAAGAGCTGCGATTACGTCAGCAATACTTTTTATCCTCCTCTAGCTTGCAGGATTTACTCAAACGTTGGGTGAGTCGTCATGGTCATGATTTTACGCAGTTTGCCGCTAAAAATGTCATGCAGTTGAATGACACTCACCCTAGCATTGCCGTGCCTGAGTTGATGCGATTATTGATCGACGAATACGGTTTGGAATGGGACAGTGCGTGGGCGATTACCAGCCAGACCATGGCTTACACTAACCATACCCTGTTGCCTGAAGCACTAGAGCGTTGGCCCGTGCGTATGATGGCGCAAATGTTGCCACGCATCTTAGAAATCATTTATGAAATCAACGCCCGTTACTTAGATATTGTCGCCCACCATTGGCCAGGAAATAGTGAGAAATTGGCGAGTATGTCAATTATTCAAGATGGCCCACATCCCTATGTACGTATGGCGTATTTGGCGATTGTGGCGAGTTTCTCGGTCAACGGTGTCGCGGGTTTACATACGCAACTACTCAAATCTGGGTTGTTTAAGGATTTCTATGAGTTGTGGCCGCATAAGTTTAATAACCGCACTAATGGTGTGACGCCAAGACGTTGGCTTGCCCATTGTAACCCTGCCTTAGCTAAGTTACTGACCGCCCATTTAGGTCAAGAATGGGTGACAGACTTAAGCCAGTTAACGGCGCTCAATGCTCTCACACAGGACAATGCGTTTATCCAAAAATGGCGTGATGTGAAGCAAGCCAACAAGGCTTTGCTGGCTAAGATGATTGTTAAGGAATGTGGAGTTGAGTTCGATCCGGCTATGCTGTTTGACGTGCAAGTGAAGCGTATTCACGAATATAAACGTCAGTTACTCAATATCTTGCATGTGATCCATCTCTATCATCAGATCCAGCAAGGCCACACCGAAAACATGGTGCCACGTTGTGTATTGATCGGCGGTAAAGCGGCGCCCGGTTACTTTATGGCTAAGTTGATCATCAAGCTCGCCAGCAATGTTGCTCATATGGTCAATTCCGATCCTATGGTGACGCCTTACCTACGCTTTGCTTTCTTACCAAACTACAACGTCAGCGCCATGGAAAAAATCTGTCCGGGGACTGACTTGTCCGAGCAAATTTCAACCGCGGGCAAAGAGGCATCGGGCACGGGCAATATGAAGTTCATGATGAACGGCGCCCTGACCATCGGCACTATGGATGGCGCCAATATCGAGATGTTAGAGGAAGTAGGTTCAGAGAACTTCTTCCTGTTCGGACTCAATGCGGAGCAGGTCTCGCAGGTACGTAGTCACTATCATCCACGCAGCATTATTGACGATTCACCGGCGTTATCTGAGGTGATGAAGTTACTCAAAAGTGGTCATTTCAATCTGCTGGAGCCGGGGATTTTCGATCCCATTATTGCCGCCATCGAAAGCAGCGACGATCAATGGATGACGGCCGCCGACTTTGACAGTTACCGAGTCGTGCAAGAAGCCGTGGCGCGGGCCTATAAAGATCCGCAGGTGTGGACGCAGATGAGTATTCGCAATACCGCCGCCAGTGGACGTTTTTCGAGTGATGTGACGATCGCGGGTTATCGCGATGAAATTTGGAAACTGTAAGGGCTGGGCTCTGGGTTATAAGTCTTGTTATAGCGGTTGAGTATAAGTGTTTGAAAGGAATGCAGCAATCAATGGAAGGAATGGGGAATGCAAGTGAGAAATACTCAGGGGAGTACGGCAGTGTCTGCCGTATCGATAAGCCATTTATGGGCAATCAGTTTGCCGATTTCGGAGTAAGAGCCTATGTCTAATGTTCGTTATATCAGTAATTTAACTCGTGAAACCTATGCGTTGATTTTAGCTGGTGGGCGCGGGTCTCGCTTGCATGAACTCACGGATTGGCGTGCTAAACCTGCACTGTATTTCGGTGGTAAGTTTCGTATTATCGATTTCCCGCTCTCAAATTGTATCAACTCGGGTATTCGTCGTGTCGGGGTTGTGACTCAGTACAAGTCGCATTCTTTGATCCGCCATGTGATGCGCGGTTGGGGCCATTTTAAGAAGGAGCTCGGCGAGTCGGTGGAGATTTTACCCGCTTCACAACGCTATTCGGAAAACTGGTACCAAGGCACGGCCGATGCGGTATTTCAAAATATCGATATCATTCGCCACGAGCTGCCTAAATACGTGATGGTGTTGTCTGGCGATCACGTGTATCGCATGGATTATGCTGGGTTATTAGCCGCCCATGCCGAGTCGGGTGCAGATATGACAGTCTCTTGCCTTGAAGTGCCGATTGCCGAAGCTGCGGGTTCGTTTGGGGTGATGGAAGTCGATGAAGAGATGCGCATTTTAGGCTTTGAAGAAAAGCCGCTGCAACCTAAGCATTCTCCGGGTAATCCTGAAATGTGTTTAGCATCTATGGGCAACTATGTGTTTAACACAGAGTTTTTGTTTGACCAGCTCAAGAAAGATGCCTTAAATGAAAGCTCAGATCGCGATTTTGGTAAGGATATTATTCCTGCGATCATCGAAAAACATAATGTGTTTGCCTATCCCTTTAAGAGCGCTTTCCCGAACGAGCAAGCCTATTGGCGCGATGTGGGTACGCTAGATTCTTTCTGGCAAGCAAATATGGAACTGTTATCGCCCACGCCAGCACTGAATTTGTACGATGCGAAATGGCCAATTTGGACTTTCCAAGAACAATTACCACCCGCTAAATTTGTGTTTGATGACGATGACAGACGCGGTATGGCGTTGGACTCGATTGTTTCGGGCGGTTGTATTATTTCGGGGGCGACAGTGCGCCGTAGCGTATTATTTAACGAGGTACGCGTTTGTTCTTATTCGTTGGTTGAAGATTCAGTAGTGCTACCCGATGTAGTCGTGCTGCGCCATTGCAAAATCAAGAATGCCATACTCGACCGTGGCTGCATTATTCCCGAAGGCATGGTGATAGGTTATAACCACGATCACGACCGAGCCAAAGGCTTTAGAGTGTCGGAAAAAGGCGTCACCTTAGTGACCCGTGACATGCTAGGTTTACCAGTGGGTTATGAATAACATTGCAATTCATCCTTTGAGTCGCCATGCATAATGAGCGCAAATGGCTTAGAAACGGGCTTAAGTTCGAGCTTTAAGTACGGGCTTAAGTTAAGTGTTTAGATTAAGCCCTTAGATTTAGCGCTTAGGTACAGTCAGCTTATTAATAAGCCGCTGAAATGAAGTAGCGGGAGTATCCAATTAATTGAAACAACGCATTTTAATGGTCGCGGCTGAAAACGGTGCCCTTGCGGGCGCCAAGGTTGGCGGTATGGCGGATGTGATCCGTGACTTACCCGACGCTTTGGCGGGTGTGGATTTGTGCGCCGATGTGATTATGCCAAGCTATGGCTTTTTGACTGCGGTCGCGAATCAACCCCAAGATTTGGGTGAGTTAACCGTGGCCTTTGGCGGCCGATTGGAGCGGGTGCATTTGTTTGCCATGCCCCATCCTCAAGTGCCAGAGGCGATGATTTATCTGCTCGAACATGCATTATGGCAATCCGTACCTGGGCAGATTTATAGCCAAGGCAGTGCCGAGCGTCCTTTTGCCGACGATGCGACTAAGTTTGCTTTTCTTTGCGCGAGCGTCGCGACAGCATTAGTTACTGGCAGAGTACCTATGCCGACTGTGCTGCATTTACATGACTGGCATGCGGGCTGCTTAGCCATGCTTAGGGCGTTTGTGCCTGAGTTCAGTGCTCTCAAAGAAATTGAGTGTGTGTTCTCCATCCACAATTTGGCGCTGCAGGGGATACGTCCCCTAAGCCAAGACTCGTCCTCGTTTGCGGCATGGTTTCCCGAGTTATTTGCGTCTTTAACGCAGGGGCAAAAACAGCTGATCACCGATCCGCGTTATCCCCACTGCGTTAACCCAATGCGCATGGGGATAGTGCTGAGCGATAAAGTGCATTTAGTCTCACCCAGTTACGCCAAAGAAGTGTTACAGCCCTCCAAACCAGAGGCGGGATTCTTTGGGGGCGAAGGGTTAGAGCATGACTTACAGGTCAAGGCTAATGACGGCAAGGTGGTGGGGATTTTAAATGGCTGTGTATATTCATCGGCAGCCGATGTAAACCCTAAGCCAAAGGCGCGCATTCAAGGGGCGCAGTTCAAGCAACTGCTCAGTGCGATTGAGACTGCGTTAGTGCAATGGCAGGGACATCAAACCCAAGTGAGCGGCGTGGACATGATTGCCTTTGCGCGCACGCAAGCCCATTGGCGTCAAGCAATGGCGGAGCAAGTACCGAGTCTGTTACTCACTTCGGTGGGCCGTTTGACCGATCAAAAAGTCTTGCTGCTGCGGCATCAATTGCCCTCGGGCTTATCTGTGCTTGAGACCTTGCTTAACGCGTTGAAGCTAACAAAACCGACGGCGCTATTTATTTTACTCGGCAGCGGCGATGTCTCCATTGCTAAGTCCTTCCAAGCGTTAGGGGCTAAATACGATAACCTATTATTTTTGCAGGGATATAACGAGGCTTTATCCGAAGCGCTGTATCAGCATGGCGATCTCTTCTTGATGCCAAGCTCCTTTGAGCCCTGTGGCATCAGTCAAATGTTGGCTATGCGCGCGGGACAGCCATGTTTAGTGCATAGTGTAGGCGGTTTAAAGGATACCGTTGAGGATGGCGTTAATGGTTTTGCTTTTAACGGCAATAGCTTAAATGAGCAAGCCGAAGCGTTTTTGCAAAGGTTGGTGCAAGCCATTGCTTGTTTCGAGGGAAAAACATGGCCACAAGTGCGTGCTGCGGCCATGGCACAGCGTTTTGACTGGCATTCTATTGCAGAGCAATATCGTCAACAACTCTATTGCAAAATGTAATGTGGTAAGTCCAAAGTGTGATGCGACAAAGGGAATTAACGCATGATTTCTAAGTGATTCTGCTACACTTGTGGGGGAATGTTAAAATGGTATCAAGCCCCCTCATTTTTGGAGTCGCTCTCTGAGTTATGGATAAAGGTATTCTCTTTCCGTTAGTACAAAATGCGGCTTTATTGCTGGCGTTGGTATTTTTGTACGACGTGATCCCTAAAAAACACCAGCGGCAGTATTTTTTACTGTGGCGCATCATTATTGGGATGCTGATTGGTGGCATTGGTATCACTATTATGAGTACGCCTTGGGTATATTTGCCTGGCGTTTTCTTTGATACCCGTTCGGTTATTCTCTGTATTTCTGGTCTGTTTTTCGGTGGTTTACCGACCTTGGTTGCTGTCGTGATGACGGCGCTGTATCGCATCAGTATCGGTGGCGCTGGTATATGGATTGGCGTCGGCGTGATAGTGTCATCCGGTTTAATCGGGGTGATCTGGCGCCAATATCGTAAGTCTCTGTTAGCCAATATTTCAGGTGGAGAAATTTTTCTCTTTGCCTATACCGTTCATATTGTGATGTTGTTGTGGTTCTTATTTCTACCCGATGGCATAGCAATGCCATTGCTCGCCAAAGTGACCCTCCCAGTATTGACCATTTTCCCGATTGCGACTTGGCTACTGAGCCGCTTGTTATCGCGACGTTTTGAATTAGAGCGTGATGAACAAATTCGTCTGCAGGATGATTTCCTTTTTCGGAGCCAATTCAACGCGGGCAATATTGGTATTGCAATAACGGGGATAGATCAAAAGTGGATAAAGGTGAATCCGCGGTTATGTCAAATGCTCAAATATTCAGAAGCTGAATTGCTACGGATGACGTGGGCACAAATTACCCATCCCGATGATTTAGAAGCGGATGCCCTGAAATTTGAGCTTATGCTGCGGGGGGATATCGATAATTACGAGATGGATAAACGTTTTATCGTTAAAGACGGCAGCGTGGTTTACACCCATATGACAGTCGCCTGTAAGCGCGGTGGTAATAATGCCGTGTTGCTTGTTATTGCTGGATATTTAGATATCACCTCACAGGCCATTGCCGACCAAGAGGTGCTCGCTAGCCGTGAGCAACTCGAACTGGTGTTAAGCAGTAGCGATCTTGGGGTGTGGGATTGGGATATTCGTAATGATCGTATCGAACGTAACGCCCGCAGCGCCGATATTCTAGGCTGCGATGTTGATATGCTCAACGCTAATAGTCGTCAATGGATGGATGCGATAGTCGCCGAAGACAGGCCTAAAGTGCTGCATTCGATTGAGGCCCATATTCGTGGCGAAACGGCGCAACATAAGATGGAGTACCGCTTAAATACCGTAAACCGTAAGGTGCGGTGGATCCTTGATACAGGTAAAGTCGTGAGCAGAGATGCAAACAACAATGCTCTGCGTATGTGTGGAACCTATACCGATATTACCGACGCAAAACTTATCGAAGAATCCTTAAAGTTGTCGGCACTGGTTTACGATAACAGCTCAGAAGCCATGAGTGTCCTCGATGAAAAGGGTGTAATTATTACCGTCAATGCCGCCTTTAGTGTGATGACGGGTTATCGCGAATTTGAAGTGCGGGACCAACATATTCGGCTGCTTTATTGTGACCTCAATGGCCGTGATTTTTACACCAAAATGAATAATGATATCCGCGAGAAAGGCCAATGGCAGGGGGAAATGTGGCAGCGGCGCAAAAATGGCGAAGAATATGTCATCTGGTTAACCATCAATACGATTAATGATAAAGAAGGCCATCCCTATCGACGTGTTGCCCTGTTCTCAGACATTACCGATAAGAAGCAAAATGAGCATCTGATTTGGAAACAAGCCAACTACGATACGCTGACGGGGTTGCCCAATCGGCGCATGTTGTTGGAGTATTTAAGCAGTGAAGTGAAAAATGCCGACCGCAATCGCAACCACTTTGCCTTACTGTTCTTGGACTTAGATTTCTTTAAAGAAGTGAATGACACCTTAGGCCATGCCATGGGCGATTTACTGCTGATAGAAACCGCGAGTCGATTGAAATCCTGTGTGCGTGATGCTGACGTCGTGGCGCGTCTTGGCGGCGATGAATTTACTGTGGTGTTAAGTTCGATGGAAGACCATAAGGGGATTGAGCGCGTCGCCGAGAATATTTTGCGACGAATTGCCGAACCCTATGTGTTAGGGGAAGAAACCGCTTATATCAGCGTCAGTATCGGGATTACTTTATATCCCGATGATTCGACCAGTATTGAAGGGCTTCTCAAGCATGCGGATCAGGCTATGTATGCGGCGAAAGATCAAGGGCGTAATCGCTTCAACTATTTCACCCCATCGATGCAGGAATACGCCAAATACCGCATGCGCTTGATCCAAGACTTACGTCAAGCGGTCGTGAATAAAGAATTTGAACTGCATTATCAGCCGATTGTTGCCTTAGCAACGGGTGAAGTGACCAAGGCTGAAGCCTTGATCCGCTGGCATCATGCGGAGCGTGGTGCTGTGTCGCCTGCTGAGTTTATTCCTGTGGCAGAAGACACCGGCTTGATTGTTGAAATCGGCAATTGGGTGTTCGAGCAAGCCGCTCGCCAGAGTGCGGCGTGGCGTCACGAATTAGGGGTTGAAATCCAAATCAGCGTCAATAAATCCCCAATTCAATTTCGTGATGAAGGCACGCTGCTCAATGATTGGTTGAAGTTATTGCAAGATCTTAATATTACAGGTGCGGGAGTCTGTGTTGAAATTACCGAAGGCCTGTTATTGGATGCCAGTATGGGTGTAACCGAAAAACTACTGGCCTACCGCGATGCGGGTGTGCAAGTGTCGCTGGACGATTTTGGTACTGGCTATTCGTCACTCGCCTATTTGAAAAAGTTTGACATTGATTATCTTAAAATTGATCAATCTTTTACCCGCCATATCGATACCGATTCAAACGATCAAATTCTCTGCGAGGCGATTATCGTGATGGCCCACAAGTTGGGAATGAAGGTGATTGCCGAAGGTGTCGAAACCGATGCGCAGCGGCTAGTCTTGTTGGCTGCAGGCTGTGACTACGGCCAAGGTTACTTGTTCTCAAGACCTGTTCCTGCGGGTGAATTTAGCCAAAAATACTTACAGGATCCGCTTTTAGTCTCCCATGTCTGAGGATATATTAACTTAGTGGCGATAATTGCCTATAAAAACGCCGCGGATTTTGCTAGACTCCGCGGCCCCGCGTTGGGGCATTGAGTATCACCTCGCATCAAAGTTTTACTACTTAGCTAAAGAGTCCCTATGAAATTTGAAACACTCGGTTTATCTTCTCCTATTTTGAATGCGATAACTGAGTGTGGCTATCAGCAACTCACTCAAGTGCAAGAGAAAGTGATCCCGCTTGCCTTTGAAGGCAAAGACATTATGGCCTGCGCCCAAACGGGTACAGGTAAGACGGCTTCCTTTGCTCTGCCTGTACTTGAAAAGTTGGCGGCTGAGTCTTTAACAAGCGACAGCAATGATAAACCGATTTTACGCGCGTTGGTGATGACGCCAACCCGCGAACTCGCGATCCAAGTCTGCGAAAATATCCAGAAATACAGCCAGTTCCTGCCACTGAAAACCTTAGCGGTTTACGGCGGCGCCAATATGAATCCCCAGCGTAAAGGGGTAGAGCAGGGCGTTGATATTTTGGTGGCAACTCCTGGTCGCTTATTCGACATTATCGGCCAATTCCAGTTAGATTTGTCGAGCGTCACGACCTTAGTGATCGACGAAGCCGACCGTATGTTAGACATGGGTTTTGTGCGCGACATTGAAAAAGTGAAACGCTTAATTGCGCCGCAGCATCAAACCATGTTGTTTTCAGCGACCTATAGCGATGCCGTCAAACAACTCGCCGAGAAAATGCTGAATGAACCTCAGTGGGTGAATGTTGCTGACACGACTACCGCATCCACAGTTGTGCAGGAAGTCTATCGCGTTGATAAACGCCGCAAAGCCGAGCTGTTGTCAGAACTCGTTGGCCGCAACAATTGGCGCCAAGTGCTGGTGTTTGCCAGCACGAAAGAAAGCGCCGAGCATTTATTACAAGAATTAAAGCTGGATGGCATAGCCGCAGGTGTATTCCACGGCGATAAAACACAAGGCGCCCGTAATCGGGTGTTGGAAGAGTTTAAAGCTGGTAAATTGCGGGTGCTGGTGGCGACCGATGTGGCCGCTCGTGGTTTAGACATTCATGCCTTGCCTATGGTGATCAACCTTGAATTACCTTTCCTTGCCGAAGATTATATCCATCGTATTGGTCGTACAGGTCGTGCAGGATTAACGGGTCGCGCGATTTCGTTCGTGTCACCTTCTGACGATGAAATGCTCGCTGAAATTGAAGCCTTGATTGAGCAGAAACTGCCCGTGTCGGTACAACCGGGTTATGAAGAAGGCACGCCTTTGCCTGCCCGTTACCGTGATGCGCCTGCGGCACCGATTAAGCCGATTGGAAAGTGGAGCCATAAGGCGCCGCAGGATCGTACTATTGGTCAGTCTCGTCAGGGTAAGTACGCGAAAGGTAAAGCGCAGGATAGCAAAACCAGTGCCGATAAATCCTCTAGCCGTGCTAAGCCAGCTTCTGGCTCAGGTAAGCCGTTTAATGCGACTAAACCTAAGTCGAATTTGGTGAGCAATAAGTCAGGTTTTGGCTCTCGCACCAATAAGTCAAAATAGGCTAAGTCAAAATAAGCTAAGCCCAACAATCAAGGCTAATAAGTGCAAAGTGCCTATTAGTTTAGCCGTCTAACGGTTGCCTAGTTTGTTGATTTGACTGTTGAATAGTCAGTTGCATATTTTGCTACATAGCCTGTCGCGATTCTAAAAGCGCATCCTCACCGATGCGCTTTTTGTTGAGCTTCAAAGCCAATACTTCTACACTCGAGCGCTAAGCTTTCTATTCGAGCGAGTTTCCTTATGATTATCAAAGCGATTCCCACCAATATCATTACAGGTTTTTTAGGTGTAGGTAAAACCTCTCTGATTAAGCAATTGCTGGCGACTAAACCCGCGGATGAAATTTGGGCAGTGCTGGTCAATGAATTCGGTGAGGTCGGCATTGATGCGGGGTTACTTAATTCCTCCGATAACGGCATACAAATTCGTGAGGTTGCGGGTGGCTGTATGTGCTGCGCCGCGGGCGTACCGACACAAGTGGCCATCAATCAGTTGATTGCGAAAGCGAAACCTGACCGCTTATTGATTGAACCGACTGGGCTTGGGCATCCTAATGAAATCATTAAAGTACTGAGTGCGCCCCATTATCAGAATGTGATTTCACTGCGTAGCACCCTATGTTTGGTGGACGCGCGTAAGATCCACGATCCTCGCTATCGCGAACATGCAAATTTTATTCAACAGTTGCAAGTGGCCGATGTGATCATCGCAACTAAGTCTGACTTGTATGATGCTGAAAATACTAAGTTACTCTATGAATTGCAGACTTATTTAAGCCATATTGAACGTACTGATATTCCTGTAGTGAGCCACTCTAATCAACAGCCTTTACCTAGCGCTTTGCTGGACTATCTTAACCAACTAAGGCGCGTGTCACTCAATATAAATGGGCATGCTAGCGCTGGCCTAAAGCTGGGCAGCCTACCGACGACGGCCCCAAGCTTGTTTCGTGCTGGTGGTTCTCGCTTGAGTGAGTTGAGCCTCTTTGCCGAAGGTGCAATCGAAGCCGCACTTGATTTTGATGATCGCGGTATAGTGCGAAAGCAGAATCAAGGTGAAGGTTGTTTTAGCTGCGGCTGGGTGTTTGAACCGAGTCAAGAATTTGATTTTGATAAATTAATGGATTTTATTCAGCGGCAAGCTCAGTCATCCAACGTTGGGCAAGTGTTGCTTAGATTAAAGGCCGTGATGATCACTACTGATGGAATTGCGGGATTTAACTGGATTGACCATGAGTTTACTGTGGTTGAACTCGATGACACCTTAGATTCCAGACTAGAAATGATTACCATGGACGACGTCAATTGGAACGAGATTGAGCTGCAGTTGATTGCTTGTCTTAGCTAACAGAGTTCCCCATCACTCTTTATTACAGGTGTGAGCATAGGTAAGAGGGGTCAGATTTGGTGGGAATAGTAAGGCCGGCTCAGTAAGGCAAGGTCACGCGGTATTTTTGGCCGAGTGTCGTGAGTGTGCCATTTTGGATCATCTCCTCGAAGAAGCTGTCAAAACGAATTCTTAGCGGATCAAATTTAGCTTGTTTCGGAAAAGCCATAAAGCCGTCTCGCACATCGATTATCGGCATGATTGGCGTAATTGCTTTAGGGATTTTGATTTGGGCGAGCACTGCATTGGTATTGCGACTATTGGTGGCGAGTAAATCTAAATCACCCCGCGAAAGCCGTTCTATGCCACTTTTAATATCGACAAATTCATTGATATTTAATGATTTAGTTTGTTCAGTAAACCGTGTGCCATAACTCCAACCCTGCATTTTTCCAATCCGTTGCGTTTTAATACTGGCATAGTCGCCATTCCACACTATTTCATTGTCTGCCCGAGCATAAAACACCATATCATCGCGGTAAAATGCCTTCGCCGCAAAAACCAAGTTGGCATTACGTTCTGGGGTATCGTAGGGACCAATAAGAATATCCGCTTGGCCACGTTCAACCATAGAGATAGCGCGGCGCCATGGGGTAATTTGATAGTGAATGTTCACACTTTGCTGCTGGGCGAAGCGATTCAAAATATCGACACCTAAGCCGGTATATTCGCCATTGGCTTGTAGTTCAAAAATTTGACTGAAACTCGAACCCACTGCGAGCAGATCTTTGGCCTGTGCAGTCAAGCAAAGGCTGCTGAGCACCAAAAGGACGACTTGTGCAAAGCCTTTGCTGAGTATCATGGCATTCCTTGTGTGGTTTGAATGCGGAAGGTTAGAACACTGTCTCTCGTAAAAGCGGCGATATCGTTATGCAATTCACTAGGGTTAAGGTTAGCAAATTTTACTCAGATTTGATTGCACGTTAACATTTTAATGTTTTGAAATAAATGGAAGATTAATCGTAAGGGCATTAAGCCGTTGATCTTCAATCGATACATCATCCTATCCCTCAGCCTGCTTAGTTACGCCTAAAAGTTTCAATTTGTATCGTTTGTAAGTGAGAATGAGAAATGTATTTTCGTTATGCGTTTAAATCAGTTAAGGCCGAATAAAGGGGATTGCGGTATGCTCTGCCATTGATTGATTTATACGCCAATGCTGGGCGGTTTATTTGAGCGGGATGTTATGAAGCTGCAGGAAATAGATAAAACCTTGTATCGTAAAAATATGAATTTATTCATTGTGATTCTAGTTGTTAGCTTAGTCGTGTTATCGCTGATTTTTGGTACTGGACTCATTGCGCTGTTTGGGGCGACGCCTGTGCCAGGTGAGCCTACAGGTAATTTCCATTTGAATCTCTTAGGGGTGATTTTCAGTCTGGGTCTGTGTAGCGCAGTGATTTACAACTTGAAGGATAAATCCTTCTTCAGCGAAATTTATTATGTGTGGCAATTAAAGCAACTCCATAATCGTATCTATCGCAAGTTGATAAAGATTAAAGCCGCTGCGGCGCAAAATGATGTGAATGCTTTGATTATATTGCTGTTTTATTACACTAGTTTAAGGCAAGTGTATGAGCTCGATGACAATACGCTAACCTTGCCGGCGCTGACTCAAGATCTCAATCGTTTGAATGCACAAATCGAAAGCCTAGGCTTATTGCTGTCGCCCGAACAATTTACGCCTGAGTTGCTGACAAGATCTTTCTGATACTGATGAGGTAAGATGAGGATCGCTCCTCACCTTGCCATCATCTAGCCCTTATCTTGTCTTTGTCGTCCTTGCCCAGAATGAGGTCAGCGAGTTTCACTTAGGCGGCTTGCTGGGCTCTTTGTAGTGTGAGTAACCACTTACCATAGATGTAAATCCCTACCGCTGAGATAGTCCCTATGGCGGCGATGATGTACCACGCCATGCCAATGTTATGGCTGTGGTATAGCAGTTGGGTGAGATCGTGTGCGTTTTCACCTGTGTAACTCACCAAAGTGGTAAAGGCTTCACCTTGGGGAATGGCGCTGACCTCAGTGCTGTTCATGCCGCGCTCTAGCAATAAATCCCGCGAAAACAATTCCTTTGATGCATAAATCTCGTAGAGTTTAGGGCCAAAGTAGCCTTCTAATCCCCAGCCGATCCCTTGGGGCAACATCACAAATCCCAAGTACATGGCTTTTTTGCCTTCGGGAGCAATATTACCCATAAACTCGTTTTTCTTCGGGCTAATCATCATTTCGCCAATGGAGAACATGGCAATCGCGAATACGATAAACCATGCCGCATGGAAAGCACCGATAAACACAAAAGCTAAAATACTCAGCAAACAACCAATAAACATGGCGGTAGTGATACGGTATTTAGCCGTCAGTGCCGCGACGATAAAACAGCAGGTCATGATCAGGCCCGCATTAAGGTTGAGCATGCCTTCGGGCATCACCTTAGTGCCTTCGTTATTGAGGCCAAGCCAAAATTGCAGAATGCCGTTACTGGTGCCTTCGCTGCCAAAGAGGGAGGTGACGATTACGCTGGTATCGACCCATTCGGAAATATGGATAGGCAGCACATCGAATAAGGCATTGAACAAGAACCAAAATCCTGAAAAAACGAGCATATAGTAGATTACAATCGGCTTTTTCAACTCGCGCCAAGCATCACGCCACAGGGGTTCTTGTTCGACTTCACCTGATTTTATTTGCTTATTGCGTTCCAGTCGCTCGGCTTTACCTGGCTCGGTATAGGTGAGTAAGAATAAGAAGTTGAGTGAAATAATCGCGGCGCAGGCGAAAAATACATTGTCCCACGACAATTGGCGCATATGCACGGCAACTAAGGGTCCGAGGAAACCGCCAATGTTTACAACTTGGTAAAAAATGCCCCAAGCCATTGAAGTGTTATTGCGATTAGTGGACAGCACTAAGGTGCCTTGAATGCCCGGTTTAAATATCCCTGTGCCTATGGCAAGGAGTAATGCACCGACAAGGAAGCCCCAAAAGCTGGGGAAGAATGCCATGACGAGATAGCCAAAGATTTTAATGATGGTGGAGCCGAAGATGGTTTCTTTGTAGCCCACTCGGTCAGACATGCCACCAGTGAACACGGGCACAAAGGTTTGCATGATCGCCCAGAGGGAAATAATAATGCCGTAGTCACTTAGGCTGATCCCAAGGCCGCCCGCAGACTCTGGCGCTTTAGCGTACAATCCAGCACTGGCTTTAACACCGTAGTAGGCGATACGCTCGACTAACTCCATACCACCAACTAACCAAAACACATAACCTAAGCTAGTAATGGAGGCCCACATGCCGAGCTGTTTGACTTCTCGCAGATCGTTGCCTGCATTTGGACTATTCTGACTCATGTCCTTCCCTTATTATTGTTATTGAATTTATTTCTGTTTAACCCATTAATTATCAAAAACTTAAATTTATAAAGTTAATGATTTCATCTTGCTTAAATACGTTAATGGGCTTGCTTGAACGGATACTTTACCTAATTCGGCCTTAAACACCAAAAAAGTAGCAGAAAATGATGAATTAACCCACATCTGTTATTGAACTGTACTGAGTTTGTCATTTGGCTGAAATTGGACTGTTTCTGCTTAAGTCATTGTGATGATTAATCTTTATTGTTAATTATTCACAATGAACATGCTTTGAGTTCTCGCTATTTTTAGGTACAATCCATTGTCGCATTTTTGTTCACCCGATCATTTTTCTAGATAGATACGACTCTAGCCCCCCTTTTTGTGAGAAACGCTAATGACAGCAACAACATCTAATCATGCTCCTGCGGATATGAGCTTGCTCGAGGAGCCGATTGCGAAGCTTTTTTGGCGCTATACCATACCCACCATAGCCTCTATGTTGGTCACGGGCGTATATGTGACAATTGATGGCATCTTTGTTGGCCACTATTTAGGTGAAACAGGGCTGGCGGGGATGATGCTAGCTTACCCTGTGGGCGCGATTTTATACGCTATTGGCGCCATGATAGGTATGGGTAGCGCGGCATTAGTGTCAATCAATCTTGGCCAAGGTAATGTAGTCAAGGCCCGTAAACTACTGGGTAATGCCTTTACGTTATGTTTATTAACGGGATGCTTTTTTGCCCTTGTTGGTGGGATATTCTCGCGAGATATTTTGGTTGCCCTCGGGGCGCAAGGGGAGATGCTCGAAAATGCTAACGAATACTTATTCTGGTATTTTGCACTGTGTCATTTCCCCATAATTTCAATGACCTTCACCACACTGCTGCGTAATGATGGCAGGCCATCCATGGTGACTTGGGTGCTGATTTTGGGTGGTGTATTAAACACTTTCTTAGACTGGCTGTTTATTGTGGTTTTCCCCTTTGGTTTAGCAGGTGCAGCGATTGCGACTATGTTGTCGCAGGCGGTAACGGGGCTTTTGTGTTTACAGCATTTTTTCAGTCCGCGCACTCAGCTTAAAATCACTTTTGAGCAGATGAAGCTCAAGCTCGATAATTGCCTTAATATAGCCCGCGTTGGTTTCCCCAGCTTTTTGATGAATCTGTATTTGTCGATAGTGTTAACCCTGCATAATACGGCTTTTTTGTGGGTTGGCGGTCCATTACATGTGGCCGCCTATGGTGTGGTGAGTTACACCGAAGCGTTTTTCTATCTGATTTTTGAGGGCATTGCGCTTGGTACTCAACCCATTTATAGCTTTAACGCGGGAGCTGGGCGCTTTGACAGGGTTAAACAAGCGCGCAATATTGCCTTTGGTATGACGTTACTTACCGCAGCCTTAGGTTTAGCGCTGATTTATTCTCGCCCTGAATGGTTAGTGTATTTGTTTGCCGGTGATAATCCGAATTTAACACCAGTGGCGATTGAAGGTATGCGCTGGTATTTTTGGGGCTTGCCTATGGAAGGCTTAATCTTAGTTGGTGCGAGTTTCTTCCAAGCGATTAATTGTTCGAAACAAGCTTCTATGCTGACGGGCGCTAAGCTTATTCTTATCGCTGCGATTATCTACTGCTTTGCATGGGCGTTCGGCGTGATTGGTGTGTGGGTGTCGCTCGCGACCTGTAGCACTATCTTGACGATATGGATGTTTTACGCCATGAAGCGAGTCGAGGCACGTTTGCATTAATTCTTGCTTTGGGCTGTATTGGTTTCGCCTGATATATTGACAAGACAAGGGGCGAGGCAAGTAACCTGTAGCTGTGGCATAAGTGTTTAGTTTTACGTAAATTTTACAATTGGGGCGATTAATGGCCCCAATTGTAATTGCCCACATATCTTTCGTCGTTAAACATGACTTAGGGCTAGCGTGGGATGATGGCCTCTGGTACATTTCGCTGGTTTAATCTGCAATCAAAAATGACTTATCCAAGCGTGCTGTTGAGCCGAGGCTATAGCCCTCAATTAATAGACTGAGTTCGCTTAGGCTTTTAGGTCGATTGATCGTTGATATGACTGGGTATTGAGCCGAATGACTCGCTCGTTGATTTTAGTAATTTATGTTTTATGAGGCCCTTATGCGCACCACTGCAGTCATTTCTATGCTGTTGCTTGGCGTGTTAACGACAGTTAATGCCAGTGCCAAAGAGAATGAGTTAGTGTTTGCCAGCGACTTCGAAGGCAATCGTTTATCTCAACCTTGGTCGTGGATCATGGGTTGTCAATTTGAAGGCGCTGAACCTCACACAGGTGAAAGTGCGCTGCTTTGCGTCGAAGGTAATAGCAGTATCGTCAGTAAGTACCCTATTTCTGAAGCGGGTCTATTAGAGTTTTGGGTAAAAACCCAGAATACTCAAACCCAATATCGAATCAATGTATTGACCTCTCCGGTATTAAAGCTCGATGCCCAGTGGCAGCATGTTGCTTTAATCGATATCACCCCTGGGGCTAACGAATATTTAGCACACCGAGTGTCTATTGATGATCCGAGTCGCCAATATATCCGTCTTGATATTGAGGCCATTAATGGCCCTATCAGTTTGGACGATTTGAGCTTAGGTAAAATTCGCCTTGATATGGCCCTGCAAAAAAATGAGCAGAAAATTATCGGCGGGATTTTAGATAAGCTGAAAGCTGATAAGAATTACGAAGTGCAGTCTGAGTCATTTCGTACTTTAGGTAAAAATTATGCCGCCCAGCTCGAGAGCCAAAGACAATACCTCGAGTACTCGAATGCTATTTATTCAAGTATCACCTTTGTGTTGGCGACGTCTGAGCGCAATAAAATGTCTAACCCTATGGGATATAACACCTTTAGGTCGGTTTTAACTGACGCTAAACGTGTGGCATCGCCTCTCCAACAGGCGCGTTTAGGCTCTATGGTGAAACCCTTTGGTGACTTGGCTACTGCCACCTTAAACGTGGTCAGTGCCGGTGCGTATTCCGCCTTTGCCGAACCCTTTAAGTCATTCTTAGCAGCGACTTTTGATCGCTCTAATTATGACAACAGTGACTTAAGCCGTAGTGATAAAAAGTTTGCTGAAGAAAATGGCCTGAAAATTTATCAGCAGGCCGAACGGTTTATGTCTGAAATCGAAAAAGAACTGCAACAAGTCACTGCACTCGATAATGATTTAGTTAGTATGCAGAAGAACTTAGATAATTTCCGTAAGGATCTCGACAAGCATCTGCGCAGTTACTTACAGCATGCCAGTATTGCCCGCACACCTGAAAATTACAGCCGAGTGATGAGTAAAGACGAGCAGGCACGCGCGCTGGTGATTGCTGAGGCGAGTGCCAATATCAGTGCTAAAGCTGAGGCGCTATTGGCTTCGAACAGCAATGCAGAGTTAGTGCAGTACATGATTAAAACCACTGAGAAGATTGATGAATTTCAAGAGTTCAAGGAACGTTTTAATCAGATCACTTCGGCCATGCTGACCTTCTACGACAAATTTGAGCGCTCAATTGCCGCCGAGCAAAACCCCTTTACCGATCCTAGCGATCGCGCCGTGTGGGAGCAGCACGCCAAAAGCGCCCGTAACTACATTCGCCAGTCGAAGGAAGCGTTCACTAAAGCCTTTATGTAAAGGATTGTTGTAAGTAAGTGGTAGTAACGGCCTAAAATTATGGCGATTTTTCTATTTTAGGTTTGGAGTTATCAAGGATAAAACAGGTAGTCAGAATCATTTCTGTTAGTGGGCAAGGATGATGAGTAAACCCTATACAACAACTCGGTTTGACACAGATACTGCCACAATGGCGATATTTGATCCCGCGGCATTAACTCATCGCTGTGAAGATACGGCTGATTGGTGGTCTGTGCCGAGTGACGAAATTTTGGAAATCAATCAAGGTCATGTGCTATTCGTAGGACTTGGTGCCGATGGTTGTTATGAGGTTGAAATTTTCCGCAAGCTAGGTGAGGCTGGGCTCAATTCGAATTATCTCTCTGCAAACTTAACAGTATTGTCAGGGTGCCTGTATATTGGCGCCGCCGAGCAAGTTCCAGCAGGAGATCTTGGGCCTGAAACAACCTATGGCGGCGCTTTAATTTATGCTGTGCGAGGGAATATTGAGGTGAGAGTGTATCGGCTTACACCCCATAAACTGGTGGTTGAATATGAGTCAACCTCAGAAGATGTACTAAACGAGTTTACGTCTAGTCCATTACTTTAAGCGGCTTACTTTATTCGCTATCATTTTTAATCCCTATACGGGCTGTTAAACACCAAAGGTAACTTGTTAATCATCAGGGGTAAAAAAGCAATTTAACATTATGAGTTCTATGATGAATAATACCAAATGGCGCGAATGTATGACGCTGTTAGCTTCTTGTCCTGTGTATTTGCAACTACAGTTGGTCGGTGAAGAGGACTTTCCTCTCGATTATGAAGCCTCAAATCAAGTGTTATCCGAGATCATGGCTACTGATTGTCTTTTTGTGCAAAGGCGTATTCGCTATAAATCCATTAACGCGATTAGAATTGCGAAAACCGTTTTTCCCGCCGGTTTGGCGGATGACAATGTATTTCTGCTTGCTGAATTAAAAATCAGATTACAGCAACTCGGCCAGTTACCACTAATTGAAGACGATCAGTTTATTGTTATTCATGGCTATCATGACCTCATGGTTTGTTGAATCCAGAGCATCTACACTGGCTTACAACACACACCATATCTTAAGTTCGCTCTGCGATGGAGTTCATAGACTTCACAACCTAACAATGGCTCAGTTCTATTAAGAACTGCGCCAAAACGTTCAAAGTAGTCTTCATTAACTTGTTTTGCACTGATAAGTGGTACTTCAATACTGACATCTACACGACCTTTACGTATCAACGCTGGGTCAAGATTATCAGGATGATTTGTGGTCATTATTACAAGGCAGTCATCAAGAGGAATGATTCCGTCTAACGCGTTTAGAACGCCACCTAAAGTGAGTGGTGGGTTATCTGCATTACTTTCAGCAGTACGTGATACCGTAGCCTTTACACAGTCACAGTCCTCTATTAACAACATAGCTCCGGGCGGTACCTTTCTAATCGCCTTATGAATAGTGGCATCATTTACAGTAGATAGATTCAATATGTATAGATCGCGATGATACTCAACAGCTAAGGCTCTCGCTATACCCGTCTTACCAGTACCCGTTTTTCCATGTAACAGTATGGTTAGCTTACTTACAACCGACTTCCCTCTACTTGCGAAGTTATCAACTTCCCCCATCAACTTCTGCTTAAACCCTTCATCTAGCACTAATTCACTAAAACCCGATGATTTCAATGTGCCATAGCGACACCATTCGGTTTCTTCGAAAATATTAACTTTCGGCTCTGTAGAGATGTCTCCACGAGTATCTTCTAAAAAACTATATAGTTTATCTTTTGCCCACCATGGTGCACTTACAGTAATAGTATCGTATGCCATTGTACTATCGACCTTAGATCGGGTAGCCAACATGAAACAACCACCGTATTTGAACAGGTGCATACCGTAGCCGATAGACTTAACACTGACACGCCCGTCGTAACTCACACTATAGTCATAGTACACAGCCTCAGAGATAGAGCGTGAAAAAAACGGAATAGTAGTATTACTGATCAAAAAGGACAGTTTATTGAATACCTCTGTGCGCGCCTGATGGCTATCGTCTATAGTGAGCCGCACAAACAGCAGACTACTGAGCCAACTTAACAGCTTCGCGGGGACATCTTTTAGCATGTAGCCTACGAGTCCAATTAACGTTAATGTTAATACTCCAACAATGACAGCCGTCAACAAAGGATCACCATTGGTGAGCGCCTTTATTTGTAGTAATACCTCGTTCATTTACTCACCTTTACTATAAATGCCTCATGGACATAATCGAGAATACTATCAACCGAGTCGAGGATACTACCAAGGTATCCTCAGTATGTGCGCTATCGCACGTGGTTAAAGCGACTTGATAAAGATCCCCTGCTTATCACTAACGACTGCCTTAGAACGTAGTAATATCACAGTGTAAATCAACATCTTAATTTTGGTTTTATATTTAAGCGTCACTAACGTACACAGATAAATATCAGAGATGGCGCCGTTCATCAAAGAGCAGGACGGGGCGACCCTGCATCCACGGATTGACTTGAACAACATCCGCGTTTAACTGCCAGTTCGCCATCTGATAGGCAGGACGCCTGAATGTCGTGCAATGCAGGGATGCATGAGAACGACCATGGCTCTCGTTCATAAGCTTAAAGCCCTAGGTTTCTATTCACCGAGTCGGCGAGTGAATGCCATGGCAAGCCTGTAAACTGCTTGTCAATAAACGTTAATTAGTAAGCTGTGTTAGTGGTTTATCAGCCTACAAATCAAATATCATTCAGCGAAGTCTCAATAAGAAAGCCGCTAATGAAGGCGGCTTTTGTGTTTCGATTATTCCATAACCCTTGAATTTTCTTGGTTACATTAAATCTCGAGGCATTAGAGCAAATACACGTTCAAGCTGCAGGCGCCGTGGGCGCCGACGACAAGGGCTTGTTCGATATCGGCGGTTTTTGATGGACCCGCGATAAACACCCCGAACTCACCTGAGGCTAACGTGATTTCTTTGGCTGCCTGATGTAGGGTCGGCACAATCTTATTCGTTGGCAGGGCTAAGATCAGGTTTTCACAGATAAAAGGTGTCACTCTGTGGCCTAGATTCTTATTGTTAACCCAAATGGCACCGTTTTCGGCAACGCCAATGTCACCTGGGATCACTGCATAATCTATGTTTTTGAGCTCGTGG
The DNA here is from genome assembly GCF_025653725.1 of Shewanella sp. SM74. NCBI lineage: Bacteria > Pseudomonadati > Pseudomonadota > Gammaproteobacteria > Alteromonadales > Shewanellaceae > Shewanella > Shewanella sp. SM74. Next base: position 197,050 of record NZ_JAKKRZ010000003.1, on the reverse strand, counting down.
GCTGTGGGTGGCATTTCACGGTTTGCCGTGACCCCCTCTACAAGGGAGATGACCTGTAACCCTTGGGCGATAAGTTCATCGACTTTGGCTTGCAGGGCTTTGATGCCACCTTCTTTATGCAGCGTACCCGCGACAGTATTGAGGTTGGTCTCGAACTGGCCGACGAGATTTTCGAGCCTTGGCGCCACTTCTATGCTTGGCATAGGATGATTTGTTAAGGCCGACAGTTTGAGCGCATTGAGAATTTCAAGTTTACTAGACATCTTATAGGCTCCTGTGTTTCTTAAACCAAGCTTCGAAGCTGGAGTTCGGGGCAACGGGCAGTTCACGGTATTTACCCCATGCACCGCTAAAGGGTTTTAACAGACTACCAGGTAGAATGCGCAGCGCAGTTCTCGCCACACTCATAGAGCAGTTCAGCATGGTTTCGCTTGCCATAAATTTACCCACTAATGGCATGTAACTGTTTTTGCCATAGGGGAGTTTTCCGGCTTCAGCCTTAAGGCGTCTGTGGTGGAAAATAATCTTATCGAGCGGCACCTTAGTTGGGCAGATATAGGTACAGCTGCCACACAAGGTACAGGCCCAGGCAATCGAGTTAGTGTCATCAATCTTAGCACCCACTGCGATACCAATTGGGCCGGGGATAGTGTAGTTGTAGCTGTAACCGCCGGAGCGACGATACACAGGACAGGTATTGAGGCAACCACCACAACGAATACACTTCAATGATTCTGCGAGGATTTTATCCTTGAGCATCTCAGTGCGGCCATTGTCGACGATAATAATGTGCATCTCACCTTCGGGCTGTGGGCCACGGTAAAAGGCGCTATAAGTCGTGACAGGTTGGCCTGTGGCGTTGCGTGCCAGTGTGCGTAGCAAGACGGCTGCGCTATCGATATCGGGCACCACTTTGTCGATGCCCATTGAATGCAACTGCAACTTAGGCAGGTTAGCACCCATGTCGGCGTTGCCTTCGTTCGTGCAGACCACCACGGCGCCTTTATCGGCAATCGCCATGTTCACGCCTGTCATCGCGGCATCGGCGCTAAGGAACTGTTCACGCAGGTGGGCACGGGCGGCGCGGGTTAAATACAAGGGATCGGCTGCCCCCGCTTTAGTGCCGAGTTTTTCATGGAAGAGTTCGCCGACTTCTTCTTTCTTCATATGGATCGCGGGCACGACTATGTGTGATGGCGGCATTTTAGCGAGCTGAATAATCCGCTCACCTAAGTCGGTATCTATGACCTCAATGTTACGTTGTTCTAAGTACGGATTGAGGTGACATTCCTCGGTCAGCATAGACTTAGACTTCACCAACTTTTTGACTTTATGGCGGGATAAAATGTCATGCACGATACGATTGTGCTCTGCGCCATCTTTCGCCCAATGGACTTGTATGCCGTTGGCGATACAGTTTTGTTCAAAGGTTTCAAGATATTGAGCAAGATGGGTTAGCGTGTGGAGCTTAATTTCTGAGCCAAGCTGGCGCAGTTGTTCCCATTCTGGGATGCTACCCGCGGCGCGGTCGCGTTTTTCTCTGAGCATCCATAGCGCTTTTGAATGCCAGTCGACACGGGTTTCGTCGCGGCAAAAAATATCGGCTTTATGGGCATGGACTTGGGAGCCATTAGCCCCGTGATTATGATTGTAAGCCATGGTGAGTCTCCTAGAGCGCGGCGTTTAGCACTTGCGCTATGTGGCGAATTTCAATCGGCAATTGCTGTCTGCGGATCATGCCATCGAGGTGCAACAGGCATGAGGGATCAAAACCCACCACATACTCAGCACCCGTTGCAGCGTGGGCTTGGGCCTTGTCTTTGCCCATTTTGGCTGACACTGCGCCTTCATCGACGGCGAAGGTGCCACCAAAGCCGCAGCATTCGTCGCGGCGGTCTGGATACACTATGTCTATGCCTGCAATATTGGCCAATACAGCTTCGACTTTGTTGAATCTTGGCCCCATTTGCTCACTTGGGGTGGCAAGGCTTAACATGCGAATGCCATGGCAACTCAGTTGCAGGCTTACCTTGTGCGCGAAGGGCTTGGTAAAGGCTGGGATCGGCGCGATATCGTGTAAAAACTCTGTGAGTTCATAGAGTTTGTTGATCACAGCTTGTGCTTCTGGGCTGCTATCAAACTCGTGGAAGTTTTCTTTAGCGGCCACTAAACAAGAGGCAGCAGGGCAAACAATAGCGTCGCATTCCACTCCTTTAAAGGCGTTGAGCAATTTAAGGGTGGTACTGCGTGCTGCATCGAAGCAACCCGAGTTTGTCATCGGCTGGCCACAGCATGTTTGACCCGCGGGTAGAATCACTTGGTGCCCGAGTTTCTCTAATAATTCCAAGGTGGCAATCGCGACCTCTGGCATCATTTGATTGACTAGACACGGGATGAAAAGGGCGATTTTCATTGTGTTTTCTCTTTCTTGTTAGTGAACGACATTGCCTTGCAGTGTGACCCAATATCCACACTAATGCTAAGGTAGTTGATCAAATATAGGCCTATCTTAGCGGAATAAGTAGCCCTAATTTAGTAAATGAGCTTGTAGATTTTTTCAAAAATGAGAATATTTTAACTCAATGATTACATTGATTTTAAAATGTATTTATTCAGGTTTTAAATTCTCAAAAAGTACTTAATGACAAATAAATGAGAATAGTTCGCTTATATAAACAAACGGGGCAAAAAATAGCCCCGTTGTTTACTACTGTCATACCAGATTAGCGGCTGCACTCTTCGAGCAGATAAGCTAAGTGGCGGTAGGAAATGCCGCTGTGTTGGGTCAAACCGACTTCGCACATACGGTTGGCGTAATAGCCTTCCTTAATCTCGACAGGAATGAGCTTTTTGATATTACGCAGTGCGCTGGCGTTGATTTCAGGCTTATACAAGCCTTTTTCACCCGCATAACCGCAGCAGTCAATTCCTGCAGGTTTGAGCACTTGCGCTGAGCAGGCATCGGCGATTGCTTGCATCTTAGGCTCGAGTTTCATCTTGCGTGCGCTACAACCTAAGTGCAGTGCCACATTGACTTTTTTGCTGATGTTGAGCTTAGTCAGTAGCTTGTCGTGCATAAACTCAACTAAGTCGATAATTTGTACTTTTGGATTACCTGACAAAGTGCGGTAGGTGCAAGACAAGGCATCGACGATCACTGGCAGCTTGCCACCATTGGTCATCTTGCTCACTGCATCGATAAGTTCTTGGCGTTTGGCATCGGCGTTTTTAAAGTCGCCCTTAGATTCCCACATCTGGCCGCAACATAAATCGCGGGTTTTTTCTGGCGTGATGACGTTATAGCCTGCACGTTCCAGCAGCGTGACGACCACCTCAGGCAAAGTGCGGTTATCGGGATCTTTGGGTGTCGGACCAAAGGTTCTGCCGCCACAGGCTGGGAAGTAAACCACTGTTTCTTGGCCAACTTTAGCGGGGGATGGTTTTGGCAATTTGCCGCCTTTCGGGAAATCGGGGTTCCAATAAGGCACTTCTTTTGAAATCAAACGGCCGGTTTTCATTAGGGCACTGGTAATGTTGTCGCCAGTGATCTTGTGGATCACGCCAAGCATGTCAAAACCTGAACTGATAACCTGGTTAACTGCGCCAAAGTGTTTGGCTTGGAAATCTAAGACTTTTTGTTCAGTAGTGCTGATGTACGGCGTGCGCAGTTTACGCACCAGTTGGCCCATGCTGTTATCCACTGGGCAAGCAATAGTACAAAGCTGGCAGGCGGCACAGGTATCAACTACATCGTATTTAGCGGCGGCGCGCATTTCTGCTGCGGCGGCTTTATCACCGGATTGTTCTAAACGTTCGATTTCACGCAGAGTCGCAATACGCTGACGAGGTGAGAAGTTGAGTGCCGATGTTGGGCAGGTTTTTTCACAGAAACCACATTCGATACATTTATCAACAAAATCATCGACCACAGGGCAGGGCTTGATGTTTTTAACGTGGACATTGCTATCGTCGTTAAGAATAACGCCTGGGTTTAGAATACCCTGTGGATCAAATACTTGTTTGATGCTCTTCATCAAAGTGTAAGCATCTTGTCCCCATTCTTTTTCGACGAACGGCGCGACAGCACGGCCAGTACCATGCTCGGCTTTCATTGAACCGTCGTACTTGTTAATCACCATGTCGGCAATATCATCCATAAAGGCATGGAAACGATCGATATCGGCTTGAGTCGAGAAGGTGGGGGTAATGATAAAGTGGAAGTTCCCCGCAAGAGCATGGCCATAAATACAGCCTTCAGGGTAACCATGTTTATGGAAAAGCTCTGTGATATCGTGCGCCGCAGCCGCAAGGTGCTCTAGTTCAAAGGCTACGTCTTCGATAATAACTGAGGTTCCCTTTGGACGTTCACCGCCAACAATCGGGAATAATCCTTTGCGCATTGCCCAATATTTGTCATAAACCGCAGGATTAGTACTAAATTCCATCGGGCGAATAAAGTCGAAGCCAGCAAGTTTTGCAGTAACATCTTGGGTATAGTTTTCGAGCGTTTGAGCATCATCAGCACGGGATTCAATGAGTAGAATCGCTGATAGGGCAGGGAGTTCAGACAGCCAATCTGGCATGCCAGGCTTACCCGTTACCGCTTTAATTGATGGCCAATCAAGGAGTTCAGCAGCAGAAACGCTTTCACCGTTTATCAGTGGTATGGCTCGTGCGGCATCTTCCATATTATGGAATACGGCCATAGCAGAGGCTTTAAATTTAGCTTCATTCACTGTGTGATAAGTGACTTCATTAATAAAGGCTAAGGTGCCTTCCATCCCCACCATTAAGTGGTTGATGATGTCAAATGGGTCGGTAAAATCGAGTAACGAATTGATGCCGTAGCCGGTGGTATTTTTAATGGAATACTTTTTACGAATTCTGTCCGCTAACACTGTGTTATGACGAGTCATGTGCGACAGTTCTGTCAGCGCATCCAGTATTTTTCCATGGGATTTAACAAAGGCAGCTTTTGATTTTTCACAGCCTGTATCGAGTTCAGTACCATCTGCAAAAAGAAGTTTCGCGGAAGCGATAGTTTGGTAACTGTTTTGCGCAGTACCACAGCACATTCCCGAAGCATTGTTTGCCACAATACCACCAATTTTGGCGGAGCCTATGGTGGCGGGATCGGGACCAATTTTGCGGTTAAGCGGCGCGAGTACGGCGTTAGCATCGGAACCAATGACAGCAGCACCTAAGGTGATCTGTTTGGCATCGCTACTGACTTCAATCTTTCTAAAACCATCATGGCCAAGGATCAACAAAATACCTTCACCGATAGCTTGGCCAGATAAACTGGTTCCAGCGGCCCTAAACGTGACGGGTGCATCATGCTTACGGGCAACGGCTAATGTGAGCTTTACCTGTTCTAGGGTTTCTGCATGGACAACCACTTCTGGGACTATCCTGAAGTAGCTTGCATCGGTGGACCAGGCAAAACGGCGAACGGGATCATCCGTCACGGGATGATCACCTAATTGCGTTCTTAGATCATCGATGACCAGTTTATAGTTAATCGACATAGCATCACTCTCTTTATTAATAGATTAAAGCCGAAGTCACTGGGAGTGACTTCGGGCATTCAATAAAATAAAACGGCTTAGAATCCACCCCACAGGGTAGCTATTGTGCCCGCCAGTAAGGCATAACCAATGGCAACAGGCATTGTTTTACGGATAATTTCTGATTCTCTACCTGCCATACCCACTACCGTTGCAGCGGCAACCACGTTCATTACGCACATCATGTTACCGGCGTTTGCACCGATACCTTGTAGTGCCAATACCAGTGTGTGGTTCATGCCAATATTGTCGGCCACGCTGTATTGAAGGCTGGAGAACATCATGTTTGAGAAGGTGGCTGAACCCGATAAGAAGGCACCAAAAATCCCCACGATAGGCGCCATCCAAGCCCACACAGCGCCCATGGAACCTGCCAACATATCCGCTAAAGCGACAGGCATTGAGGCAAGGCCTGCACCATTCGCGCCTGAGTTTAAGAAGATTTTCACCATAGGCACTGATGCGCCTAATGAAATAATGGTTGGCAACATGGACTTACATGAAACACCGACCGTTTGCTGAATCGCAGGGCTTTTCATTTTGAACAGGAAGAAACCTAGAATACACACGGCAACAAAGAAGGCACCTGGTGCATATAAGGTTGCGAAGCTGGCTTTAAGCTCAGTGCCCATTAGGCCTGTCCAGCTGATGTTAAAGCTTGATAACCATGCTTTTAACGGTGCAACTGTACGCGACAGTACCAAAAGCGCAGCCATGATGATGTAAGGTGTCCAAGCGGCAATTTGGGAAAACTTAGCCGTTGTTTCGACTTTTCCGCTTTCTTGACTGTCATTCTCTGCGAAATCATTCCATGGCGTTTTAGGCAGTAAGTAGCCTTTACGCGCAACCGGGATCACTAAGGCCATACCGATCAATGAACCGATAACCGAAGGGAATTCTGGGCCTGCAAGGTAGTTGATGATCCATGCGGGGACGGTAAAGGCAAGACCTGAGAAAATCGCAAATTTCCAAATTGCTAAGCCTTCCTTAAAGGATTTATTGCGACCAAAGAATCCAGTTAGCATGGTCACCATTACGAGAGGAATTAATGACCCTGTGATTAAGTCGATAGTGATCATATGCATGACGATATATCGAGCATAACCAGCATAGTTACCCCCATGGGCAGCAAATTGCTCCGCCGCCATGCTCACGCCACCTTGGATCAGACCCTGTTCCATCCCAAAAAGTACGGGTAGGCCAATTGCACCGAAGGATACACAGGCCGAGTCAGCAATCAAAGCCACGACAGCTGCGGCAACGGGTGGTACACCAAGCAATACCAGTAGTGGTGCGCCAATGGCTGCGGGAGTACCAAAACCAGCACTACCTTCAATAAAGGCACCGAATAACCAACAGATGATGATGACTTGTACACGGGCATCGGCACTGATGTTAGTAAACCCAGCACGGATAGTGTCCATGGCACCTGAGTATTTCAGGGTATTGAGTAGGAATACGGCGCCAAAAATGATGGTTAACGGTGTGATGGCTGAGAGCAGTCCTTCGAGGACCGATGCCGCCAGTAATGTGGTATCCATTTGCCAAATAAACACGGCGGCGAGCGCTGTGATTATCATGGAGATAGGCATAGCCTTAGATGCAGGCATTCTGAGTAACACTAGAAATAGCATTACACTGAGCACTGGCGTCAAGCTAGCGAGGAGTTGAAGTATTGTCATGCTTGCCTCTTCATAAAGTGGTCTGTCTTATTATTGATATTAGGATTTTTCATCTGCCTTCATGTCGACTTCCCAGACCAATAAATCAGCAGTTAATACTGCAAGTACTTACGGTCTCGACATTCTGTGTTGTGTACTAGACGCTATTGTGAGCTTGACTAATATGATCTAGATCATCTTGGCTGTTATATGAAATGCTAATTTACAGTGCTGCGGGGTGCTTCTCTCGGGGGATTTTCTTATATGTGACAATGATCACTTAGACTGTTGGGTGTATATCTACTTTGGTTATATTAAATTAAATTTGTTGTTTTTCTGGTTATTAAAAGTAGAGCTATCACTCATATTCATCGTCATTATTGCAATTAACTGATCCATTTATTTCATTAATAGTCTGTTATTGGTTTTTTCAGTCATTTTTAAGGTGTGATTAAGGTCGCATAGATTGTTGTGGCTGGATTACCTCATTTACTTCTATTTTCATCAAGCTATTGTAATGTTTGCCTAATATGTCCATTTTGGAATGTTTTTTTATAGTGATCTAGAGCACCTTTTAAAATGGTGGGATTTTATTGTGATGGATATCACTTAATGAATTTTACTTTAATATGAAATTTTATAACCATTGTTTAATTTAATTTCAGTTTATTTGAGCGAACAGCCAGCCAAAATATTCAAGTATATTGAGAGAACAACAGAAAAGTTGAAATAAATAGTGACCACTTCTAATGGGTTAAGAGGGGAAATTGAGAGAATAGGGTGAAATTGAAGCAGAAATTTTAAGTAACAAAACTAAAAAATACTGTTTGAACTTTTATCAAACTGGTTAGTGTCATTAATGCTTAAACGTCATTAATGCGAATATCAGCCGTTTGTGAGAGGTGCTAAAAAGTTCACCAAAGACTGTGCAGGGGAAAAGATAAGGCTTTAATGGCAACCTTTTAGGTTAAATTTACAAAATAAAAAAGAGACGTGATATGTCTCTTTTGTTGGTGATTTAGCCCAAAGATACAGACTTAAAACAACTTGCTGCCCCAGCCTAATTTGGTCCGCAGCACGTGGAAATAGTTGTGTCCTTTAGGATGAATAAGCCGTAAACGTTCAGAGCTGCGGCGCACTATGATTTCATCGCCGGGTAACACGGCTAAATGCACGTGGCCATCACAGCTGACTTCGAGGTTTTCGCCATTTTCAGGTGACACAACCATTTTTATGGTGCTGCACGCATCGACAACAATCGGGCGACACGACAGAGTGTGCGGGAACATAGGTACTAAGATTAGGGCCTGTAAATTAGGCGTCAGAATAGCGCCGCCAGCGGAGAGGGCGTAGGCCGTTGAACCGGTAGGCGTTGACACTATCATGCCGTCGGCACGTTGGCTGTACATGAACTGATCGTCAATATAGACCTCAAACTCAATCATGTGGGCAATTTTACCCGGATGGAGTACGGCTTCGTTGACGGCGGTGTTGCTCGCCTTGAGCATACCGTGGCGATAGACTTCGGCTTCGAGTAAGAATCTATGCTCGGTATCGAACTCTCCATCGAGTACCTTGGCGAGCGCCTCTTCGAAGGCATCGGGCGGCAGATCGGTTAAAAAGCCTAAATTGCCGCGGTTAACCCCAATCACGCCTAAATCGAAGCGGGCTAATACCCTTGCCGCGCCGAGCATGTTACCGTCACCACCGACGACTATGGCTAAGTCGCAACGCGCGCCAATTTCTAGTAAATCGACCGCTATGATATTGGGTCCTAATTCGGTAGCAACACGCTCTTCCACTAAGACTTCAAAGCCCTGCATTGTCAGCCAATAATGCAGACGCTTTAAGGTTTGGTTGGTCCCTTGGTGGTGAGGTTTGCCGATAAGGCCGATAGTATGAAACTTTGTGGTCATATTTATGCTAGATCTGGCCTTAGGCCTTGAAACGTCAAAATTGATCCCCATAATATGCCCAGAGTATTTCAGAAACAAAGCATTTTTAGCTGGAGTGAAAATGAGCAACGAATCGATTAAAGCAGAACAGGATCTGATCCAAGAGGGTGTAGAGTCTGAAGTATCTACCGCAGAAGCAAGTCTGATCGATGAGCTTACCCAGGCCAATTTCCGTATTGAAGAGCTGGAACAGTTACTCGCTGAAGCTTTGGCGAAAGTTGAAGAGCAGAAGGATTCAGTCATCCGCGCCGCAGCCGAGGTCGATAACATTCGTCGTCGTGCCGCAATGGATGTGGAAAAGGCGAACAAGTTTGCCTTGGAAAAGTTCGCCAATGAGCTTTTGCCTGTGCTTGATAACATGGAGCGCGCGCTAATGGGTACAAACCCAGAAGATGAAGCGACGAAAGCGATTTATCAAGGTGTTGAGTTAACTCAAAAAAGCTTACTCACTGCGGTGGCTAAATTTGGTGTTAAGCAAATTGATCCACAAGGTCAGTCATTTAACCCTGACCAACATCAAGCGATTGGCATGCAGCCAAGCGCCGAGTTCCCTGCGAACACTGTGATGTTGGTGATGCAAAAGGGTTATGAGCTGAACAGTCGCTTGCTGCGCCCTGCGATGGTGATGGTGTCACAGGGTGGCCCAAACCAAGAAACTGCGACGATAGATATCGAAGCTTAAGCTTTATTGGATCAGCCGCTGTTATAAAAGACAGCAACAAAAAAGGACTGCAATTGCAGTCCTTTTTTATGGGCGGAATTTTTTATTGATAACATTTAGCGTCTTAACGAGATAAGCAAGTTCAGCCTATTGCGCTAGATAAGCATTGATTTGCGCCAGTATGCCTTCGGCATCCAGTTGCAAGTCGTGGATGACTTCCTCTGGCGAGCCATGTTTAATGAACTCGTCTGGCAAACCAATTTGGAGTACGGCTTTAGGCATTTTTAGCTTTTGAAGCTGTTCAAGCACTCCGGCACCCGCACCGCCTATAATGGCATTTTCCTCCACAGTGACTAACACTTCATGGGTTAGTGCCATTTCTTTTACCAGATCAACATCAAGTGGTTTCACAAAGCGCATATCGACAACCGTCGCATCTAAGCTTTCGGCAGCGGTTAATGCCGATGCGAGCAAGGTACCAAAGTTAAGTATGGCAATACGCTTACCGATGCGCTTAATGACACCTTTACCAATTGGCAACGCAATCATGGACTCGACTTGCATCGCTCCCGTGGCACTACCTCTTGGGTAACGCACCGCACTTGGGCCTGCATCATAGCAATAGCCAGTGTAGAGCATTTGACGACATTCGTTTTCATCGGACGGCGCCATGATCACCATATTAGGGATACAACGCATAAAACTTAAATCGAATGCACCTTGGTGGGTTGGACCATCGGCACCGACGATACCGCCACGGTCAATGGCAAATAACACGGGCAATTGTTGTAGTGCGACATCGTGAATAAGCTGATCATAGGCGCGTTGCAGGAAAGTCGAGTAAATCGCGACGACAGGCTTGAAACCTTCGCAGGCAAAACCCGCCGCTAAGGTGACTGCATGCTGCTCGGCAATCGCTGCATCAAAATATTGTTTCGGGAAGCGCTGGGAAAACTCCACCATGCCAGAACCCTCACGCATCGCAGGAGTAATCGCTAACACTTTCTCATCTTGTTCGGCAATGTCGCACAACCATTTACCGAAGACTTGAGAAAAGGTCGGTAAACCGGGTTTGGTGGCCGGTTTTTTAAATAGTGATGGGTCAAACTTAGGCACAGCATGCCAACCGATAGGATCTTTTTCAGCAGGTTCATAACCACGACCTTTTTTGGTCATGATGTGCAGCACCTGTGGACCTTTCAGATTACGCATATTGCGCATGGTCTCGACCAGAGCGTCTACGTCGTGGCCATCGATAGGACCTATGTAGTTGAAACCTAACTCTTCAAATAGAGTGCCAGGAACGACCATACCTTTGAGGTGTTCCTCAGTCCGCTTGGCCATTTCTTTGATGACTGGCATACCTTTCAACACTTTTTTGCCGCCTTCGCGCAGTGTGGTGTAGAAACGGCCTGACATCAGTTGTGCTAAATGATTATTGAGGGCGCCGACATTTTCTGAAATCGACATTTCGTTGTCGTTCAGTACCACGAGCATGTCATTGTGCAAGTCGCCCGCGTGGTTCATGGCTTCAAACACCATGCCGCCGGTCATAGCGCCATCGCCGATGACAGCGACCACTTTACGACCTGCTTGCTCTTTTTCTGCAGCTATCGCCATCGCCAGCGCGGCGCTAATCGACGTGCCAGAATGGCCAACACTGAAAGTGTCGTATTCACTTTCTTCACGCCATGGGAAAGGATGTAAGCCATCTTTTTGCCGAATGGTGTGCATCTTGTCACGTCGACCCGTGAGAATTTTATGGGGATAGGCTTGATGGCCTACGTCCCAGATCAGTCGATCAAAGGGGGTATTGTAGACATAGTGCAGTGCCACAGTGAGTTCTACTGTGCCGAGCCCAGAGGCAAAATGTCCGCTGGACATGCCAACAGACTTAAGAAGGAACTCGCGCAGTTCATCGGCTACTTGTGGTAAAAGTGCCTGAGGAAGCTGGCGGAGCTCATTGGGGGTGTTGGCCTGCGCCAACACGGGAAACTGAGAAATGTCCAAACTCATAGCGAGATACTTCGACTCTTATTATATTCTTCGCTCAATGATATAGCGGGCGAAGTCTGCAATTAACTGGCTATTGTATGGCAATTTAGCCAGCGCTGATAGTGCCTCTTGGATCAGTTGTTTGGCGGTGTCTTGTGCACCTTGTAGTCCAAGTAGTTGTGGAAACGTACTCTTATTCGATTCAGTATCAGAGCCTTGCGGTTTACCTAGCTCTTCGGTGGTGGCTACGATGTCAAGGATATCGTCTTGTACTTGGAAGGCGAGTCCGACCGCACGAGCAAAATCCATCATAGCAGCATACTGATCTTTTGGCGCGTTTGCGGCGATCAAAGCTAACTCAACGGCGCAGCTGATAAGGGCGCCGGTTTTCATATTATGTAGCTGAGTTAATGCTTTAAGATCAATATGTTTATCGGTCGAGGCTAAGTCTATCGCTTGGCCTCCACACATACCACGATAACCTGAGGCTTTGGCTAATACTCTTACCATAGCAATATGTTGTTCGCTGCTGATCCCTGGTACGGCTTCGGTGACAATTTCAAAGGCTAAGGTTTGCAGAGCATCCCCCGCTAAAATGGCCGTCGCTTCATCAAAGGCGATATGCACGGTCGGCTGGCCACGGCGGAGCTCGTCATCGTCCATGGCGGGTAAATCGTCGTGGATTAATGAATAAGCATGGATACATTCAATAGCTGCGGCGCAAGCATCTAACTTTTCAAGTTCGACCCCAAACATGCGTCCTACACTGTATACGAGGAACGGTCGAATGCGCTTCCCTCCCAATAAGGCACCGTAAGTCATAGCGGCTTTTAATTGGGGAGCTGTATCTTCAAGCGTACTAAAACGCTGTTTTAATTGATCATCAACTCGTTGTTGATATTCTTGAATGGTACTGACTAACACGCTTATTTGCCCTCAACGGCATAGGGGGATAGGGGCGCATTTTCATCTTGTTTCAGTAAAATGGCCACTTTTTGTTGGGCTTGTTCGAGTTTTGCTTGGCGTATATCAGGGCGGCGTAAGGGTCAAATTCAGACTAAAGATATTTGCTCAATAGCACGCTTTGTTACTGAAATTTTTCCAGAAAATATAAATTGTCGCTAAACTTGCTTAGTGTGTGTCCGATAACTGACAATAGTATCATCATTTGTATGGTAATTTTTAACTGGATAAACAAGGCTCGTATGTGTGTCGGTGGGATTATCTTATTCGGTAGAATAACTGAGTGTTCTTGCTTACCCAGAGTAAGTATTATGTCGTTTATTACGAAAATTGAGGAGCCGTTGTGGATTTAGCAACAATAATCGGAATTGTGGGAGCCTTTGGTTTTATTCTCGGCGCTATGGTGACCAGTGGCGGCTTGATGATTTTCGTTGATGTGCCCTCGATCCTGATTGTGTTCGGTGGGTCCTTCTTCGTGGTAATGATGAAGTTCACTCTTAAACAGTTTTTTAGTGCCGTTAAAATTGCTTTGAAAGCCTTTGTATTTAAGATTGATAAACCAGAAGATTTGATTGAGCAGTCCGTGACTATGGCGGATGCCGCCCGTAAAGGGGGGTTTTTGGCATTAGAAGAAGCGCAAATTACCAATACTTTTATGCAAAAGGCTGTTGATATGTTGGTCGACGGTCACGATGGTGAAGTGGTGCGTGCAGCCCTAGAGAAGGATATCGCTCTAACGGAAGAACGTCATCGGACGGGGATTGGCATATTTAGAGCCTTTGGCGATGTTGGCCCAGCGATGGGCATGATAGGTACGCTTGTGGGTCTTGTGGCCATGCTATCTAACATGTCAGATCCTAAATCTATTGGTCCCTCGATGGCCGTTGCTTTGTTAACCACATTATACGGCGCTATGGTCGCTAACATGGTTTGCTTGCCTATCGCGGATAAGCTAACAATTAGGATGGGAGAAGAAATGCTTAACCGTAATCTTATTATGGATGCGGTATTGGCGATTCAAGACGGACAAAACCCTAGGGTGATTGAAGGCTTCTTGAAAAATTATCTGGCTGAGAAAAATCGCAAAATAGATACAACGGACGGAGAGTAGCCAATGGCTAAGGCTAAGTGCAACTGTCCACCGCCCGGAGCACCTATGTGGCTTGCAACATTTGCCGACTTGATGTCGCTGTTGATGTGTTTCTTCGTATTGTTATTGTCATTTTCTGAAATGGACGTGATGAAGTTTAAACAGATCGCGGGCTCAATGAAGTATGCCTTTGGTGTGCAAAATAAGGTGGAAGTTAAAGACATCCCGAAAGGGACTTCTGTCATTGCCTTAGAATTTAGACCAGGTCGCCCCGATCCGACTCCGATTGAAATCATTAACCAGCAAACGAATGAAATGACTGAACCTGTATTGGATTTCCAAGCGGGTGAAGACGATAGTGCGGGCGGCGTGCAGCAGCAAAATGGTTCTCAGCGGGGTGGCGAAGCGAGTGCTACGGCGCAAGAAGTTGCCGATGCGGTTAAAGCGGAAGCGGCAGCGGCGCAAGAAAAGATCAATCAGCAAGTGAAGAAGATGGCGCAGGAGCTCAATAAAGAGATCACCGATGGAGCGATTGAAATTGAGTCATTAGGTCAGCAGATTATTATTCGTATACGTGAGAAGGGGTCATTTGCTTCTGGCTCAGGTTTCCTACAGCCTCGATTTAAACCTGTGGTGCGCTCAGTCGGCGAATTGTTAAAAGATGTGCCAGGTGTCATCACAGTGTCAGGTTACACGGATGATATGCAAATAAGCGATGAGCTCTATAGTTCTAATTGGGATTTATCCAGCAAACGTGCCGTGGCAGTGGCCCATGAGTTAGTACAGGTCAGCGGCTTTGATTCTAATCGAATGAAAGTGGTTGGTATGGCGTCTAACAATCCGATTGTGCCTAACGATTCTCCGGAAAATCGTGCCCGTAACCGCAGGGTTGAAATTGCTATTGAGCAAGGTAAAGCTAAGGAGTCTGAAGAAATTCAGATCGGTAATTCGCCTTAAGTGTTTAGATACTCTCCCAATCTAAAGCCGCAATAATCTTGCGGCTTTTTTATTGAGCTAATGTGGACTTTTCCCTTTTTAGTTAACGTGTTATGCATCAAATTTCTGTGGTTGATTTAAATCCATTTGGGCTTTACGTTAATCACATTGAGTGTGTAATCCCTAAGTTTCCTTAACTATCCCTCAACGACTTATTGTTAATGATTCATCTCAAATCACTTATTTTAAGCAGGGAAATTCAAACCATTCGAATAGGCTTTAGTGACATTATTTCAGCCTAATTAGCTGCCGTGATTTAGTCATTAATACGCGATGAATACGCCATAAATGTGGCCTGTATCGCTGTTGGCTATGTGCGCTGAAACTCGCCTTTTTAGGTTGCTTGGGTATATAATCCCCCGATTATTCTTTTAACCAATTTTGCTGTTTTAAAATTGCCCGCGGAAATCCCATGAAGTTTATTGTAAAGCTGTATCCAGAAATCATGATGAAGAGCAAGCCTGTACGTATGCGCTTCACCAAAATGCTCGAAACTAACATCCGTAATGTGCTTAAAAAAGTTGACGAAGATGCAAAAGTGCAGCGTCAATGGGACCGCATTATGGTGATGGTACCAAAGGATAAGCCTGAATTGGCCCAAGCTTTCGGTGAGCGTCTGGCGTGTATTCCTGGCATTGCACACGTAGTGCAAGTGGATGAGTACAGCTTTGAATCTGTTGATGATATTTATCAGCAAGTCTTGCCTGTTTACCGTGACCAACTCGCGGGAAAAACCTTCTGCGTGCGAGTAAAGCGTACTGGCGATCATGATTTTAATTCTATTGAAGTTGAGCGTTATGTCGGTGGTGGCTTAAACCAGTTTACTGATGCGCTGGGCGTGCGTTTAAAGAATCCGGACATTACCGTTAATTTAGAGATTGAGCGCGATAATCTTTATATGGTGACTAAGCGTATTGAAGGTCTAGGCGGTTTTCCGATGGCAACACAGGAAGATGTTTTGTCCTTGATTTCGGGTGGTTTTGACTCTGGCGTCTCTAGCTATCAATTTATCAAAAAAGGCGCTCGTACCCACTATTGCTTTTTCAATCTGGGCGGCGCACAGCACGAAATTGGTGTTAAACAAGTGGCTTACCATTTGTGGAAAACCTACGGTGAATCCCACAAAGTGAAGTTTATCTCCGTGCCTTTTGAGCCTGTGGTTGCTGAGATTTTAGAGCGTATCGATAACGGACAAATGGGCGTTGTATTGAAACGCATGATGATGCGTACCGCGGCGCGTATCGCCGAGCGTATGGGTATTCAAGCCTTAGTTACCGGTGAAAGTTTAGGCCAAGTGTCTAGCCAGACCCTGACCAACTTAAACGTCATCGACCGTTGTACTGAGTTATTGATTCTACGTCCCTTAATCGCCATGGATAAGCAAGACATTATCAACGAGAGCCGTAAAATCGGCACCGAAGATTTTGCTAAATCAATGCCTGAATATTGCGGCGTCATTTCGCAAAAGCCGACGGTAAAAGCGGTATTAGCTAAGGTTGAAGCGGAAGAGAAAAAGTTCTCTGAGGATTTGATCGATCAGATCATCGCCCAATCTGTCACTATCGATATCAGGGAGATCGCAGAACAAATGGATACTCGGATTACTGAGACAGAAACGGTTGCCAGTATCGATACTAACCAAGTGGTCATTGATATTCGTGCCCCTGAAGAAGAGGAAAGCAAACCGCTGCAAATTGAAGGTATTGAGATAAAGCGTATCCCATTCTTCAAGTTAGCGACTCAGTTTGCCGATCTTGATAAGCAAAAGACTTATTTGCTCTATTGTGAGCGTGGGGTGATGAGTAAATTGCAGGCATTGTATTTAATCGAGCAAGGCTACACGAACGTGAAAGTGTATCGTCCATAAGTCGGGCGAAAACTTGCCCATTGCCGTATATCGTCAGTGGGATTGATTTGCTATTCAAGTACAAAAAAGCCGCATATTAATGCGGCTTTTTCTTTGCTCTTACTGAGCGCGACCTGAATTTAAGTGTCGTTTAGGTTATTCGGCTTTAACGACTTGCTGATGAGATGTGACATCGTCTGTGGCAATCAGCAGAGTGGCTTCTTGTAGCACTTCTTGGTGCATTCTATTCATTGCAGCGGTTAAATCTGCAGTGATATTGGCTTGCAAGTCGCTTGTGTCAATGACGATTTCGTCAACGAGTACATTTGCACTGGCATTAAAGCTGAGTGCTGAGACTAATATTAACGCAAATGCCGATTTTAAATTGAACATAGTCGCCTCCGGGCTGGCAAATTAACGCTGTCAGACATTCCCATCATCAACTTTGAGATTGTCTAACTTAGGTATTTCATAGCTATGGATGTTTCATCGCTATTGGTGTTTCGTTGATAAGCTGTTTCATTGGCGCAAAATTTAACCAAAAACGCTGGCCTTTACAAACGATTAAATGTAACAATACGGATTAGAAAAACTAATTAAAAAACGAGACTGAGATCACTATGTCGAGACGATTACCACCGCTTAATGCGGTTAAAGCATTTGAAGCCGCCGCACGGCATTTGAGCTTTACGCGGGCAGCGGAAGAATTGTTTGTTACACAGGCTGCGGTGAGCCATCAAATAAAGGCATTAGAGGATTTCCTCGGATTAAAATTATTTCGTCGAAAGAACCGTTCTTTACTATTAACCGAAGAAGGGCAGAGCTATTTTCTCGACATCAAGGATATTTTTATTCAGCTTGCCGATGCTACCGACAGATTACTCGCCCGCAGTGCGATTGGTTCGCTGACGGTCAGTATGTCCCCCAGTTTTGCGATTCAATGGCTAGTGCCACGCTTGGCTAAATTCAGTGAGAAAAATCCCGATATCGATGTGCGAATTAAGGCCGTTGATACCGAAGCGAGTTCATTAACCGATGATGTGGATGTGGCTATTTATTATGGCTTAGGTAATTGGCCCGGGCTACGTGCAGATAAGCTCAGAAACGAAGTGCTTATTCCCGTGTGTTCGCCCATGTTGCTCAACGGTCCTAAACCACTCTCAAAACCGAGCGATTTAAAGTATCACACGTTATTACATGATATGAATCGTCACGATTGGCAGGCGTGGTTTAGGCAATGTGGCATTACCGATATTAATGTGAATCAAGGACCTATTTTCAGTCATTCGTCTTTGGTATTGCAGGCGGCGGCCCACGGTCAAGGGGTTGCTCTGGGTTACAGCGTGCTGGCACGCCCCGATATCAAAGCTGGGCGGCTTGTGTGTCCATTCCAAGAAGTCTTGGTCAGTAAAGATGCTTACTACTTAGTTTGCCAGCAAAACCATGCTGAGCTGGGTAAAGTGGTGGCGTTTCGTGAATGGATGTTAGACATGTTTGCCGAGGAGTCTCGCAGTGAGTTGTTGCCCGGATAAGCCGAGTTATGTATTAGAAGGGGAGCCTGCGAGTACTTTGATTTTATTGGCCCACGGTGCGGGTGCTAACATGGATTCTGATTTTATGCAGGCCATGTCGGCGGGATTCGTTGCTCAGGGCTTCCGAGTGATGCGCTTTAATTTTCCTTATATGCAGGCGAATGCAGTCGATGGCAAACGGCGTCCACCGGACCGCGCGCCTAAATTGCTCGCGTGTTTTACACAGATGCTCGATATCGCCCACTCACAACCACAAGTTAAACGTGTGGTGTTAATGGGGAAATCCATGGGCGGTCGTATGGCGGCCCTATTAGCCTGCGATCCTGCATTAGCGGCGTGCATCGATAGGGTGATTTGTTTAGGTTATCCTTTTGTGCCACTCAAAGGCGGCGAGCCTAGATTGGAACCTTTGAATGAATGCCAAGTCCCAGTATTAGTCGTACAGGGTGAGCGGGATAAGTTTGGTGGCAAAGCGCAGATCCCAAGCTGGCCCTTGAAAGCTGAGATAGGATTGGCTTGGATAACCGACGGCGATCATAGTTTTGTCCCAAGAAAGTCGTCAGGCACCAGTGAAGCCGCTAACCTTGCACGTGCTATTGATTTATCAAGTGATTTTATTCGTGAGCTTGATGTTGAGCGAATAAATGTTGAATGAGTTAATCCCATTCCAGCAGGAGCGTTAAATGCGTAAAGGTTTATTGTTACTCGCCGCCGTGAGCGGATTCTTAGCCGTCGCCTTAGGGGCTTTTGGTGCCCATGGTTTAAAAGCGGTCGCGCCACCAAACTTAATTGAAGTCTTTAACTTAGGTGTGCAATATCATTTCTACCATACCTTTGCCCTCATCATGGTTGCCTTCTCGGGCCAATGGTTAACCTCGCGTTTACTGGACTGTTCGGCATATCTCTTTGTCGCAGGCATAGTTCTATTTTCGGGCTCACTATATGGATTGGCCTTGTTTGGGACTAAGTGGTTAGGTCCTATTACGCCTATGGGCGGTGGTTGTTTCTTACTCGGTTGGTTATTATTTGCCGCCGCGGTATGGCGTCACAAAGTTATCGACGGTCATGAGTCTTAATCACTGATGCTTATGTGAGTTAACAGGCTTAGGGTGCACCTAAGCCTTTTTTATTTCTCTAATCGCAATTCAAGGTTCAGCAGTAGGCAAATAGGGCATTTGTGGATTGAAATTGGTATACTGGCGCCCAAATCGATAGTCAGCCAATGCTTTGGCTTGGATTTCTCAGGGATCCCCATGAAAAACCTATTTTTATTTTGCCGCGCAGGCTTTGAAAAAGAATGCGCTGCAGAAATCCAACAGCGAGCCGGTGAGCTCAATGTGGGTGGCTTTGTTAAGGCCAACAATAACGACGCATATGTTGTATACCAATGTTTTGAAGACGACGCTGCTGATACATTAGTCAAACAATTACCTTTAGATTCGCTCATTTTCGCTCGCCAGATGTTTGCTGCTAGCGACTTGTTAGTCGACTTGCCTGAAAATGACAGAATAAGCCCAATCGTTGCGGCGCTCAGTGACGTCAGCAAAGCGGGTGAAGTGCGGGTTGAAACACCTGACACTAACGAAGCGAAAGAGCTCTCGGCTTTTTGCCGTAAGTTCACTGTGCCTTTACGCCAGCATTTGAAAAAATCGGGTAGCTTGCTAGCGCAGGAAAATCCAAAACGTCCGATTATCCACGTGTGTTTTATTGGACCCGGCCGTGCCTATGTGGGTTATTCCTACAGTAATAACAGTTCGCCACATTTTATGGGCATTCCACGCCTTAAAATGGCGGCGGATGCACCGAGTCGTTCTAGTCTGAAACTCGACGAAGCCTTTGGCCAATTCGTGCCTAAGGAAGAGCAAGAAGAGCGTATTCGCAGTGGCATGAACTCAGTGGATTTGGGCGCTTGCCCTGGTGGCTGGACTTATCAACTGGTGCGTCGCGGCATGTTTGTGTCGGCAGTTGATAATGGCCCTATGGATGAAAAACTGATGGAAACGGGCCAAGTGAAACATTACCGTGAAGACGGTTTCCGTTTCGAACCGCAACGTAAAAATATCTATTGGCTGGTGTGCGACATGGTTGAGAAACCTGCGCGTGTTGCCGAACTGATTGAAGCTTGGGCGATTAACGGTTGGTTTAAGGAAGCGATTTTTAACCTTAAATTACCGATGAAGAGCCGCTATAAAGAAGTGACTGCTATCCTTGAGACCATGCAGACGATTCTTAAAGAGAATGGTGTGACTGATTTTAAAGTGCAGTGTAAGCATCTTTATCACGACCGTGATGAAGTGACAGTGCATTTATGGCTACGCCCTAATACCGCGTGGAATTAATTCCAGTGCTAACCCTGCGGTGATCTTGTTGTCGCTAGAATGGTAATTGTCACGCGGGTATAAAGCCACGCAGGTTTAAAAGCTAGATAACAAAAAGCCCCAAAGGAAACTTTGGGGCTTTTTCGTGTTTACTCATTTGAGTTTCAAGCGCTTGCTTCTTTTAAGCTTTTACTTGAACACGCGCGTTATAGGCTCGTCTTAAACGCGCTTAACATTGAGATCACAGACGCTCAAGCACAGCTTGCGTGAAGTCAGTCGTGCCGTGAGTGCCGCCTAAATCGCGAGTCGTACGGTCGCCTTCTTCGATCACTGCAGATACCGCTTTACGGATTTGCTCAGCTTTGTCAGCCATACCTAAGTATTCCAGCATTTGGATAGACGCTAAAATCACTGAGGTTGGGTTTGCGAGGTTTTTGCCAGCGATATCAGGCGCACTACCGTGAACGGCTTCGAAAATCGCAGCATCACGGCCAATGTTTGCGCCAGGTGCCATACCTAAACCACCTACTAAACCGGCACACAGGTCCGATAAAATGTCACCGAACAGGTTGGTCGTCACGATCACATCGAAGTTTTCTGGGTTCATCACTAACTTCATGCACGTTGCATCGACGATCATTTCTTCTGTTTTGATGTCTGGGTAACGTAGGCTCACTTCACGGGCCACTTTCAGGAACAGGCCTGACGTTGACTTCATAATGTTAGCTTTGTGCACGATAGTGACTTTCTTACGGTTTTCTTTGCGAGCTAGTTCGTAGGCGAAAGTGGCGATTTGCTCGGCACCTTGGCGAGTCACGATACTGGTTGCTTCTGCTGTTAAACCATCTTCAGACACTTTTTGACCATGGCCAGAATACATGCCTTCGGTGTTTTCACGTACTGTGATGATATCGATATTTTCGTAACGGGCTTGGGTACCTTTGAAAGACAGTACTGGGCGTACGTTAGCATACAGACCGAATTTCTTACGCAAGGTTACGTTTATAGAAGTAAAGCCTTCACCAACGGGAGTCGTCAGTGGCCCTTTCAGCGTGATACGGTTTTTTTCAATGAGTTCTAAAGTGCGTGCTGGCAGTAACTCGCCTTGCTTTTCAAGTGCAGTCAGGCCGGCATCGGCAAATTCATATTCAAAATCACAGCCCGCTTTATCAAGAATTTTTAAGGCTGAATCAATAATACTTGGGCCAATTCCATCACCTGGAATTACGGTTATCGTTCTTTTTGACATGGAGAAGTCCTTCCACGGTTCGTCGTTACTGCAATTGTCTGCCCCAGTGCTAACTGGATAGCAGGACTATGAATTTGGTATTTTTTCTGCCTATTATTTTAACCATCTTTGGTCAAACTTCACAGGAAATAGTGAGCAATATCACGATTTTTTATGTGGTATAACTTGTAAAAATACTGGGTTCTCACCATGATGGAGAGCCAATGGTTAAAAAAGTCTACTTTAGTCTAACAAATATATAAAAGAGGAAGACATTGAAGTTAATCCCTATCACATCTCTGGTTTTGTTATCCCTTGGAATATTGCCAGCAGTGCAGGCTGAAACCAGCACTAAACCGCTCACCCTAACAGACATTATGCATTTTGAATCCCTTGAAAAGCCGGTTATCTCAGATAAGGGGCAAGTCATCGCGGTCGAGTCTGCGCCCGATCGCGGGGATAGTCACGTCATTGTGAAAAATGTCCTGTCGCAGCAAAGCTATCAAATCGCGGGGGGGTCAGATCCCTTGGTGAACCACGATGGTCGTTATGTAGCTGTGGTGGTTAAACCGAGTTTGCTCACGCGTGAAACGAGTGATGCCAAGGCGAAGAAAAAACTCAAATCCGACATGGTGTTGCTCGATACTCAAACTGGCACGCAAACTCGCTTCGAGCGTGTGAAGGAATTTGTGTTCAGTGATGACGGTAAGCATCTGGCGATTTGGTTTGAGGCTGATGAAGAGTCCAAAAAAGATGCTGGGCCTAAAACTACCGAAAAACTCGCTGAAGCAGGCACACAAAGCCCTGCGAATATTGATAAGCCAAAGGTCGATAAGTTTGACCAAGGTCGACGTTTTACGTTGCTCAGTTTAGAAGACCAAACAAAGCGAATTGATGTCGAGCAGGTTACTGGCTATGTTTTTGATAAGGCAAGCCGTAGACTCGCGCTGGCAGTGAACGATATCACCAATAAGCAACATCAATTGCAGTTAGTCGATTTAAACACTCACAAAAAAATCGTTGTCTTTGATTCGCTTAGCCAACAGATTGGTGCGTTAGCGCTGGCTAAAAATGGTCGTTGGCTTGCATTTACGCAGGGCAAAGACAGTGAATTGCCCTATGGCCGCAGCTATCAGTTATCGCTGGTCGATTTGCAGTCGGGCAAAATCAGTACCCCCCCTGAATCACCCGAGTGGAAACTGAATCGCTACACTAGCTTAAGCTTCTCATTGGATAGCGAACGGCTGTTCTTTGGCCGCGTACCTGAGGTGAGTCAACAGCTCAGTTTGCAGAAGATCACCGAAGAAAAAGACCTGTTCGATACAAATATTGTCACCGGACAGCGTGGGCTTAAGGTGTGGCATGGGGATGATCCTCGTATTAAGCCTAATGAAATCAAGCAATATGAGGATGAGCAAAAACGCACTTACCTTGCGGTATTGCATTTAGGCTCAAATAACGTGGTGCAGCTTGGCGATAAAACTGTTCCAGATGTGGCGATTTCACAACATAAACGTTTTATGTTGGCCAGTTCAGATTTGCCCTATCGCAAGATGGCGACGTGGGCGGGCTTCTACCAAGATTATTATCTGGTCGATATTAATACTGGCAGTAAAGTGCCATTTTTGACACAACAGCCGAGTGATGCCGAGCCTACGCTGTCGGGAAATGGCAAGTATGTGGCTTATTATCAGCAAGGTAATGTGTATCTCTATGATATTGCACAGGACCGTCGCACTAATCTCACAAAATCCCTAAAGGTCAGTTTTGCTGATGAAGACCACGATTATCCATCCAGTGCTCCAGGATATGGTTTTGGTCCTTGGCTTAAAAATGATGCGGGTTTCTTGGTTTACGACAAATACGATGTTTGGCAGTTTAATACCGAATCTAAGGCGGGTTTTGCCTTAACCGCAGGTAAAGGGCATACCCAGAAAATTCAATATCGCCTTGAGGGCTTAGTCGATAATCCCGATGAGCCGGCAGAGCTTGCCTATAACGCCACTGTGTTACTCCATGGTTATAGTGATAAAACCAAGGCCGATGGTTTTTATCAAGCCACCTTGGGTAAAGCAGGCGTGAAGACGTTGATGCAAGGTGAGTATAAGCTGACAGTATTGGGACGCAGTAAAGACGGCGATACTATCGTGTTTTCTAAGGAACGTTTTGACTTATTCCCTGACTTGTATACGGCCAGCTATAGCGCACCGCAAAATGCAGTTAAGCAAACCGATTTAGATAAGCAGCGTCAAGCCTTTAACTGGAGCCAATCCGAGTTAGTTCACTGGACAAATGGCGATGGTAAACCGTTAGATGGCGTGCTGATCAAGCCGACGAATTATCAAGCGGGTAAGCGCTATCCTGTACTGGTTTATTACTATCGCTTTATGACGGATAGACTGCACGCCTTCCCGCAGATGAACATTAACCACAGACCTAACTTTGCTTGGTACATCAATAATGGCTATGCGGTGTTCCTACCGGACATTCGCTTTGAAATTGGTTACCCAGGGGCGAGCTCAGTACAAGCGCTCACGTCTGGCGTGCAAAAGCTGATTGAGATAGGCATTGCCGATCCCGATGCTATTGGTTTGCAAGGTCATTCTTGGAGTGGCTATCAAACGGCGTTTGCCATTACTCAAACTCAGATGTTTAAGGCAGCGGTTGCAGGTGCTCCAGTATCGAATATGACCAGTGCCTATAGCGGTATTCGCCACGGCACGGGCATTGCGCGTCAGTTCCAATATGAAACCGGACAGAGTCGTATTGGCGCAAGTTTGTTTGCCGCGCCGCAAAAGTATATTGAAAACTCGCCAGTATTTTATGCTGACCGTATTCAAACGCCTTTGATGATCATGTTTGGTGATAAGGACGATGCAGTGCCTTGGGAACAAGGTGTTGAAATGTACTTAGCCATGCGCCGTGCGGGTAAAGAGGTGGTGTTCTTGCAATACGAGGATGAGCCGCATCACTTGAAAAAGTACCCGAACAAGCTCGATTACAGCATTCGCATGATGCAATATTTCGACCATTATCTGAAGGGGAAACCCGCGCCAGAATGGCTCAGCAAAGGTGAAGCCTATGTCGAGTATAAGGCCGATGATGAATAGGCAATTGGCTTAGTTGTTTTACAACTGAGTCAATTCGTTGATTATAAAAGTAAAAACACCACCGATTCGGTGGCGTTTTTATTTAACTGTCAGTCGTATTTATTTACTGGTTAATGTCTCTTGGGCAGAGCTGAGGGCTGTGTCAGTATCTGCATCGAGATATTGCTTATAGGTATCTTGGCCCCAAGCAATCAATTGATCATTTTCAAAAATAAGTGGGGTACATTCCTCTTTCGTGGTTACACCGTCTGATTTTTCATGGTGAGTGCGATAAAAGAGCACCTGTAGCTTGGTTTCTTTTACGGCTTTGGCCTCTGAAAAGTCAGCTTTACCTAGTAACTGTTTTACTGAAACGATATTTTGCCCTAGCGCTAACTCGTTCATTTTTTGGCTGTTATAGGACTGTCTGTCCTCCCAACTCATGTCATCTGGCGTAGGTTCATAAACGAGTACCACCACAGCGACAAAGGCGACGTAGGCGGCGAAAATGCTACCGATGATTACCGAAACTTTTGATTTCATTTACAGTTATTCCTTTACCTCATTAAATGAGTCACGTTATTACGTCCATAAAATACGCTTTTGTTGTTCTAAGGTAAATGCGTTAATTGCAACTTTATATTAACAGATGTTTAGGCTGGATTGATTGGGTTTTCAGGCAGGCAGTTATTATCAGGTAATGAGTTCATCACGCGAAAATCTTTTAAATTAATATTGAGTGGCAGGTCCGTTTGTAACTGTGCGAGCTTATAGCTGAGTCTTGCCATCTCCTTACCTTCGGCAAGTTTTTTGGCTTGTTTAGCACCTAAGTTAGATAGCGATGAAAACAAGGTTGGTAAGCTTCTAAAGGTTTTCAATAATTCGGCGGCTGATTTAGGGCCTATGCCTGCAATTCCGGGAATTTTATTACCGCTATCGCCCGCTAATGCCATCAAGTCGAGAAATTGACTGCGTTCGACACCGAGTTTCTGTTCCAATGCAGCGATATCTAAGTACTGCTGATTAAAGTGATCCCACTGGCTGATTTGGCGATGATTGAGCTGACTAAAACCTTTGTCGGTGGACACAATTATGGCTTCACCCTGCGCTTTGGCGGTTTTTATCGCTAGAGTGGCAATCACATCATCGGCTTCAGCCGCCGCATAAATAGAGCCAATGTTCATCATGGTTAAGTGATCTTGCAGCGCAGCAAGGCCTTTTGCCAGCGGCTCAGGCATAGGTTTACGGCCTTTTTTGTAATCGGGGTAAAGCTGTTTACGCCATGAGACTTCATCCCCATCCCACACGATAGCTACATGGGTTGGGCGATGCACACGCAGCAGTTTAGTGCACGCCAAACTGACGCGCTCTGTGAGGCTTTGCATATCGGATTCATCGGGGATCGCCGCATAGATGCGGCGAACCAAGTTGAGACCATCTATGATTAAAAACTTGTTCATGGGGTGTTGTTGCTTCGCTCTCTATTTCACTATTTGATAGCAAGGAATATAGGCGCTTCCTGGAAGCTTCATTCTTTGTTGTTGTACAAATGCACTTAAGAGTTTATCCATCATATCCATGAGCTTAGGATCGCCTTTTAATTGGAAGGGGCCATCACGCTCTATGTGCTTGATTGTTTCCGACTTGACGTTACCCGCCACTATACCCGAAAACGCTTTACGCAGGTTGGCGGCAAGTTCGGCTTTATTGGTTTGGAAGTGTAGATCTAAGTTTGCCATCACTTCGTGGCTTGGGATAAAAGGTAACTGAAACTCAGACTCTATCTTCAGTGCCCACTGATATTGGTAAGCATCACCCGTTGAGCGGCGATAGGCTTTTACTTGCTCCATTCCTTGCTTCATGATGCGTGCCACTTCAGTGGGATTATCTATGATAATTTGGTACTTTTTCTGAGCTTCGGGTCCTAAGGTTGAGGCAATAAACTCATCAATCTTAATGAAGTAATCTGCGCTCTCCGTTGGGCCTGTGAGTATCAGGGGGAAAGGTGTTTGTTGGTTTTCTTCGTTAAGTAAAATACCCAATATATAGAGCAATTCTTCAGCCGTGCCAGCACCGCCAGGGAAGATAATAATGCCGTGGCCTAAGCGCACGAAAGCTTCGAGGCGCTTTTCAATATCGGGTAAGATCACCAGTTCATTGACAATTTGATTCGGTGGCTCGGCGGCAATAATACTTGGTTCAGTTAAACCAATATATCGTGCATTTTTAATCCGTTGTTTGGCATGACCTATCGCCGCACCTTTCATCGGACCTTCCATCGCGCCAGGACCACAGCCAGTACAAATATCTAATTCCCTCAGGCCAAGTTGATAACCTACCTCACGTGTGTACTGGTATTCGATGGCATTAATACTGTGTCCGCCCCAACAGACGACCACATTAGGGTCTTTCATTGGTGCTATCGCCCGCGCATTACGCAGAATATCAAACACCACATTGGTGATATGGTGGGCATTGGTCAGATTAATGTGTTTTAGTGAGTCATATCTATCACTGATATAAAGGATATCGCGTAAGACTGAGAACAGATGCTCTTGAATTCCCGTGATAATTTGACCATCGACAAAGGCTTGTTCGGGGGGATTGATCAGTTCTAATTTTACCCCACGCTCCCGTTGTAAAACGTTGATGTCGAAATCATGGTATTGCTCGAATAGGGCTTTAGAGTTGTCGGTTTTTAAACCCGCGGCAAGTACTGCTAAGGAGCAGTTGCGGTACAGTTGGTATAGGGCACTTTTGGCACTATTTTTGAGTCGATCAACTTCAAGTTGCGAAAGCTGATCCATGCTGCCTTTTGGGCTGACTTTTACTATCATTTACCACTCCTTCGTCA
This sequence comes from Shewanella sp. SM74, assembly GCF_025653725.1. Taxonomy (NCBI): domain Bacteria; kingdom Pseudomonadati; phylum Pseudomonadota; class Gammaproteobacteria; order Alteromonadales; family Shewanellaceae; genus Shewanella; species Shewanella sp. SM74. Next base: position 169,295 of record NZ_JAKKRZ010000003.1, on the reverse strand, counting down.
TGACAGGAGTGATTAGAGGAGGCGTATAGTGGGGCTTAATTATACGTCAATCACAACCCTGTCTCTGCTTTCGTGTTTCGCTTTGTAGAGTGCTGCATCGGCGCGTTCAAAGGTCTCATGTATGAGTTCACTTCCCATAACTTGCGCAGCCCCTATAGATACTGTAACTGTAATTCTCTGATTTTTAAATTTAAATGGAATATTTTTTACTTTCTCGCGCACTCTGTTTAAAAGTTGAGCGATATCAGCTGGGGCCACATCAGGTAATAGCAGTACAAATTCTTCACCGCCATAGCGGGCTACAAATTCTGTATCTCGCAGGGAGTTTTTCAATGCCATTGCTATAACTTGCAAGGTTTTATCACCTGTGCTGTGGCCAAAACTGTCGTTGATGGTTTTGAAGTGATCGATATCGGCAACGGCAACCCACAGCGGGGACTTATGCCGTTGATAGTTACGGTATTCTAGCTCCATGCGCTCTTCTAATGCAGCACGGTTAGGCAATTGAGTTAAGCTGTCGAGTAAGTTGAGTTTTTGTTGTTCAAACAAACGCTCTTTGTAGGTGTTAGCCTCACTACTTAACTCATTAAGCTCTTTGCGCATTGTCTCCATCGACTTGCGCAGCAGAGCTTGCTCTCTTTGCTCTAGGGCTTCTTTACGGGCTAATGCCGAGCGGATAGAGTTAAGTTGCTCTGTTAGTTGAGCTTTAAGGTCAACGACGTCTTCCACATCGATAATGATTTCACCTGCATTATCGACGCGGGTGTTAATCTCACGATTTAGCTGGGTTTTTAATTGGAAGCTACGTTGATTGTGATTGTAAGATTCGCTCACCACCTCACGCACCGCGGTTAAGGCATCATTGAGTGCAAACAAAAACTCTTGGGATGCCGATTTCTCGCGGGCGATGTTATCAAGCAATAACGCTAAAATGGTTTGGTAGGCTTCGAGCAAGCTATCAACTTCAATCTCAGAAGAGAGTACTTCTTTGATCACTAATACTTGGTCACGTTGATCTTTACGGAACTCGATTTCCGAAATCATCTGCGCCAGCTCATGGGCTAGTTGCCTGTGTTTTGGTAAGACATCAAGTTTTTCAGATTCGCTAAATTGTAGCTGTAATATGGTTTCGTAGAAGCCAATGATTTGCTTAACTTTAGGTATATATTCCCACACAGTATGAAAAGGTTTGGCCAGATCTTGCTTGAAGTAATTGACTTCTTTTTTGAGCTTTTCAGGTGCAGAGTTAACACGTTGGATCTGACGGATCACCTGTGACAAACCAGTACGACTCTCTTCGAGTTGTACCATCACATGGTGATATTGGCCTTTTAGCAGGCGCTCGACATCAACTAATTCTGGCAATGCCTCATCGACTCGCTCAAACGTATTTAAGTTATGACGAAGTTTGGCGAGTTTATTATCCAGCTCAAGATTTTGCCCTTTACAGGCGAGGCTTAAGTGACCAATAAATTGGAGTAATGTCTGTAACTTTGCATTTCTATCTTCATTAACTTCATCAAGGGCAAGTTTGGCCGAATGGAGTTTCTGTTGCAGCAAGGCAAGTTGTGAAACTGTAGCGCTTGAATCCTTCATCCTGAGTATTGTCCTAACTCTGCAAGGCTAAAAAACATGACCATCCTATGTCCAGATTAGCTGTTAACTCATATGATACTAATGTTATAACACTGGGCGTAGAGTGCAAATGCGATTTACCAGTGACTCTGTGATTAATTACCGATATTGATCAAATATTTTCCAGTAATTGCCTATCTTGGTTATTTTCCCAGCAAGGCCAGCGAACATCCTCTTTATTGCCGTTGGTCTCTAATCTGATTAATCCACGCTCAATGCCTTTTTCAAGGTGCAAAAATAACGGGTTTGCAAATAAGCTCAAAGGAACAAAGTCGAGGGCTCTGAGAGCGACATAATAGTCGTTATTACCACCTAAACTACGGGCACAGGCAAGCGCCATCTGCACTGTTTCAAATTTTAATTTCGCGGCCATTTTAATTTCTGATTTCGCTAAAAGTGGCAAATGCGCAAAGCCAAGACGGAAATGATGTGTGATTTGCTGTTGATCGAGTTTCAGGCGTACTTGGCTGAGTATTTGTGTCGGCTCAATAGGTTGCGTGAAACGAACCGCAAATACCCCTTGGCGTACCACATAAACAGATGCTGCGAGTGCATCCGTTAGATGATTGGCAATTTGCGCTGTTACTGCATCACTAAAATATTGGCCATAGTCCAGATCCGCCGTAAGTTGGGTGGGGAAGGCGATAATCGCGAGTGCCGTTGTGGATTCCTGACTTTGATTATGGCTTAAATGTGCTAATAATGCGGCATATCCTAAATTGTGAGTGAAGGGCTCCTGTAGCGTTAATTGAGTTAATGCCGCGTTTTTAGCTGTTATTTTGCGACGATTTTGTAGCATGAAAATAATCACGAGCAGCAAGAGTCCGGCAATAAGGCTGCAAATGAGCAGTAGCGTGTGAGTGTTGTTGCTTTCTTTCACTGTCTCAACGAGTTTTCCCTGTAGCATGTTGAGCTCAAGTTTAAGTTGTTGCTCTGCAAGGGCAGAGGCCGACACTGGGGAGTCTTTATCTGTCTCAGCTGGCTTTTTACCTAGCTCAATGATACGGGCTTGGGCATCGATGGTTTTTGATAATTCACCTAATTTTTGCGCCGCCGAGGCGATAAGGGTGAGTGCGGATTTTTGTTCATCGACCAGTTTTAAATCGACCGCGAGTGCTAATGCGATATCGGCATGGGCCATCATCAGCGGCCAATCTTGGTTGGTTTGGGCGATTTCACCAATTAAGAGTTCGTTATAAACTTGATAGTGATGGCTTTGTTTTTCTTTGAATATTTGATTGGCCATCAGTAAATATTTTAGGGCGTTAACATTGTCTTTAATATTTGAGTAGGCTTGTCCTAAATTATGGAAATTAAGCCCCTGTGCGATGTAGTTACCGCGTTTTGCATCTAATTGCTGGGCATTTAGGTAGTAATCAATCGCTTTATGCCAATCCCCTTGTTCGCCATAGACCATAGCGATCACTGTCATACAACTTGAAAGATAAGTGTCATTGCCCATCTTTTTAAAGCCAGCCGCGGCTTCATGAGCGTTTTTAAGCGCTTCATCCCACTGCTTTAAGTCACGGTATACCTTAGAAAGTTGCAATTGCAGATTGGTTTTCATTGAAGGGTAATTAGAACGATTGGAGATCCGAATCGCTTCACTATAATGCTGTAGTGATTTTGTAAGCTGCTGATTAAAATTGTAATAAAAGCCAAGCCTCGCTTCAGCCGCCGCGATTAAGTAATCGTTTCTGAGTTTATAGGCAATGTCGCGGTATGTGTGGAAGTGCATCAGTGCAGGCACTTCCTGGCGGATCAATAAATGTAAGCCACCTAGATGTTCATGAATATTGTGTTTAAGAATCAATGCTTCGATGTCATAGCTGTCGTTGATGCGGGTGAGCGCTTCGTTATAAAGACCAATCGCTTCTTGATATTTCTGTTCCGTACGGCCAAGGTAACGGCCATTTAACATGGCGACCATGGCAAGTTCATAGGGCGATTGCGCCGCAGTCGATAGGAGTTCAATCAAGCTTTTTGCGTTTTGAAAATCGACCTTGGTTTTAACGTTCGGCTCCATATTGAGGCGGGCCAGTAAATACAAAATCTGTTCAAATTCGAGTGGATTGTAGCCTTGTTCTTGGGCTGCGCGCTCAAATTGGTCACGGTTTTGAAATGCGAGGGGAAAGGAAATCGTTTTGTTGAGCGCATCATACATTTGCTGTGGTGATTCTCTTAACTCAACCTCATCCGCTTCGAGATCTCGGCTTTGGACTGTAAAAGGCAGTGACAGCAACAAAGTAAATAAAATAACCGTGAGTTTTTGCATTTGAACTGTGATTCCTCATTCCTTTAGTCAAGGAACTTATTTTGTTAGCTTTTGTTAGCGCCTAATGAGGATGCTACATCGACTTGTTATACTTGGAAAAATCATAAGAAGCATAATAACAGAAGGAAGCAAGAGTGAAACCCAACAGACTATCAATCTTGATATTAAGCGCATTATTTTCGGGTCAAGTATTGGCCGATGTGAAATACCAAATCGACCTTATTAAACCCGAACACCATATTGCCCAAGTGAGTGTCACTTTTCCTGAAGTGAAGACGAACGATTTTACGGTGAATCTCCCTGTGTGGCGGACGGGCAAATATCAAGTATTGCCTTTGGCCGATGGTGTGCGCTTATTTAGTGCTAAAGATAGTCAAGGTCATGAACTGCAATGGAAGCGCACCGCGAGCGGTGAATGGCAAGTGGCGCTCACGCAGCCAACCCGTGTTACCGTCAGTTATCAATTGTATGCTAATGAATTAGGCCAAAGGGTGCGCCATATTGACGCGAGCCATGCCTATTTAGATGCTAGCGGTGTGTTCATGTACAGTCCGCAATTTCGCTCTGAACCAATATCCGTAGAATTAAAAGTGCCTAAAAATTGGCAAAGTTACTCTGGGATGTCATCGGGTAAGGCCGCTCATTCCTTTATTGCCCCTAATTATGATGTGTTGATCGACTCCCCGATTGAAACTGGTATGAGTACCCATAAACAATTTAGTGCTAATGGTAAAAACTATGAATTGGTGTTTTGGGGTGAAGGTAACTATGACACGGATAAAATAGTAAAAGATCTTAAAGCCTTAAGCGGTCAAGCCAAGGTGATTTGGGATGATTATCCTTTTGATCGTTATGTTTATATGGTGCATGCAACGAGTGGTGCCAGTGGCGCGACAGAGCATTTAAACTCTACTGTCATTCAGCTGCCGCGCTTTAGTTTCCGTGAACGCAAGGACTACCTGCGCTTTATTAGCACTGCATCCCATGAGTTTATCCATACCTGGAACGTGAAGGCTTATCGCCCCGAGGGATTAGTTCCCTATGATTATCAACATGAAAACATGACGGAATTACTGTGGATGGCTGAAGGTTCTACCAGTTATTTTCAAGATCAGTTGCTGTTGCGGGCTGGAGTGATAACAGCTAAAGAGTTCCTCGAAGATTTAGCCAAGCGCGTCGAGAAAAACCAACTCAATCCGGGTCGTGAAACTCAATCTGTGGCAGAGGCGAGTGCGGGGGAGTGGAGCAGTATCGGTGGCGATTATGCCATTAACCACAGTGTAAATATTTACTCAGAGGGTTACTTAACCTCTTTAGCCTTAGATTTTTCATTACTGCAAGACTCCGAGCTTAAGTATTCATATCGCGATGTGCACCGTCGTTTATATCAAGAACATCGCGTACCAAAAGGCTATGGTGTTAGTGATGTTCAGTACATTCTTAAAGACTTATCCGGCAAAGATTATGCACCTTGGTGGCAAGCCAATGTGAATCGTCCCATGAGTTTAGATTTCCCCGAATTATTATCACAGGCAGGGTTAAATCTGTCCTATGGTAAAGATTCAAAAGCTGAGGCATTTGCGGGAATGACCTTGAGCAGTACCCATGGCTCTTTAGTGTTAGACCAAGTGTTGCGTAATGGTCCTGCTTGGCAAGCGGGCATAGTTGCGGGGGATGAAGTATTAGCGATTAATGGTCTCAAGGTGACTGCTGCGGGTTTCTATAAGCGCATCAAAGACTTTAAGGTTGGCGATAGTGTAGAGGTGATATTATTTAGCAACGATAAAATCAAGCAAGTACAGCTCATCCTTGGCGAGCAGCAAAGCGGTAAGCTAGTGCTCAAGGGGGATGCAAAAGCGACTAAACAGCAAAAAGCTTTCTTCAAGACTTGGTTAGGTATTGATTGGCCGTTTGACAATAAAGGCGAGTTAGCGACTAAAGCTTAATGTGGTTAGGGCTTCATCTTTAGCATCTAAATGCCTTTGTCTTAAAACCACCTTAAGTAAAATCGTCATAAAAAAGGCGCAACCATTATTTTGATGGGGGCGCCTTTTCTTATCTTGTACGGCTCAGTCTAACAAGCGAGTCGTAGCTCTCGTCTGCTTAACGAGTTTTGCTTAAACTTGTGCGTCTTCGAGTCCACCAAGGGCGGCCACGAGTGCATGCATCAAGGCGACTAACTCGCTGCCCATTAGGGCAAAGTCTGCATCTAAACGAGCCATAGGATCGTCAGTGCCGACTTCATCGTTCCCTGCTCTAAATTCTTCAGAGAATTTAAGGCGCTTCACGCTGGCATCTGATTGCAATAATAGTGCAATCGATTGGCCGAAATGCAGCGCTAACTTGTGTACTTGCTTACCTGTTGCTAAGTGAGCTAACACTTCGTCTTCTTTCAAATCCTGCTGCTTAAAGCGCACAATTCCGCCTTCATCAGCTTCAGATTTTAGCTCGGCTTCGTCTTGCATTTCAAAGGGTAATGGTGCGCTGCCAAGTTTTAACCATTCAGTTAAATTGGATTCGACTGGCGCTTTAAAGCTCAGTGGGATCACAGGTAAACTGCCGAGAGCTTTACGTAATAACGCTAATAATTCTTCGGCCTTAGTGGCACTTGAACTATCAACGAGGATCATTTCTAGCTCAGGCAAAATCAAGGCGTGGGTTTGGCTTCGACGCGAAAAAGCGCGTGGCAGTAGGCTAGTGATGATTTCATCTTTTAGCGCATCTTTTTCTTTTTTCGCCAGTTTACGATTTTCTTCATCTTCAATGAGAGCCACTTTTTCTTCTAAGGCTTCTTTGATGACTTGGCCTGGCAGAATTTTCTCTTCTTTAGTCACGCAGATCAGATGGCGATTGTCAGCGCTATGGACCAAAGAACTGCCTTTTTTGCCTAACGCATTTGAGAAACCAAATTTACTGACATCTTGGCTTGAGCAGGGGGAGAAAGTGAAATCGGCCAACGCAGTTTCTAGCGCTTCGGTTTCGACGGCAAAAGGTTTATTGAAACGATAAAGAGTAAGATTTTTAAACCACATAAGAGGCGCCCATTGAAAATTAAAGTGGCAGTTTACGGCATAGTTTGGGCGGGGTAAACCTGTGTTCAATAGCTGATTTTTAACTGAGGATCAGAATTCATTAAACTGTAACATAATAATTAGCTTAGCTGCAGCCCGCATTTTTACTGGGTTTTATGCCTGGCTTCGCGTCAGCTTTTTTGCACGCCAACGTTAATGGTCACAATTGAAATAAAATTGAAACACATTCATTGCAAACTTTCGGTCGTTCCAAACCAATAACCAAGACGAACATAACGTCGAAAGGATTAAATGATGAACGTTTTTTGTAAAACTCTACTTGCTTCTGCGCTAGCTTCTGCAACTCTGGCTTCAGCTAATGCCGCTGAGCCACTGACTGTTTATGGTAAGTTGAATGTCACTGCTCAATCAAATGATGAGAAAGGTGATGCTACAACAACTATTCAAAGTAATGCTTCTCGTTTTGGTGTGAAGGGTGATTTTGCGCTGTCTAGCTCGCTGGAAGCTTTCTACACAGTGGAATATCAAGTTGATACAGGTGCAGCATCAAGCGATAACTTTACTGCACGTAACCAATTTGTTGGTTTGAAAGGCGCATTTGGTTCGTTCTCTGTGGGTCGTAATGATACCTTGTTGAAAATTTCTCAAGGTGATGTTGATCAGTTTAACGACCTTTCAGGTGACTTAGGTAAGCTGTTCAAGGGTGAAGTTCGCGCTGCTCAAACGGCGACTTACCTTACGCCTTCCTTTGGTGATTTTGTATTCGGTGTTACCTATGTTGCCGAAGGCAATGATGTAAAAGGTCAATTTGCTCAAGATGGTTTTAGCTTAGCGGCCATGTATGGTGATGCGAAACTGAAAAAAACACCCGTTTATGCATCTCTTGCCTATGACTCAGATGTGTCTGGATATGAGATTGTTCGTGCCAGCTTACAAGCTAAGTTAGCCGGTATTAAACTGGGTGGTATGTACCAGCAACAAGAGCAAACCTATAAATTTGATTCTGCAACGTCGATGCCAGTTGAAGTCACTGCAGAAAGTGCTAACGGCTATCTATTAAGCGCTGCCTATGATATTGATGCTGTTACTTTAAAAGCTCAGTTCCAAGATATGGAAGAACTTGGTGATTCATGGTCGGTAGGTGCAGACTACAGCTTAGGTAAGCCAACTAAACTATTCGCTTTCTACACGAACCGTTCGTTAGAAGCGTCTACAGATGATGACAAATACATTGGTGTTGGCTTAGAACACAAATTCTAAATCTAGCATTAAAACTCAATTAAGGAGGCATATAGCCTCCTTTTTTATTGCTATAAACAAACAGTTATATAAACTTATTATGACAAATATTACTACTATATGGCTCAAGCGGCGTGCTTATTCATAAATCTGTAATAAAAATGACTAATAATAGCCGTGTTGACATTCACTGACAGAAAATCACTTATGACTGCAAGGATATTGATAGTAGAAGACGAGTTGGCCATCCGCGAGATGCTGACTTTTGTAATGGAACAGCATGGGTTTACAACCTCTGCGGCGGAAGATTTTGATTCGGCCATTGCGCTGCTAAAGGAGCCTTACCCCGATCTGATTTTATTGGATTGGATGTTTCCTGGCGGAAGTGGTATTCAATTGGCGAAACGCTTAAAGCAAGATGAGTTTACGCGCCAAATTCCGATCATTATGTTAACCGCCCGCGGTGAAGAGGAAGATAAAGTCAAAGGCCTCGAAGTTGGCGCCGATGATTACATCACTAAACCTTTTTCCCCTAAAGAGCTGGTCGCACGTATTAAAGCCGTATTGCGTCGCAGTGCACCGACTCGTTTAGAAGAAACCATTGATGTACAGGGCTTAATGCTCGATCCTGTGAGTCACAGGGTGAGTGTGGGTGAAACTGTATTAGATATGGGCCCAACCGAATTTCGTTTATTACACTTTTTCATGACCCATCCTGAGCGTGTTTACAGCCGTGAACAGCTACTCGATAATGTGTGGGGCACAAATGTGTATGTTGAAGACAGAACCGTTGACGTGCATATCAGACGCCTTCGTAAAGCCGTTGAAGAGTCTGGTCATGATCGCTTGATCCAAACGGTTCGTGGCGCTGGTTATCGTTTCTCTACACGCATTTAGTGCTGAATAACTGTTAGGCACAAGTTAGCTTTTACGCTATCTTGTGCTCCTCTTATTTAGCCTGATGTTTGGGTTTATTTATGTCTGACTCTTATTCAGGGTATCGGTTGTTTACGCGCTTAGGTTTATATCTACTGCTTTGCGCGCTAATAGGTTTATTGGTAGGGAAACTTCTCTGGATACTCTTTATCGGCACGCTAGGGTTAGTTTGCTGGCATTACCGACAATTATCACGGCTTAACTTTTGGTTATGGCGGGATAGGAAACTCACGCCGCCGCAGGGCAGTGGGAGCTGGGAAGGTGTATTTAACGGTATTTATCGCCTTCAAGGGAAGAATCGTCGACGTGTCGGTCAACTGGCCGCACTGCTGGCACGATTTCGTCAAGGTGCAGAGGCGTTACCCGATGCCGCCGTCGTGCTTGATTCAGAACATAATATTTTATGGTGCAACAAGTTAGCGCAACTCATTCTCGGTTTTGTGTGGCCACAGGATAATGGTCAACGAATCGATAATTTAATCCGTCATCCTGATTTTTCTGCTTACATTAAATCCGCACAATACAAAGAGCCGCTGGAGTTACCTTCGCCGGTATCGGATAGGCGTTTGCTTGAAATCCGTATCATGGCTTACGGTGACAGGCAGCTACTGTTAATTGCGCGGGATATCACTCGTATACGTCAGCTTGAGGGAATGCGAAAAGAGTTTGTCGCGAATGTGTCGCATGAATTAAAAACGCCGCTCACTGTGCTACAGGGTTACCTCGAAATGATGCAAAGCATGGCTGAGCCTGATTCGATGAACGTCAAGCCGTTAGCATTGATGCAGCAGCAGACACGACGAATGCAGTCTATGGTCGAACAGCTATTGATGTTATCGCGAATTGAAGATGCGGCGGATATTAACCTCGAAAACACTGTGAATATGACGCAGTTGATGGAGGTGCTCAAGGAGGAAGCTAAAGCGCTGGCACAAGATAAGTATGAGTTGAGTTTCTATTGTGAGCCTGGACTTGATTCTCATGGCAATGAATTGCAGCTGAGAAGTGCCTGTTCTAACTTGATTTCTAATGCGATTCGTTACACAGAACCTGGCGGGAAAATTACAGTGCAGTGGTGCAGTGTGGCTACGGGGGCCATCTTTAGCGTAACGGATACGGGTGAAGGTATTGCGGCTCAGCATATTGGTCGATTAACGGAACGCTTTTATCGGGTAGACAGTGCGCGCTCAAGGCAAACTGGTGGTAGTGGTTTAGGTTTAGCGATAGTAAAACATGCGCTTAACCACCATCACAGTAAGCTTAAAATCAGCAGTGAAGTCGGTAAAGGCAGTACTTTTAGCTTTATTATCCCTTTGCATCTTATCGAACGTAAGAAATAGTATGTGTGAGTGAAATATTTACAATAAATAATAAAAACAGGCCATTAGGGCCTGTTTTTATTTCTAGATTTATTGAGTCTTTATTTAATGACAGAAAAAAGCGATAAATAGTGCATTGTCATTTAAGTGTCATATCACGGACATAGAATTGTCATTGTAGCGATTGATACTGGCTGCGTCTGAAGAAACTTAAGTTACAAATTAGTTAGCTTACTACTGGAGCACATAATGAAACTGAAAAAGCTTGTCGGCGCGATTACTCTAACAGCCGCTGGTGTATTCTCTGCCACTGCGATGGCATCGATTGATCCATCTCTGCCTACTTATGAAAAAGCGAGCGGTGTATCTGGCAACTTATCATCTGTAGGGTCAGATACCTTAGCCAACATGATGACACTTTGGGCAGAAGAATTTAAACAAATGTACCCTAACGTCAACATTCAGATCCAAGCGGCGGGTTCTTCTACTGCGCCACCAGCGTTGACTGAAGGCACTTCACAGTTCGGTCCTATGAGCCGTAAGATGAAGCCTAATGAAGTTGAAGCGTTCGAAAAGCATTTTGGTTATAAACCAACTGCGATTCGTGTAGCTATCGATGCTTTAGCCGTATTCGTGCACAAAGATAACCCAATCAAAGGCTTAAGCGTTGAGCAAGTTGATGGCATTTTTTCTTCTACTCACAAATGTGGTAGCAGTGACATCCAACGTTGGGGCGATTTAGGCTTAGACGGTAACTGGTCTGCCAAAGACGTTCAACTTTACGGTCGCAACTCAGTATCGGGCACTTACGGTTACTTTAAAGAGCACGCGCTTTGTAAAGGTGACTTTAAAGCTAACGTAAACGAGCAACCTGGTTCAGCTTCTGTTGTGCAATCTGTTTCTCAATCTCTGAATGCGATTGGCTACTCAGGTATCGGTTACAAAACTGCAGGTGTTAAAGCTGTTGCCATCGCTAAGAAAGGCAATGAGTTTATCGAAGCTACAGCTGAAAACGCGGCTAATGGTACTTACCCACTATCACGTTACTTATACGTTTACGTGAACAAGCAACCAAACAAAGACTTAGCACCAATGGAAAAAGAATTCCTGCGTTATGTATTGTCTAAGCAAGGTCAGCAAGTGGTAGAGAAAGATGGCTATGTGCCAGTGCCTAATAGCGTAGTTGCTAAAGATTTAGAGCAAGTAGGTATTCGCTTGTAAGCCAAACGGCTTGTTAATCAAGGACCTCTTAGGAGGTCCTTTTTGTTTTTGTGGTTTTAAATGTGTGATGATGTCAGGTTTAGACCAAATTAAAGACATAAAAAAAGCAACCTAAGTAGGTTGCTGTAAATTCCAATTCGGAATCTTGGGATTCGATGATATCTTCGAGTGTGTGAGTGAACTTTTTTGGCGATGAAATTTCCGTCACAAACCTGTTTTTCCTGTTCGTTAACTCATAGGGCAAGTATTAGAAATAGGGTTAATTGTCCATAACTGAGATGAAAAGGGCAAAACGGGGATTTTTGGAAATGTTACGAAAAAATTTCTAAAAACTGTCATTCCTATGGCTGCACATAAGCAGTCAAAAAAATTTTAGTTTCTGTAATTTATTGAAATTTAAGGTTAAAAAGTGAATATCGGTCTCTCCGCAGGAGATGGTTCACGATATTAACGAAAATTATCTGAAATTAATAAATCATTATAAAACATGTTTTAAAGTGTATTTTATGTGGTTTTGACATTAACTCAAATTACTGTATTTTAGTCTAAATTAATCCCTATAGTGTCACATAGGCTGCATAGGATTTAAGGCTAAGCCATTATGAACATTGAAAAAAGCTTCACAAAACGTGCTTTCGAACAGCTCTGAATCGGTCAAAAACGCTTCAGAATTGCGGATTTCGGCCATAGAGACTCAATTAATGGCTTAATCCTAGATGTTTTCCCATCGGGAAAATTTTTTTTCGCTTTCGCCGCAAGCGTTTAGGTAAAGACGTCACTGTCACTATAGGGGAGTTCCCGCATTTAACCATAGAGAACGCCCGTAAATAGGCCAAGCACATTGCCTTAGACTTGGTAGAAGGGGCAAATCCGAACGAAGCGAAACGCCTTGCCAAGCTTGAAGCTGAGCGCAAAGAAGCCTTGTCTATCAGCGTTCAACAATTGTTTGATTCCTTCGAAGCTGAGTTTATGGTCAAAATCAAGACGGGAGAGCGGCGACTCAATTCCCTTAAGGATATTCAATCCACATGGAAGAACCATATTCAGCCGCGCATTGCCCATTTACCTGTTGAGAGTATCACCACTGTCGAAGCCGAAAACCTGCTTAAGCTGATTATCACCAAAAACTCTGCTGCAGTGCGTAACAAATGCCTGACCTTGCTCAAGTCGATGTTTAACGAGCAAGCAATTAATCCCTTTGGCCGCATTAAAAAATTGGCGGCGGTGAAGCGTGAGCGGATTTTGAATCAGCATGAGGTGCGGGCATTACTCGAGTCATTAGAATTTGAAGCGCCGCTTTATCGTGATGTAGTCATGCTATTGCTGTTAACTGGGCAGCGTAAAAGCTGCGTGTTCAGTATGGAGTGGCGCGAGATAGATCATCAGCGCGGAGTATGGATTATTCCGACCAGTAAAATTAAATCTAAAAAGCCCCATGCGGTGCCGTTAACCAAAGAGGTGATGGCGATTCTTGAGCGCCGCAGCCATGAGGCCGCTCAAGGCGTTAAATATGTGTTCCCTGCCGAGCGTAGTCATTCAGGTCATATTACCGAGAATGCGGGTAAAGGCAGCTTCTGGTATCGCATCACAGAGCGGGCAGGGCTGCGAAGTCCTGAGAAGTCTGTTACCGCAAAAGAGGATAATGTCACTATCCATTGACCTGCGGCGAACCATTGCCAGTTGGAGTGTGATGCGCGGTGGCAATATTCAAACTACAAGTAAGTTGTTAGGTCATAGTGATATCAGTATCACCGCCAGCACTTATGCCCATTTAGACATTGAAAATGTGCGGGTAGAGCTGGGGATCACTACGGCGCACTTACTTGGGACTTACCAGCATGAATCCAAGGTTGATAGGTTAAGTTAGGGAAATAGAACAGCTCTCAGGGGATGAAATGAGAGAGCTACTAATTCACTTAAATTTATAATTTAATGAGATTTTTAAGGGTTTCAATCTTCATTGCAGGTTTGGTTCTATGCAGCATTGCGTGGCAATTGGGACAAACAGGGATTAAATCGTTTATGGGATCTACCTGATATTCTTTATTTATTGTTGCGAGATCAACCTTATGGTGTACATGTATAAAATTCTTACCAATATCCCCATATGTTTTGTGAAAATCAAAATTGCAAACGCTGCAAATAGCTTTGTAATGATTAATACATGCATTACGAGCATTAATATTTCGTTCATATTTATTCACATAGATTTTAGTTGCTCCGCCCTCAAAAAAAACACTTTTATTCTGCATTAACTCATATTCTGATATTTCATCAGTGAAATCATTTAATATATTGTTTTCGACATTGCCGTTACAAACAGAATCTATATGAAGTAATGCTCCTCGCATGAAGCTGAGCATTGTATTTTTAACTTCATTTTCATCTGATAGTGAATGAATGTCATCAAAGATATACTCAACTCCAATTATAGGGGTTTCTTTTGTCGAGTATTCATAAGTGATATTTTCAGCTTTATAGCACCTAACTAAATGGCCATTAATTGACGCTTTTTTGCAATTAATTACATCATTAACAAGCTCCTTATTAAGTTCATAAAACCATACTCGAACTGAAAGTTGAGAATATGGAATTGGTTGCCTAAGTTTTATGGATATCAATCGAATATTAGGTGATGGTGAATTAATTAATAACCAAAAAGTTTTTGTTGTTTTTTGAAATCTGGCACTAACCGAAGCTGGTTTTACATCCTTAAAGAATTCATTTTGAATAATTTTAGCCGCATTTTTACCAGATACTTTCCAGATTTTAAGATAGTCATCAGGGTACTCGAATGGTGTTTTATGAATCATAACGCATAATCCCTATGCAAATTGTTTTATAAGTTATTTATTAATTAAGCTTAGAATTTTTTTTGGACTTTGCAAACATATATTTAGATGAATTTTGCTTTAAACTGAAAGATAAGATAAATAAGTTTTACTTGGAACTAGCAGCATTACCCATTGCACCATTGACGATTTAAGGCTCTCACAAACTATCGCCAGCTGAAGCGTGATGCGAGGCGGTAACAAACCACCAGCAAACTATTAGGTCATAGCCCTAGGGATTTATACAAGAACCAGTATCACAGCCAGCACCTATGCCCACTTAGATGTTGAACAGGTGAGGGCAGAGCTAGGCATCACCACGGCGCAGCTATTAGGTACTTACGTTCAAGATTCGAAAGTCGATAAATTAGTCAGAGAGATTGAACAGCTCTCTGATGATGAAAGACGAGAGCTGTTTGAGAAACTTTCGATTATTTAGCCTGCTACAGTCAAACCTTGGCGTTTATACTCTAAGGTCTTTTCTAGTGTAAAACCTTTAGCAATCCAACGGCTCGCTTCTTGTGCATAGCGATATCAGTATCACAACAAGCACTTATGCCCACTTGGACATAGAGCAGGTCAGGTGAGAGCTTGGGATCACCAATGTGGTCTTGCTGGGTTTGTGCAAAAAAATTTGATTCAGAATAGTCCTAAATCTCTCTCTTCATCTCTAACTGACTCATGACTAATTTCCTGATCAATATAGCCGATTTGAGCTTTCACCCACGTCCTGACTTTGTCATTTTTATGCTCCAACAATGGACTTAGCGCTGCTTTGTCATCTTCAAGGTAAGGTACTAGTGAGCCTGACCATCCGCGTGTTCTCATATTCGCCCAGAGACAACTTTGTACTCGTTCATCATTCCCGAAACTCTCAAGTAATGCTATAAACAAATCCGAAGGTTGCGGATTATTATCGACGGTTTCGAAGATATTTATACAGCTAGCAACGAAACTTGGCCCAACTTCAGGTTGTTTGTTACACCATGAGATCACACTCTCAACCGGTACTACAGATAAGACACTTGGTAACTGGCTCGATAAACTGTTTTCACGATCAAGCAATTGTTGCAACCAATACAGTTCCATTCCCTTCGCTTGGCTAATAGTAGTCGCAAATATCGGCCATAATTTATTACTATACTCGCGCATAAGATTGAGTAGTAACGGCTTTGTATAATGCAAAATATCACCATGATTTAAGCCGTACTTGCAAGCTTCAATAAGCTGGTTAGTTAATGCTATCGCAAAACTCTCATCTGGTTCTTTTAACAACTTTTCAGCCAAGTCACACCAATTATAAGTATCTCTTGTTGTTCCGCGAGAATCTCTATGTAATGGCACGCTTGAAACGAGCTGTTTCAGTTGATTGCTGAGTAATTTAATGCTTCCGCTTTTGCTAAAACAATACATGTAGATCACGCTTAAAGCTGTCCAACTTGCGTCTTCGCTGAACTGAGCAAGAGATAAACAGAAATCCATCATTGTTGCCGGATCTATATCGGAAGTGACACTTCCATAACTTAATTTATCAGCAGCATTATATGGTATTAGCCCTCTGTGAATTAAATCTAATAATTTATCCAGATGTAGCTTTTGAATTTCCCCTGTGCCAATAACATCAGGATATAAACGAATAAGATTTTCATCTTCTAATAGTTTATCGATATTTTGTTGCCACTGTTCTTGTGATTTTTTAAATATTCCTCGGTATATTCCTAAAATAAATTGAGGGTTTGCAGGATCACTTTTTATAAGCTGTGCGAAGGACTGCTTTAACAGGTGCGTCGAATCTTCAAGGCTCAGAGCTATCTGATAGCCAAAGGAAAAAGAGTGCCTTTGCTCACCTTGTAGAAGTAAGTCGAGATGAGGTATCAGTGCTTCTAGATCTTCTACCACTTCTCTTCCGAAAGCCATGGCATTCTCACAAGCTACATCGATGTAGTGACCTTCTTCGTCTTTGCGGTGCTCCCAAGGCGGATTTATCACGAGTATCTTTAATTTTTCGGGTAACCCCGCTTCATTTGGGCTAAGTAGTTTTAGCCAATTATTAAGCGATTCAATGGCCTCTTGCTTCAATCCCGTTGTGTCATACTCAAAAGAGTGTTTGATACTTTCCAAAGCGGCAGGCCAGTATCGACCATTAACTGCGATTATTTTATGTATTGCAGAGTCCAGCATCTCTAGGCGCCCCCGACTAACAAAACTGCGTATTGAGTGGCCTATAGTTGAGAGTACTTTTTCTTTTTGACTGTCTCCCCTTACTAGCAGGGATATAAGTAAATCAAAGGCCTCTTGCCAGTAATCGAAAATTTCCTGCCAAATTCTTGGCTTCCATTCTTGAAGGGGCGCTTTAGTACCTTGATACTCAGCGCCTACCATACGAGTGCCGCCATCTGGGCGAATCGCCTGCTCAAGTGCTTCTAATACAACCATATCTACAGAATCTTGATGTAACTCTAAAGCCCGATTTAGGAGCGTAAAGCGGGCTTGAGGTGTGGCAGCTGTACCAGAAAGGTAAATGCTGAATAGCTGAGAAAATATTCCCGTTGCGTTGTTACCATAAGCTTCATTTTCTGATGACGCTAGAAGCAACATGCACCATGCAGCCTCTGAAAATATACCAGAGTGAAAACATAGTTTTTCAAGCGCCCACACCAAATTTCTTCGAATAGAACCATCGATCGCATGAAGTTGCTGAGTGTTTTTTGCACTGAGTATTTTATAGAGTGCTTCGCAGGTAGATTCGGGATTCACAACTACAAATGAGCGAAAGAGTCTAGAACCCCGGTTCGATAAGATCACTTCCGCTTGGCCAAAAGGGCCTTGGGGGCCACAAAGCTTTTCGCTTAATTGTTTAACATCCGGGTGAAAATCCATCCTTTCTATTTGATGACAAAACCCTTCAATCATTCCCTCTGGAATTTTATCCACTAAATCTATTTGTTTTCTTTCTCTAGTTTTGCTCCACCATTGACCCGCTAATCTAATAGCTAATGGCTTTGGAACAACTTGGCCGTACCGGCCTCGACGGTCAATTAGCCCTCTCGCTGAATATTCTTGAACGCATTCGTATACATTGTCGACAGGTATATCAATAACAGTTGCAATAAATTCAAGTTGATTTTCTACCTCTCTTTCTACTCCAAATACATCAAACAGAGAACAAGCCTGCAATACCTTTATCCGTTCAGGGCTTTCAGTTTCGCCACGCCTCCACAATAACTTGTTTGCCAATTCGTCTTCTGTGAGTTCGCCAATCCGAGGGTCTTCGGTTAAACGGGCTTGTGCCAATAAAACAGCCATTTGAGGAAAACCTTGTGCAAATGATGTAATTCTATCAAGATCAGGTAGTTGGTCTTTATATATAGGGGTTAACAACTGAAATAGTTCTTCATCAGTCATTGGGGTTAGTCTAAAACACACGGTAGGAGCTGATACAGATTCCATGTTGTAGTCCAGCGTCAAGAGGCTTATTTGACTACTTGTACGGCAAACTTCTTTAACGAGACGTTCATGTAAACGATACTCGCAATTATCAACCACCAAAATTGCCCTCAACCCCAATCCAACCCAATCTGCAACTAGTGCATCAATTGTGGGAGCGTGATTGGCATCGACATAAACAACTAAATTTCTTATGGCTTCATTTTCAAAAAAAACCTGAAAGGCGGTTCTCGTTTTACCCAAGCCGGATAGGCCTATAATGCGAAAACACGATTTTGGTGTTGAGACATTTTTAATAAGCGTTGCAACAATATCATTTCTACTATTTACGGCCGCAAAAGGGAGACGAGACAAATCTTCATCTTCGCTCCACATGTTGAAAGGCTTTAACCCGCGTTCCATGGGCCTTCCGACCCAATGTTGAACAGAAACTATTGCTGAAATGAAATTATTCGTCCATGCAGCTATTTGAGCAGCATCATAAATATCAATGATGCAAGTCTTAGCATATTCTTTATTTTGGTCTTCGAGCTTATTTCTTATAGCTGTTATGCGTGCATCTTTTTGCAGTTTGTTTAATTCTTGCGTGGTAAAAACGATGTATGCGCCCCCTTGGTCTAATACTTCAGCAACCTTTGGCTTTAACACGCTTGGATAGTCTTTTCTTGCTGTTGTCATTATTTCATTTGCATAATCTGCGGACCCCATTTCTGTCGCTTTATTTTGAAATAATGTTAGGCGATTAGGGATGTAATCTGTTTGGTCGGGCCCTTCAATCCAACTAATACGACCATCTTCCCCACCATCACCAACACGGATATTCAATGCTACTTCTACAGCACGCTGCTTTATTTCGAACTTATACGCCTCAGCTTGCAATAATTCATTTAATAGCTGCGTTAATTGAATATCAGTTAGACGGTTAACATCCTCTGATTCAACTTTAAAAGGTCTAGTCATATTCACCTATCCTAAATTATATTCTTTTAAGCCGATAAAAGGTTTTTGCTAAGAATCTATTTTATCTGAGTTGTTTCATTAAACTTTGTCTGAGCACACGTTTCGTCCCTTCGTTTAGCTAATTCTGGGCTGTTGTCCTGCATCGTCTTTAAGATAAGTTGGTTGCATACCTTCTCTTTAAGCTGTTGGTCTTTTTTGTGAGCAGGTGCACTTATGGTGGCGATTATGGGTTTGTAGTTAAGGGATGCGTTACAGTACATCTGAGTCAGGCTCCGACCTTTTGAGTTAATGTTTTTCATGGTCGAAAGCTGATTGCACAAATCGGTGAACATTGCTTTTGCTTGCAGAGTGCACTTGGAGTAGGCGGTTGCTTGCTGCTTAAGGTTTGCACAGACACTTTCTTGCTTTACCTGCCAGAGAAAGTGCTGGAATCGAATGTTGGTTCCTTTGTAGGTGAGAGTTTGGTCTGTGACAGTGGTGTTTGCTGCATCAACATAGGCATTGGTGATGTTATTGCTCACCATCTCCAGATAGGCTGCGAATAGCTGTGACAATGGATCCATTACTCATCCCTAAGTGATTATTAAAACTATTTAATAGGATCTTATTTTGTTTTTTTATATTATTTTTATCTCTAATTGATAATACATTTTTATACCATCTGTACACTTATTGACAGAACTCCAAGTTAGAGCAAAAAAGCGTTTTCTGAGCCTGAGACTTAGTTGCTAGCGTCCATGTATAGACGCGGGTAATGATCTCCACACCGAAAGAGACAATCCCCTTTAGCTGGGTTAGTGCAGCATCGCCATAGCGATTGGTTTTGAGTGGCTGATAGTGTTCTGGGGCAATTTCGGGATTTGCTCCTGCAACTCCTGCATCTAATCCCGAAGCTAGCTCCGAAGTCAATCCCGCATCTACCCCTGAGGCTAATTCCAGAGCCCCTGCAACAGTTCCTGAAATGATTTCCTGCATTCCTGAATCGTAGTCCTGAAATTCCCGAGATGGTTCCGGCATGTTCCTGAAATCGCCCTGCAATAGATTCTCGGAATTTTCGGGATGATTTCTGCATTTTTTCTGGCTATTCCCGCATTCCTGCAATGCGTTTCGGGATTGTTGTTGGATTAATGCGGCAATTGGCTTGCTTTGTGTGTTAGTTGCTCCACTGTTGATGATACCGGCTTGGAGCGCATTGGTTTGGGTTTTATATAGCGGACGAATGGTTTGCTCGACACGTTTACAAAACACGCCACCCATAAGCTGAGTGTATAAAGCCCAGTTGCTGCTGTCGGCTGCTTGGCGAATGGCCTCTATCCAATTAAGTGATGGATCTTTAATTGCGTCTAGGCGTCTTAATTCGCGCCAAGGGGTTACACCAACGCCACCGATTTGTTGAAACTGCCGTATGCCCCAACAGGACGCCCATACTTTTATCCGTATTGCTGAGGTGGTGGCATCTTTGCCGTAGCTGTCGTATTCAATCCCTTCACCATCGATGTTTTTATTAATGTACTTCATGATGTAACCCGTTCCTGAACCAATAGCGGGATCGATATATTCCACTTTAAAGCGGCGCTCCTTTGCGCCTTGCTCATCACCATCTTCCTCTAAGCAATAGTGTGTGAAGGTATCGACTAAGGTTTGCTGTTGCTCACTTGGGACAAATAACAGTAAGTGCCAGTGTGGGGTGCCGTCATGGTGTGGCTCTGCTACCCGAAAACCGAAAGGGGTGACTTGTTCACGGGCAAGGGCGGCACGAATGCGGGCAAAGGTGCGATTTAAGTATTCTTGGGCATCGAGTGGGGTTGCGCCGTTCCAATTGGGATTTTCATCGCCCGTCCTGGCAAAACAGCGATGGTATTTAGACGGTGTAGTCATGGTTAAGAATAGGGCGCTATAGCCCATCTCTTTGGAATAATCTTCAAAGCCACGGATGCGAACCATCAACTCGGCCTTGCGAATAGCGGGGTTAGAGACATTGAGCTTGGATAATTCGGCAAGACTTGCACTATAACCGTGTTCGTTGGTGGCTATGGTGTTTTCTAATAGCTGTTGATTGTTCTGCCATTGGGTCTGAAAATTGCTGACGGTAATGTTACTGGCATAAATGCCTTTTTGTTTACTGACCAAATTGAGTTCCCATGAAATGGTTTCAATTTGCAGATTGCGCTGTTTTCTTAATTTCCGCTTTCACCAAATTTCATCGCCAGCGCGGGCGAGTGCGCCATAGACTTGGGCAAGCTCAATCTCATCAAGTGTGTCCAACTTAAGATGGTTGATAATTGTCTCGCTCAGTTTTGGCGGCTTAATGCTATAGCACGCCATGTAATGCAATAGCGTGCTGTAAATAGTGAGTAATCCCTTACCTTCTGCTTGCGCTGTGATCTGTATACAGCGGCGGGCGTGTTGCTTTGCCTTTGCGCTTATATCTTGCTGCTCAATATTGATGTGGTAAAAATGTTTGTCTTTACCCATAACGGCGGCAATGCGTGTAGTCAGGTGTAACACGCTTAAGTTGGCTTCGCGGCGATTAGGCTTCTTACGATATTGCCGCATAATCGCTATACGATGAGGTGAGGGCAGACCATAGAGCTTATTATCAAGCCATTGCTTATCGTGTTCATGGACATTAAGCATGTGCTTTTACCTCGCTGTTAGTCAGTAATTGCTTACCTCGCTCGTTAAGCGTGAGCTTTTGCCAACGAATGCCCATCTCAAACACTGTTGCTTCAGTAAGTAGTCCTTCACGTTTTAACCGAAACAAGGTGCGTTTTTGAAAGTGACCGTTAAAGGTTTCTAGGCCATCGACTTTGCCAATGTCTTGGCAGACTTCGATGCAGCAATAGGCGTAATTGCCTTGCGCAAGCCATAGGGCGAACTCAAGTTGTTCATCGGTGAGCTTAGGCATGGGGATAGAAGAGGAGGTCATCATTATTTAACCTCCCCGTTATGTAATGGAACTGTTTGCTTTTGGTCAGTGGCTTTTAAGGTGTACCCGTTAACAGAGTCATTGTTTGTTAACGGGTACACCTTTTCGATTTCGGTCTCGGTACCCGTTAACGGGTACTTGGACTCGTTATATAGCCTAATGGTCTCTTGGCATTGTTGAAGTGTGTGGTCGATCATCGCTAATTGAATGATGACGCAAAACAGGAAACCGAATTTAAAGAGTGTGATCATAAACCCTCCCGTTAACGAAGGATTCAACATCACTTTGACGGTACTTAACACAGCGGCCAACCTTAACAAAGCGCAATGGGTAGCGGCCAGTACAGCGCCAAACGGATAGAGTGCCGATGGTGACGCCGAGAAATTCGGCGACCTCGGTCGGGCTGAGTAATAGATCGTTCATGGTAACTCCTGATTAAAGTAGATTTGTCAGGAGTTAAGATAATTGTGAGGGGTTAGGATGTATTCACGTCACAGGGTGTGACAGTACCGTCACACCCTGTCACGGTAATACTTAAGGCTTACTAAGCCAGTCATATTTGTGACCAGTTGCAATAAGGTTTTGCTTAAGGCGGCTTTTTATTTCATCACTGGCTCTGAAATAAACGGATTTGATATCGTTGTCATAAGCATTTTGAGTGAACCCTCTATCTTTTGCTTTACCGTACCATTCATGACCTAGGTCAAACTCACCAGTTGATAGATAAATCGCTCCAAGCAAGGTGCATGGCCTGAAATTTAAAGGTGTCACTTTATGTGCTTCATGCCCAAGTTCTATTCCTCTGGTGAAGTCTTCTTGATCTCTACAGACCCCGCCAAAGGTCGTTAATAGAGCTGACTTCAGCTTTTTGTCTTTCCCTGAATGGGTAAATGGATACTGTTCATTTAGTGTCTTTCGGATTTTCTTTAGTTCGCCACCTTTTCTGTAGGCTGCACTTGCATTGACCAGCTCCCAAGGCATGTTTTTCTGTTTCCAGTTTTGATAATGCTGGTGAGCTAATTGAATATTATTTTTTTGCTCAATAAGTTCATTGTAAAAGCCTACGTCAGAAAGCCAGATCATTTCTTCTTGGGTGATTGGCTTTTTGCGAAGTTGGTTCAGAAGCTTGTCGACTCGCGAGTTTTTCTTTACGCCGTGAATTTCGAAATCATCAAAATCAATGTGACTTGCTTGATATGCTTGTTCCGCTGCTAGCTGTTTTTTCAGGAGTTCATCTGCTTGAGCTTTTTTCTCGGCTAACTCTTTAGTTTGTTTTTCTTTGACTGCTTGTTGTCTTCTAATTTCAATATTGTCGAGAACGGTTTTATATTGCCCAAATAGTAGTTTTGCAACCGCTTGATTTGACCTTGCTGATAGCTCACTTCCTCTAGTAAAGATTGAGGTCAAAATTTCAATTTTTAGCTTAATGAAATTATTGAAAATAGAATCAATTTTATCAGATGGACTGGTTTTTGACCGAGCTTCTATGTACAACTTATGAGCGCCATCGCCCAATGCAATCGAGAGCATCTCCATATCGGATTCACAAATGTTGCTTTCATCCTCGGTAAAAAATTCAATCAACAGGTCAGCGTATGCGCTAAAAATTGGATACTGTCCTGTGGAGAATAGCGCAGTAACTAAAGAAGTTTTATGGTTAATCATTGGACAAATCCATTTAAATTATTTATTAGTTTGTTGTGAACTAAGCCAACTATTAATTGTTCTAGTTGCTTGATATGGAGATGAAAATGAGTAGCCAACGCTTTTTGCGAAATCAAGGACTTGTTCTGTAATCATCTGTGCGGCTTGGTGAGGATTATCGTAATTTCGTTGATTATAAAGTTGGATGGCGTAGGCCATGACTTTATCTCTAGTGCCATGACGCTTATTTCTTCCTGAACTTCCAGATTTAGAAGCTTTGTCGAATAATTCTTTATGCTTGGTTATGTCAGCTTGAAGTGTCAGATAGCTTTCGTTTTCAATGACCAATACGTGCTCTGCAAAAAGGCGACTTAGTAGATTGGCTGCTTTGGTCATTCCAGCCATGTGGCACGCCATCATCGCTTGCATAAACTCAGCTATGGCCTCTGGTTGGCTGTTGAGTAAGTTTATTAATACAGTTTCATCTTCATCACTCGTGTCCGATGAAAGCGGAAAATCGGCATTTGCGAACCTTCGTACATAATTCATATCGATCTGAGATTCATTGCTCGATGATGAAGATAGCATTTCAATAAATAGCTCCACCATTTTCTGCTGTTCTTCACTAAGGATTTTCTGACTGTCTGGAATTTTTGCCAGCTCTTTTGCGACCGTATCTTCAGTTGTGCCTTTGGGGAGTTTGCTGGATAGTTCAGAGGGTGAAGTTATGGCGCGAAATACTTCATCCATATCTTCAAACATTTTGTCTTTATCTGGAGAGTCAGGGAGAGCTATGAGGACTTTCAAAAATTCGGGTGGTTCGGAAATTGAATATTGCTCGATGATCCCTTCGAGTGTTTGAGTGAACTTTTCTTGCGATGAAGTTTCCGTCATAAAGCTATTTTCCCTGTTCGTTAACTCATAGGGAAAAGTATTAGAAATAGGGTTAATTGTCCATAACTGAGATGAACACGGCAAAAGGGGGATTTTTGAAAATGTTACGAAAAAAAATTCTAAAAAACGTCATTCCTATGGCGGCACATAGGCGGCACAGGATTTTTCAAATTCCGTAAATTATTGAATTTTATAGATAAAAAGTGACTTATGGTCTCTCCACAGGGACTCGAACCCCGATCGGCCGCTTAGGAGGCGGCTGCTCTATCCTGTTGAGCTATGAAGAGACGACAGTGATTATACTGGTTTTATCTTTGATTAAAAGGCTTATGATTTAGTTGCTTAAATCTTAAGCGCTATGTCGTTTATCTGTACATTGTAGGCGGCATTTTGGTCTACAAGTACTGCGGTGGCGCTTTCTTCGCTTACTTGCTCAATTTTTACCGTTGCACGACTTTTGGTCGCGACGGCGCGCATTTCATTGAGTCTATCGGGTAAGTTTTGTTGTAATACTACTTGGAATTTATCACCGACACGAATGCCATGTTTACGGCCTAGATTTAATATAATCCTGTCTGCTTGTCGGCTAACGACTTGGCCAAGTAATGGCCTGCAATTAAGTGTGCTGTCTAAATCTCGGGTAGCTTGCAATATTAATTGAGTAATACTTTTTCCATAGGAGGAACGCCAGAATCTATTACTGTTGGGAGCAATGATAGCCTGTTCTTCAAATTCCCATGGGGCCGATGTGCTGTAGTTTTTGCTCCAGACCTCTTCGCCACTGATCCCATGATAGAGGCTGAGTTTGAATTGAAATTGCCTTAGCGGAGCTTCATCCCAAAATCCTAAGAAGGTGGGTTGTACAGGCTCTATCGATATATCAATGATCTGCGGTTGAAGAATATATTGGCTGTCGGTAATTTCACTGAGCCAGCTTGGAAGTCGATAACCGCGAATATCCACTAGGTCTTGTTCAATATCGAGTCGCTCGTTAGCATGGATGTGACTAAAGCCAGTTGAAGAGTAATCTTCTATAGTGTTCCCTAACGCCTCTGAAATGACCTCTTCAAAGCCTGAAAGTTGTCCATATCTAAGCTGAGAACGATCTTTTATTTGTGTTTGAGGTATTAAAATAGCGGCCTTTAATTGGCCATTAGGACACTGTTGTGTTGGATCATCATTTAGATCGAGGCGAAGGGATACATATATTTTATTTCCCTGAATTTGTTCACTAACGAGTTGGATGTTTATGGCTTGGGCGTTGCGATTTATCGCAAAGTTATTTTGTGTGAGGTTACCATTAGAGGTTTGTTGCTCGCTGGATATTTGAATACCTGTGCTTAATGTCGCATAGCTAACAGCTTGATTAATCGCTTCTTCCCTTGCTTGAGCTGTATTACCATTGATAATAGTTGCTTCTCCGCTGGCTTCTATCCATTCGGCTCTGGTGGGCAAAGAAAGTAGTAAAAGGCTCAAAATGATGAGCGAAGCTGAACCTGGTATGTGCATCAATTCAATCCTTATCGCTAAGCTAATGGCGATATTACCAATCGAGCCAGTTTTCTGACTCTTAATCTAATATGTCAATAAAGCAAATTTCGTGCCTGAGTATGAGAACTTTTGATAAAGTTTCCAGTGTTACAGTCGATATACTGCGTAATAGAAGAATATTGTCGGACTGAGGTTAATATTGGTCCGAAGATTGCTGGTTTTTGTTACTCATTAAAAATTTGAAGCTTAGAAAGTGAGTCACTTGACTGCCAATGCACCCATAGATGAGGTAAATCCAATGCTAAAGCGTGTGATTATTCCCTTAACATTGATAATGTTAGGTGGATGTGTAGCTAAACCGGTTACGCCGCCCAAACCGAGTTTAGTGGATGGCAATGGGTTGCCGCCAACGGCAGTGATTAACCATTTAGCACAGCGAATAGTGACTGAGCTCGTTAAGCAAAATGATGCTCTGCGTTCTGATCAACCTATCGTAGTTGCAACACCTGTATTAGTGGGTGATTTGAATGGCACTAATGCGTTAGCGCAACAGTTACAGCAAGGATTAATGACATCGCTCCATAGCTTTCAGTTTAATGTGGTGGATTTAAACTTAGCTGATGGCTTGAGAGTCACATCTGACGGGGATTTTATTTTGACGCGAGATTGGCAAAAATTGTCGAAAGATCTTCCTGTTGAGCATCTTGTCGTTTCGACTATGAGCGTAGTAACCAATGGTATGGCGATCAATACTCGGATTGTGAACATTAGTAACAATCGCGTGGTATCGGCATCTCAAACTTTTGTGACTCAAAAAGAGTTGGCAAACTACATGCAGCCTTCGGAGCAAATTGTGTCACAAAATGGCATCTTATATCGTCAGGCGAGTCCAGGTATGAATGAAGTGCGTGTTTTAGGAGATGGAAAATGAAACGCTACCTTTTAGTTATTGTGGCGCTAATGCTAACTGGCTGCGCTGCTAAAGATAGATATGTGCAATGGGAAGATGTGCCGCCGCCGAGTTTTCCTAAGTTAACGGCTATAGGATATGCGCCGTTAGCGACTCAACCGGCTAAAGAGCAATCACAAAGAGTGTTGATGGCTATGCAGGCATCAAAAATTGTGGCTTATCGTGAATTAGCGGAACAAGTTTATGGGCAGAAAATAACGGCAAACAGCAGTGTCAGTGATTGGATGTTGACGGACGATAATGTCAAAGCGTCAGTTTCTGGTGTGATCCGCGGTGCACGAGTCGTTAAGAGTTATCCAGCAGGCGAGCATTATGTCACTGAGTTAGAACTTGATTTTTCACAGGTTTGGGCGCTTTATCAACAACAGAACCGTCCACAACGAGTGAAGGAAGTGACGTATTTCTAGCGTTTTTGAGAGCATGTATTGAGCCGCGTATTTACGCGGCTTTTCTTTTTGTACAAGACATTAATATCTAATCAGAGCTTAGAAAAGGTAATGCTAAGTGGGAGTGATGCGCTTGTTAGGCCTTTAAATCATTGCCTAAACTTGAGATAGTCGAGGTCTTGCCTTTATCGTTATAGGTGAGGCTGGAGGCGTTTCTGCTGGCTTGTAAAGCTTGAGCAAAGCGATTTAAACTCGCTAAATTCATCTCAATTAAACTGGCATTTTGTTCGTTTAATTCTTTGCATTCAGTCAATGCGTCTTTGATCTCAGCCATTTTATGCACGAGTTCG
This sequence comes from Shewanella sp. SM74, assembly GCF_025653725.1. Lineage (NCBI taxonomy): Bacteria > Pseudomonadati > Pseudomonadota > Gammaproteobacteria > Alteromonadales > Shewanellaceae > Shewanella > Shewanella sp. SM74. The sequence goes on along the minus strand of NZ_JAKKRZ010000003.1, from coordinate 141,736 downwards.
ACTTGCTGAGTGAGTAGCGATTTATCACTGTGTTTTGCCAGAATATCATCATTATTCTTTAGTTCTTTCAGACATTGCGATTTTTCGTTAGCAAGGGAAAGCAGTAAATCGGCGTTTTGGTCAACCAAAGCGCCTTTTTCCTTGAGTATGATTTGCTTAAGAACAGCCAAATGGGCGTGTTGTAGATCTACCAGTTTAGCTATTTCAGTCATAGTTACTCTTTATTTAAGTCATTAAGTTCGGCTTCAAAACTTGCAATATTGGCAGCCAACTTTTCAGGGTCAATTTTATAGCGACCTTCGGCAATAGCTTGTTTGATTTCTGCTACTTTCTTTTGATCAACTTCAGGAAGGCTAGCCATTTTAGTCTGAGCTCCTTGAAGTTGTTGTGCCTGGGCCGTAATGACCACAGAGTCGCTTCTCTGTGGTGTTGTCGATTTTGTAGAAACTTGAGCAGATTGATCGCTGCTCGTTTTCGTTGCGCCTGAACGAACTTGCGCAGTCGTTGCAGTGTTGAGTTTGCTAATATCAATTGCCATTTTAGGCTCCAGCGTCGTGTGTACGGGATTTCTTAACTGGGGTATCGGCAGCTTACAAAAAAGCTTTAGATTATTTTACATTCTTACTTCAACTTCGCCAATGCCTGTGACTATAGCATCTAGTTCTTTGTTTGAACTGCTATTTTTGACTCTGATCCGATCACCTTTATTGCCATCTTGTAGGGCTTCGCCTACTGTTTTGAGCTCGAATGAGCCAGAACGAACGTAGATAGATACCGAATCATTTTTACAAACGAAGCATAAGTTGTTACTTAATATGGGATTATCTTTTGCTACTCGTCGTTTTACTCGCACGCCAGCCAATTTACTCGGGTCATCGAATTCGGCACCTCTCAAGCTATTTTGTTCAATGTAACGGACTTCTACTTGACTAGGAGAGATGAGTTCGCCTGGTGCTAAGATTTCGGTTGAGACAACAACGGGGAATAAGATATCCACCCGAACCGAGATATAGATTTGCCAAGGGTAAGCTAAGTCTTGTGTATCGCAGCTGACTTTTAAGGTGTTATTACGGCTAATTTCCCTATCGCTAGCCAGTTCAACTTTCATTGGAGACGAACATTGTGACGGCAGCATTCTTGCGTCAACCATCTGTGGCGAAATATTTACTTTGGCATTTTCTGGAACGGATATTTTTTCTGAAATAAGCGCTTTAGCTAATTCTGAGATTGCCGATACGGTGGGGACAATAGGCTCTGCACTCGCAAAAGCGGGCATGAAGAGGGTGAAAAGACTAAAAAAACAGACTAAATTTACTTTCATAATGAAGAGACTAGCTTGTAACGCCAGAATGCACCTATACTTTTATTAAGTTCGAAGCTGACCACTGTAATAATAATTTGCATCACTGTCAGAAGATTGACTCAGTTTCGACTATGTTTATCGATAGATAAGACGTAAGCAATTAATATGCCTATACTCAACTGAGTTATAGGGCCGAACATAAACAGAACAACAAGGCAGAGTTATGTCGAGTATTCTTGATTCAGTCAACAAACGAACCCAGCTCGTTGGACAAAACCGTTTAGAATTACTGCTTTTTAAATTAAACGGTCGTCAACGGTTTGGGATTAACGTGTTTAAGGTGAAAGAAGTACTGCAGTGTCCACCACTGACCACTTTGCCTAAACTTAATCCTTATGTGAAGGGTGTTGCTCATATTCGTGGAACAACCATTTCAGTGATTGATTTGAGTGCGGCAACAGGGGGAAAACCTTTAGCGAGCACTGAAAACTGTTTCATCATTATTTCTGAATATAACCGCAGTGTTCAAGGCTTCTTGGTCAGTTCTGTTGAGCGGATCATCAACATGAATTGGGAAGCGATTATGCCTCCGCCGCAAGGTGCTGGCCGTTATTCTTATCTGACAGCTGTGACTGAAATTGAAGGTGAATTAGTTGAAATTCTCGATGTGGAAAAAATCTTAGATGAGATTTCACCAGTTAAAACGGCTATCAGTGAAGAAGCCAATGAAAAACTGACCCTCGACAGAACTCAGCATTACCATATTATGGTTATTGATGATTCTGCCGTGGCGCGTAAACAAATTATTCGTTCACTCGAGTCATTGAATTTACAAATTGATACCGCAAAAGATGGTCGCGAAGCATTAGACAAGCTTAAAGAGATCGCCAAAGAGATGGATAATGTGGCCGATGAGATCCCCCTCATCATCTCTGATATTGAGATGCCTGAAATGGATGGCTACACCCTGACAGCTGAAATCCGAGATGATCCTAAGCTTAAGCATATTAAAGTGGTACTGCATACTTCGTTAAGTGGTGTATTCAATCAGGCAATGGTTCAAAAAGTGGGGGCCAATGACTTTATCGCTAAGTTTAATCCTGACGAACTGGCCGCTGCTGTGAATAAGCATTTAAGTTTGTAATTGCTGTCGGTTAGTACCTAGATACGCTTTACGCTATAATCTCGACTTTATAACATGATGGTTTCGCACTGATTTTGGTGCTTGCTATAGGATTTAGGATGTGAATGTGCCAAATAAATCACTCGCTGAGGCTGAATATAATCAATTTAGGTTGTTCTTAGAGCAACACAGCGGCATCGTACTGGGTGAAAATAAGCAATATCTTGTGCGCAGTCGTCTTGCTCCTTTGATGGGCAAATATAACCTGCCATCCTTATCTGATGTGGTTAAGCATTCGATGAAGCCTACTGAGCGTGCGCTCAGAGCTGAAGTGATCGATGCTATGACGACCAATGAAACCCTTTGGTTCCGTGATCGTTATCCATTTGAGTTGTTGAATAATGTCCTACTACCAGAATACAGTCGTCTGGGGCGTCCGCTTAAAATTTGGTCTGCGGCTTGCTCGTCAGGCCAAGAGCCATACTCATTGGCTATGACTATTCTTGAGTATCAACAGAAGAAGCCTGGTGCCTTGGCTGGTAGTGCTTCGATTCAAGCAACGGATTTATCTCCTTCCATGTTGGAACGCTGCAAAAATGCCGAGTACGATAGTTTGGCATTAGCGCGTGGTTTATCTGAAGAACGTAAGCGTCAGTTTTTTGATGCATTACCTTCAGGTAATATGAAGTTAAAGGATAATGTGAAGCGGTTGGTGAACTTTAGAGCGCATAATTTGCTTGAGAGTTATAGTCTGCTTGGCAAGTTCGACATTATCTTTTGCCGCAATGTGCTGATTTATTTTGCACCAGAGGCAAAGGCAAAAATTTTGCGGCAATTCGCTGCCGCTCTCAATCCCAAAGGGATTTTATTTCTCGGTGCATCAGAATCTATCGCTGGTTTAACGGACGAGTTTGATATGGTTCGTTGTAACCCTGGCATTTATTACCAGAAAAAGACTTAACTCAGCCGCTCTAAAGAAAATTACCGACAATTGTCGGTAATTTTTTACCTATCACTTGCTCATCCTTGTTGTTATTCTCAAAATTTTCCTGATGTTGGCACATGAATTGCTTTATTTTCGTGAGAACACGAGGAGGCAATTTTATGGCGATCAATTTTGATAATGCACTGGGTGTGCATCAATACACTCTCGGTATTAGAGCGCAGCGGGCTGAAGTTATTTCAAGCAATATCGCTAACGCAGATACGCCACATTACAAAGCCCGCGATGTTGATTTTTCTGCGGCAATGCAGGCCGCTCGAGGCCAACAGCAGCGAAATAGTCTTGAAATGCAAGAGCCAGATAAGCATTTTGGGCTTGCGGAGTTGACTGGGCAATTTGTTAAGTTCCGTGTGCCAAATCAACCCGATACCGGTGATGGTAATACTGTTGATATCCAACAGGAACAATCGGCATTCATGCAAAATGCACTTGAATATCAAATGTCACTAGGTTTTTTAGACAGTAAGTTTAGTGGCATGAAGAAAGCGTTGAGAGGGGATTAATCATGAGTTTATTTAGCATATTTGATGTTGCTGGCTCGGGAATGTCTGCTCAATCGGTCAGGCTAAACACCACCGCGAGCAACATAGCCAACGCGGATTCCGTCTCGAGTAGTGTAGATAAGACCTATCGTTCCCGTCATCCCATTTTTGAAGCCGAAATGGCTAAAGCCCAAAGTCAGCAACAAGCTTCTCAAGGCGTTGCAGTAAAAGGCATTGTAGAAAGTGATAAACCACTACTGAAAGAATACTCGCCCGATCATCCTATGGCGGATACGGACGGCTTTATTTATAAACCGAATGTTAATGTCATGGAAGAAATGGCAGATATGATTTCTGCTTCGCGCTCATATCAAATGAATGTTCAAGTCGCTGAAGCAGCTAAGTCTATGCTGCAACAAACACTTGGGATGGGTAAATAACATGTGTTACTTAGGAGGTAAGCTGTGAGCCTCATTAATCAAATTAACCAAGCGTCGGCGCAGACGGCTCAAAATAAGAGTCAGCCAAATGCCGTTACGACGAATTCATCAACCAGCTCAACGGGTAATCCGTTTCTTGATGGCATACGTTTGCCAAAAGATTCAATAGTACCGGAAGCAAAAAGCCAGCAGTTAACTCAAGATGACTTTTTCTCGTTATTAAGCCAACAGTTATCGATGCAAGATCCCTTTAAGCCCGTCGACAACGACCAAATGATTGCGCAGATGGCATCATTCTCGACGGTTGATGGTATTACTAAGTTGAATAAGGAAATCGTTAATTTAAACGGTGTTATGACATCAAGCCAAGCATTACAGGCATCAGGACTTGTTGGTCGCAAGGTATTGATCCCAACTGATACAGGTAACATTTCAGCTGAAAGCCCAACAATAAAAGGTGTGATTAGCACGCCAGCTAAAATTCCTGAAGTTACTGTACGTGTTGAGGATGAGAAAGGCCAAGTTGTGACCACCTTTAAAGTTGATGGCAGTAAGGGGGGCAATGTCGATGTTAACTGGGATGGCCTCGATAAAGATGGAAACCCTGTAACCGCAGGTAACTATACGATCAAGGCGAGTGGTTTAGTGGATGGGAAATCCCAAGAATTGCCAGTCTCGACCTATGCTCATGTGACCAGCGTTTCTCTCGGTACGGCCAGTACTGGCGCGATTCTTAACTTGAGAGGCGGTATGGGCATCAAGTTAACCGATGTGTTAGCTGTGTCTGAAACCTAAGTTTGCATAAAAGAATTTTTGCAGTATCCGAATTGGGCGTAAGTTGCTCATAAATGAATTGAGTCAAGTGTAGAGGTGAATTATGTCGTTTAACATTGCATTGAGTGGCATTTCTGCCGCGCAGAAAGATTTAAACACTACGGCGAATAACATTGCTAATGCGAACACCATTGGCTTTAAAGAGTCCCGTGCTGAATTTGCGGATGTTTACGCTAATTCTATTTTTTCAAATGCTAAAACTGCTGTCGGTGGTGGTGTTGCTACGAGTCAAGTGGCACAGCAATTCCATCAAGGTAGCTTACAGTTGACGAATAACTCCCTTGATATGGCGATTAAAGGTGGCGGCTTTTTCGTTACAGCCTCTGAACTGGGTACATTAGACCACTCGTTTACCCGTGCTGGAGCATTTAAGGTCGATAAAAATAATTACATGGTTGATTCTGCTGGTAATTATTTGCAAACTTTCCCAGTGGATAAAGATGGGAACTCAACATCAGTGAGTTTAACGACGGCTAAGCCGGTACAAATACCAGACACTGCAGGTAGCCCTGTAAAGACTGAGAATGTTACTTTACAAATGAACTTAAATGCTAAGGAAAGTGCACTCGACCCCGCGGCATTCGATCCTCTAGATGCAAAAACCTACAATAACGTTACATCAATGACAATTTATGACTCACTCGGTGAGCCACATATTATGACCACTTATTTTGTTAAGCCCAAAGATGGTTCGTACAATGGTGAGAACAATTGGGTGGCTTACTATGCTGTTGATGGAAAGCAAGTCGATTTAGCCGGTCCTGCTGGTACTTATCAAACAGATACCACCGGCGATGGTACGCCTGATGCAACGGGCACAGCTCAAACTGCTGGTGGTTGGAAAGGCTCTGTACTCAAGTTCAATTCTGTTGGTGTCTACACTGGTAGTGATCCTGCTATAGTCAAGACTGAGGCTTTGGGCGTCAGTGGTGCGGGTGTTTTAGGGCCAGGTGCCGATGGTACTCAAGAGTTGACTGTGAAGTTTAATGCCCCAACGCAATATGCTGCTCCTTTTGGTGCAACTGAGTTGACGCAAGATGGTACGACTGTAGGTCGCTTAACTAACGTTGAAATCGGCGAAGATGGTTTAGTGACCGCGAGTTATTCTAATGGTTCAACCGTGCCTTTAGCACGGGTTGCTTTAGTTCGTTTTGCTAACGAACAAGGTTTAACGCAAGTGGGTAATACGTCGTGGAAAGCCAGTTTAGCTTCAGGTCCAGCGTTAGCGGGTGAGGCAAATAGTGGAACTTTTGGTAGCATCAGTTCATCGGCGTTAGAGCAATCGAACATCGATTTAACTACTGAACTGGTCGATTTAATTTCGGCGCAGCGTAACTTCCAAGCGAACTCTCGTACCCTTGAAGTGAATAACACGCTGCAACAAACCGTATTACAAATCCGCTAATCATTACTTTATTTAACTAAGTGTTGCCGCCAGTGGCAACACTTAGCCTTTATCCTGCCGTCAAATCACTTCATTTTCATATTTTTCAATTCTATCAGTAAATTAAACGTTATTTTTTATTGGCATGATGCTTGCTTTGATATTGTCATGTAGAAAATTTGACGGAGCAGTCTGTGGACAAATTCCTTTATGTCGCCATGAGTGGCGCTAAGCAAAATATGAATGAGCTGGCACTCCGTGCGAACAACTTAGCCAATGCTAATACCGATGGTTTTAAATCAGATATGGCGCAGGCCAGATCGATGCAAGCCTTCGGTGAAGGGTTGCCTTCAAGGGTGTTTGCGATGACAGAATCTCCGTCAGCTAATTTTCGCTCTGGTCCGATAAAAACCACTGGACGGGATCTCGATGTTGCCATTAAAGGCGATGGCTGGTTTGCCGTTCAGGCGAAAGATGGCAGTGAAGCTTATACCCGTTCAGGTAGTCTCAGTTTCGATGCGACGGGCATGTTGTATAACGACAGAGGCAATCCCGTGATGGGGGACGCTGGCCCGATAGTGCTGCCATTACCTATTGATAAAGTGTCAATTTCACAGGATGGCATAGTGTCTGTTCGCCCTCAGGGGGCGACTGCTGAAGTGATAGAAGAAGTGGCTAGATTGAAGTTAGTTAATCCCGGCAATGCGCAGATGATGCGTGGTGAAGATGGATTATTTCGACAAATGTCAGGCGAACCAGCACCAGCTGACCCTTTCGTCGCAGTTGAAAGTGGTGCCGTAGAGGGCAGTAACGTTAACCCTGTTGATGAAATGGTGTCTTTGATTGATCTTCAGCGCCAGTTTGAATTGCAAGTCAAGATGATGAAAACCGCGGAAGAGAATGATCGCGCTTCATCCTCATTAATGCGTATTAGTTAGGAGATAGATTATGCATCCGGCGTTATGGATTAGTAAAACTGGCTTAGACGCACAGCAAACTGATATTTCAGTGATTTCAAACAACGTAGCGAACGCTAGCACTGTGGGCTACAAAAAAAGCCGCGCAGTATTTGAAGATTTACTCTATCAAACAGTTAACCAAGCAGGTGGTGTTAGTGCATCTAACACTAAGCTACCCAACGGATTAAACATAGGTGCGGGTACGAAAGTCGTCGCTACTCAAAAAATGTTTACTCAGGGTAACATGCTGACGACGGATAACTCACTGGATCTCATGATTGAAGGTCCTGGATTTTTTGAAATACAGCTTCCTGATGGAACCACTGCTTATACTCGAAATGGTCAGTTTACCTTAGATGATACGGGTCAGATTGTGACGCCAGGTTCTGGCTATTTGCTACAACCCGCGATCACTATTCCTGATAATGCGACCAGTATTACCGTTTCAGCGGAGGGTGAAGTTTCAGTAAAAACGCCGGGTACCGCTGAGAACCAAGTCGTGGGTCAGTTGACTATGACGGATTTTATTAATCCATCGGGTCTAGATCCTATGGGACAAAACTTATATACGGAAACTGGTGCGAGCGGCACGCCAATTCAAGGTACCGCTTCGTTAGATGGTATGGGTGCTATTCGTCAAGGCGCCTTAGAAACCTCTAACGTGAACGTGACCGAGGAACTGGTGAACCTTATCGAAAGTCAGCGCATTTACGAGATGAACTCCAAAGTGATTTCAGCGGTAGATCAGATGCTGTCTTATGTGACTCAGAATTTATAGAGGCAAACATCATGGCTAGATATCTTGTGTTGGCCGTCGCGTTATTGCTTGCAGCCTGTAGCTCGACGCAAAAGAAACCCCTTGCGGATGATCCCTTTTACGCGCCGGTATACCCAGAGGCGCCGCCGACAAAAATTGCCGCAACTGGCTCTATTTATCAAGACAGCCAAGCATCTAGCTTGTATTCGGATATACGCGCCCATAAAGTCGGTGACATTATCACTATCGTATTGAAGGAATCGACTCAGGCGAAGAAGAGTGCAGGCAATCAGATCAAAAAAGGCTCAGACATGAGCTTAGATCCCATCTTTGCTGGTGGTAGTAATGTGTCCATTGGCGGAGTGCCAATTGATTTGCGTTACAAAGATAGCATGAACACTAAGCGTGAATCGGATGCGGATCAGAGCAATAGTCTAGATGGCAGTATCTCGGCAAACGTGATGCAAGTGCTGAACAACGGCAGCTTAGTGATCCGTGGTGAAAAATGGATTTCAATCAATAATGGTGATGAGTTTATTCGTGTCACTGGTCTCGTTCGCTCGCAGGACATTAAACCCGATAACACTGTCGATTCAACGCGAATGGCTAATGCCCGTATCCAATACAGTGGCACAGGCACTTTCGCAGATGCTCAAAAAGTGGGCTGGTTAAGCCAGTTCTTTATGAGCGACTGGTGGCCCTTCTAAGGAGTCGTATCATGAAATATAAACTGGTGTTAGCCGTTGCCATGCTAGTGTTTTCTCTACCTAGTCAGGCTGAACGAATTAAAGATATTGCCAATGTGCAAGGTGTGCGTAGTAACCAGTTGATTGGTTATGGCTTAGTGGTCGGTTTACCGGGAACGGGGGAAAAAACCAGTTATACCGAGCAGACCTTTATGACTATGCTCAAAAACTTTGGGATTAATCTTCCTGACAACGTCAAACCGAAAATTAAAAACGTTGCAGTGGTAGCCGTACACGCGGATATGCCTGCCTTTATCAAACCTGGTCAAGATCTTGACGTGACGGTATCTAGCTTAGGCGAAGCCAAAAGCTTACGCGGTGGCACCTTATTACAGACCTTTTTGAAAGGGGTAGACGGTAATGTGTATGCGATCGCCCAAGGTAGTTTAGTGGTGAGTGGTTTTAGTGCCGATGGTTTAGATGGTTCAAAGGTGATTCAAAATACGCCAACTGTAGGTCGTATACCCAATGGCGCAATTGTTGAGCGTAGTGTAGCAACCCCATTTTCAACTGGCGATTATTTGACGTTTAACCTACGTCGTTCGGATTTCTCTACTGCGCAGCGCATGGCCGATGCGATCAATGATCTATTAGGTCCAGATATGGCGCGTCCTTTAGATGCGACGTCTGTTCAGGTAACGGCTCCACGTGATGTATCACAACGAGTCTCCTTTTTAGCAACGCTTGAAAACCTTGATGTTGTTCCCGCAGAGGAATCTGCCAAAGTGATCGTTAATTCACGTACTGGAACCATAGTGGTTGGGCAAAACGTACGCTTACTCCCTGCGGCGATTACCCATGGCGGCATGACTGTCACGATTGCGGAGGCGACACAGGTTTCGCAGCCAAATGCCTTGGCTAATGGTCAAACAACCGTCACGAGTAATAGTACGATCACAGCGACAGAAAGTGACCGTCGTATGTTTATGTTTAATCCAGGCACTACGCTGGATGAGCTGGTTAGAGCGGTTAACTTAGTCGGTGCAGCCCCTTCAGATGTGTTAGCAATACTTGAAGCATTAAAAGTGGCAGGAGCTTTGCATGGTGAACTTATCATCATCTAATTTCTGTCGGGAAAATCATGGAAAAGCTTTCAAGTTCATCACATTTTCTTGACCTGGGCGGGCTAGATTCACTCCGCGCCCAGGCTCAGAAAGATGAGAAGGGCGCCTTGAAAAAGGTCGCCCAACAATTTGAAGGTATTTTCGTGCAAATGCTGATGAAAAGTATGCGCGATGCCAATGCGGTTTTTCAGTCTGATAGTCCACTCAATAGCCAATACACTCAGTTTTACGAGCAGATGCGCGATCAGCAGTTATCGGTCGATTTATCTGACAAAGGTGTATTGGGCCTTGCCGATATGATGGTGCAGCAACTCTCTCCCGAAACAAGTCATTTCACGCCTGCATCGGTATTGCGTGACGATGGTGGCATGAAAATGCTCCACGACGATAAAGCGCTTAATGTGCCTATGCAGAGTTCAGCCGCTCCTGTGGTTGAACCCACAGTTGTAAATCATGGTGTGCCGGCTGCTATCGCTCGGCCTGTATTTGAACCGGATAGAGCTGAAGATGCAAATTCATCAATGGACATTGATGCGCCTAATCGTTCACTGGCTATCGATACGCCTAAGCCGAGCTGGAGTGAACAATCACTTTCAGTGGTAGAACCTGTGATTAGCGGCCAAGTTTTGCCGACGGCAGCATTTAGGGAAACCCAAAAGATTGTCAGGTTTGGTAGTCGAGAAGAATTTTTAGCGACCTTATATCCACATGCTGAAAAAGCCGCAAAAACATTAGGTACTCAACCAGAAGTATTGTTGGCGCAATCGGCACTGGAAACTGGCTGGGGACAAAAAATCGTCCGCGGCAATAACGGTGCGCCGAGTCATAACCTATTCAACATTAAAGCTGATCGTCGTTGGTTAGGTGATAAGGCTAACGTCAGTACCTTAGAATTTGAGCACGGTGTTGCTGTTCAGCAAAAAGCTGACTTCCGAGTTTATAGTGATTTCGAGCATAGCTTTAACGATTTTGTGTCCTTCATTGCCGAAGGTGAACGTTATCAAGATGCGAAAAAAGTGGCCGCTTCCCCTACTCAATTCATCCGAGCTTTGCAGGATGCGGGTTATGCCACTGATCCTCGATACGCTGAAAAAGTGATTAAAGTGATGCAGTCGATCAGTGAAGAACTGAAATCAATTCTGCCAGGAGAAGACAAATGATGAATCTTACAACCCTGTTTGTTCATAGGAGTGTCAACTAATGGCCGTTGATCTACTGAATATAGCGCGAACTGGGGTGCTTGCCTCCCAGTCGCAACTGGGTGTTACCAGTAATAACATAGCTAACGCCAATACCGCTGGTTACCACAGACAAGTGGCAACCCAGTCGACTCTTGAATCGCAGCGTTTTGGTAGTAGTTTTTATGGCACAGGAACTTACGTTAATGACGTTAAGCGTATCTACAATGACTATGCCGCAAGAGAGTTACGCATTGGCCAAACAACGTTAAGTGCCGCCGAAGCCAGCTACGGTAAATTGAGTGAGCTAGATCAGCTGTTTTCACAGGTAGGTAAAGTTGTGCCACAAAGCTTGAATGACCTGTTTTCGGGGCTGAATAGTGTGGCTGATTTGCCTGCAGATTTGGGTATTCGGAGTTCGACCCTAACAAACGCACAGCAAGTTGCCAGCAGTCTTAATCAGATGCAGTCGTATTTGAATGGCCAGCTTAATCAGACCAATGACCAGATCACTGGTATGACTAAGCGTATCAATGAGATCAGTACAGAACTGGCAAATTTAAACCTAGAGTTAATGAAGTCGCCGAATCAGGATGCGCAGTTGCTTGATAAGCAAGATGCACTTGTTCAAGAGTTAAGCCAGTACGCTCAAGTGAATGTTATTCCATTAGAAAATGGTGCTAAGAGCGTAATGCTCGGTGGCTCAGTGATGTTGGTTTCTGGCGAAATTGCTATGACGATGGGAGTCCAAGCGGGTGATCCATTTCCGAATGAGCTCCAATTGACTTCAAGTATTGGTTCGCAAAGTGTCACTGTTGATCCGAGTAAACTTGGCGGTCAGTTAGGGGCCATTTTTGATTATCGTGATCAAACGTTAATTCCCGCGGGTCATGAGCTCGATCAATTAGCCTTGGGCGTGGCTGATAACTTCAATAAAATGCAAGCACAAGGTATTGACCTCAATGGACAAGTTGGTGCCAATATCTTCAAAGATATCAACGATCCTATGATGTCTTTGGGCCGTGCAGCAGGTTTTTCTGGTAATACGGGTAATGCAACGTTAGGCGTCACCATAGATGACACCAGTTTATTAACTGGTGGTGCCTACGAACTGTCATTTACCGCGCCTGCAACTTATGAACTGAGAGATTCGAAAACGGGGGCAATTACGCCACTGACGTTAAATGGCTCGACTTTATCGGGTGGATCTGGATTTTCAATTGACATAAAAGCGGGCGCTATGGCGTCTGGCGATCGTTTTGCCATTCGCCCGACAGCGGGTGCTTCAAATGGCATTGAAGTGGTCATGAAAGACCCTAAAGGCATTGCCGCCGCATCACCAAAGATTACCGCAGATGCCGCTAACTCTGGCAATACCCAAGTGAAGCTGACTCAAATTAGCAATCGTAATGCCGCAAATTTCCCTGTAACGGGCAGTGAGTTGACGATAAAGCTCGATACCACAGTTGTGCCTCCAACCTATGAAGCATTCGACGCCGCGGGAACATCCCTTGGGGCTGCAGCCCCTTATACGCCTCCGAGTATTAGCGCTTTTGGTTTTACCTTTGAAGTTGACAGCAAAGCGGCTGCAGGCAATGACAGATTTACCTTCGATTTATCCTTCGCAGAGGGGGATAACTCTAATGCTGTCGCTATGGCTAAGTTGAGCGAAAGTAAGGTGATGAATGGGGGAAAGTCGACCCTAGCTGATGTGTTCGAGAATACTAAGCTCGAGGTAGGCAGTAAAACGAAAGCGGCTGAAGTGCGTGTCGGTTCGGCAGAGGCCGTGTATCAACAAGCTTATGCGCGAGTAGAGAGTGAGTCGGGTGTGAACTTAGATGAAGAAGCAGCAAATTTAATGCGTTTTCAGCAAGCCTATCAAGCCTCTGCGCGGATCATGACGACTGCACAGCAGATTTTTGACACCTTATTATCCTCAGTGCGTTAGGAGATTTAACTATGCGATTATCATCCGCGCAGATTTTTAATCAAAGCATTACCAGTGTGCTGCAAAAGCAAACGGCGACCAGCAAAATTCTTGACCAATTGAGCAGTGGTAAGAAAGTCAATACTGCTGGTGATGATCCTGTGGCGTCACAGGGTATCGATAATCTGAATCAGAAAAATGCGCTAGTCGATCAGTTTATGAAAAATATTGACTATGCGAAAAATCGTCTTGCTGTGGCAGAAAGCAAACTCGGTAGTGCTGAAGATTTAACTGGCTCTATGCGTGAGCAAGTTATGCGAGCGATAAACGGCACACTCTCAGGAACTGAGCGGCAAATGATTGCCGAAGAGATGAAAGGCAGCTTAGAAGAATTGCTCTCTATTGCGAATAGTAAGGATGAATCTGGCAATTATATGTTCTCTGGTTTCAGTACCGATAAAGAACCTTTTGCTTTTGATAACTCGACGCCGCCTAAAATAGTGTATAGCGGCGATTCTGGCGTCAAAAATAGTTTAGTACAAACGGGTGTTGCCATGGGGACAAACATCCCTGGCGATAGCGCGTTTATGAAAGCACCCAATGGACTTGGTGATTATAGCGTCAATTATTTGGCCAGTCAGCAGGGGGAGTTAAGCGTTAAAACAGCAAAAATTGCTGATACAGCAACTTATGTTGCTGATACATATACATTTAACTTCACTGATAATGGTGCCGGTGGTACTAACTTGCAAGTGCTCGATTCTGCAAGTAATCCCGTCGCAAACGTAGCTAACTTCGATGCCACTAATCCCGTTAGTTTTAATGGTATAGAAGTTAAAATTGATGGAAAACCCAGCGCTGGCGATAGTTTCACCATGGAGCCGCAGGCCGAAGTCAGTATTTTCGATACGATCAGCAGTGCGATTGCATTAATTGAAGACCCTAATTCTGCCAACACTCCCCAAGGGCGAGCTCAGTTGGCACAGATATTGAATAACATCGATAGTGGCGTCAATCAAATTAGTTCTGCCAGAAGTGTGGCGGGGAATAATCTGAAAGTTGTCGAAAGTTACAAAGAGACTCATACCGAGGAGAAAGTGGTGAACTCATCAGCGCTATCACTCTTGGAAGATCTCGATTATGCATCAGCGATTACGGAATTTGAAAAGCAACAGCTTGCATTGAACGCAGTCTCTAGCGTGTTTAGTAAGGTGGGTTCTGTTTCCCTGTTCGACTTTATTTAACAGAAAGCAAGTACCTATCCATCTGTAAGATAAATTGTTAAAAATTTAGCCAAGCTCCAAGCCTTGGCGGTATAACTAGGAAGAGGAACTCAACATGGCTATTACAGTAAATACCAACGTGACTTCAATGAAGGCACAAAAGAATTTAAATACTTCCAGTAGCGGTTTAGCGACCTCAATGGAACGTTTATCCAGTGGTCTACGCATTAACAGTGCGAAAGACGACGCCGCTGGTCTAGCCATTTCTAACCGCTTGAACAGCCAAGTGCGCGGTTTAGATGTGGGTATGCGTAACGCAAATGATGCGATTTCAATTGCTCAAATTGCCGAAGGTGCGATGCAAGAGCAAACCAATATGTTGCAGCGTATGCGTGATTTGACTGTTCAAGCAGAAAACGGTGCGAATAGCACTGATGACTTGACTGCATTGCAAAAAGAGATGGATCAATTAGCAGAAGAAATTACTGCTATAGGTGATAGTACGGCGTTTGGTAATACCAAATTAATGACTGGTGGATTTTCTGCGGGTAAAACCTTCCAAGTAGGGCACCAAGAAGCTGAGGATGTCATTATTTCGGTAGGGACAACTAATGCTGCAAGTTTATCTGTCAATTCGTTATCAGTAGCGACTTCTGCTGGTCGTTCAACTGCACTTGCGAATATTGATGCTGCCATTAAAACAATTGACAATCAACGAGCCAATTTAGGTGCGAAGCAAAACCGTTTGGCCTATAACATTAGTAACAGTGCTAATACTCAAGCCAACGTTGCTGATGCTAAGAGTCGTATCGTGGATGTCGATTTTGCGAAGGAAACTTCAGTTATGACTAAGAACCAAGTGTTACAACAAACGGGTTCTGCAATGCTTGCACAGGCTAACCAGTTACCTCAAGTTGCATTATCTCTTCTGGGTTAATGTTACTTGCGTGATGTTATATGAAGTGCTTTTGCCTACTTGTTCTAGAATTATCTAGAAAAGTAGGCAAAGTTTTATAGGAGTTGATATTTATGTTTATGATAATTAGAGTTATTTTTTAAAATCAAGATATTTTAAAAAATAACTCTAAAGTTAAAAAAGATGCTGCCGTTAAATATACTGTAACCACTAAGACCCGCCTGGCTTAAGTAGACAGGCAAGTTCACAAGCCAGGTATAAAGAGGAAACGATCATGGCCATTACAGTAAACACAAACGTCACTTCATTAAAAGCTCAAAAGAATTTAAATACTTCCGCAGGCGGTTTGGCCACATCTATGGAACGTTTATCCAGTGGTCTGCGTATTAACAGTGCCAAAGATGACGCTGCTGGTTTAGCGATATCTAACCGACTAAACAGCCAAGTGCGTGGCCTTGATGTTGGTATGCGCAATGCTAACGATGCCATTTCAATCGCCCAGATTTCTGAAGGTGCGATGCAAGAACAGACTAACATGCTTCAACGTATGCGTGATTTGACGGTACAAGCAGAGAACGGTTCTAACAGTACTGACGATTTGACAGCATTGCAAAGCGAGATAGATGAACTGGCATTAGAAATTACAGCAATCGGTGATACAACTGCATTTGGTAGCACAAAATTACTGAATGGTAATTTCTCCGCAGGTAAGACCTTCCAAGTTGGACACCAAGAAGCCGAAGACATTACGATTTCAGTAAAAGCAACGAATGCTGGAGCGTTATCTGTTAATAGTTTGTCTGTTGGAAGTTCTGCTGGTCGTTCAACTGCACTTGCGAATATTGATGCTGCTATTAAAACGATTGATAATCAGCGTGCTAACTTAGGTGCTAAACAAAACCGTCTAGCATACAACATCAGTAACAGTGCTAATACTCAAGCCAACGTTGCTGATGCGAAGAGTCGAATTGTGGATGTAGATTTCGCGAAAGAAACATCACAAATGACCAAGAACCAAGTGTTGCAACAAACGGGTTCTGCAATGTTGGCCCAAGCCAACCAGTTACCTCAAGTGGCCTTGTCACTGCTGTAGTTTAAAGCAGAATAGTGAGAAAGTGATAAGGGAGGTTCGGTGACGGATCTCCCTTTGCCACTTTAAAGGTTAATGTAGTTTTATAGGGTAATTTTAATGTAACCGTTTAAAGTTATTACTAAATTTGCTGAGGTATGGCTATGGATATCAATATAGCAAGTTCACCTTCTATGCTTCACAGTAAGGTTGATTTAGCTCAAACGCCGCTAAAAGCATCTGATCCAGATGCTGAATTAAAGCTAAATACGACTATTGAACAAGCTGTTGAACAAGATGTAACGAAAAATGAACAGAATCCAAGTAAGCTGGCTCAAGTTGCCACAGAGTTGTCTGATATGATGTCTATGATGCGTAAAGGTTTAGCATTTAAGGTTGATGAGAACTCTGGACAAGCTGTTGTGACTGTACTTGACCGAGATACTGGTGATGTGATTAGACAAATGCCAAGTGAAGAAGCATTAGCCTTGGCAGAAAAACTATCAGAAGTCACAGGGCTTTTGATGAAAACAGAAGCATAAATATTTGTAAGTACGTTTGATTGAGAGGTCTATATGGCATTAACAGCGACAGGCATGGGATCTGGCCTTAAAATTAGTGAAATTGTGCAAGTTTTAGTTGATGCCGAAAAAACACCGAAAGAAGCGATGTTTAATAAAACGGAAGACAGCATCAAAGCAAAAGTTTCAGCTATGGGAACCTTAAAAAGTGCGTTGTCTACGTTTCAAGATGCCTTAAAAAAACTTCAAACTGGCGATGCCCTCAATCTGCGTAAGGTTTCTGTTAGTAATCAAACTTATTTGTCAGCAACAACAGACAAAACCGCACAAGCGGGTAGCTATGGTATTAAAGTTGAGCAACTTGCGGTAAATCATAAAATTGCTGGAAAAAACGTTGCAGATCCTGGATTACCTGTAGGTGAAGGGAGCCTTGATTTTGGTATCAATGGTAAGAATTTCTCCATTGATGTTTCGGCTACCGATTCACTTGCTGCCATTGCTAAAAAAGTTAATGAATCCCCAGATAATGCGGGCGTAACTGCAACCGTTATTACCAGTGATGCAGGCAGTCGATTGGTTTTTAGTTCAGATAAGTCAGGTGAAGACAATCAAATTAGTATTACAGCTAATGACACGACTGGAACTGGACTCAATGATATGTTCGGTGCTGGAAATATCTCTACGCTTCAAGATGCTAAAAATGCAGTTGTTTATATCGATAATCAGAAAGTTACCTCACAAACTAATGAAGTTAAAAATGCTATTGCAGGGGTGACGTTAAACTTAACTGATTCTGATGTTTCTAAGACGACTACGTTAAAAATTGAACAAGATGATGATGCAGTAAAGACAAATGTAAAAGCTTTTGTTGATGCCTACAATAGTTTAGCGACTGCAGTTGATAAAATGTCGTCTTATGATAAAGAGAAAAAAACAGCAGCTGCATTACAGGGCGACTCTATGATCCGTTCTATAGAATCGCAACTCCGAAGTATATCGAGTGAACGAGTGCCAACTGATAGCGGCAGTTCGATAGCATTATATGATATTGGTATAAAAACAGATAGATATGGTAAGTTATCTGTCGATGACACTAAACTTAATAAAGTTATCTCTGAAGATATGGCCAGTGTTGAGGCATTATTCTCGACACCAGATAAAGGGCTTGCTAATCGTTTTAATGATCTTGCAAATAGTTATGTTAAGTCTCGAGGATTAATTGCGTCACGTCAAACCGGATATACTAATCAACAAAGCCAGCTTACTGATAGAAGAGAAGCTTTCACGCTTAAGATGGATCAACTAACTGCCCGTTTAACAAAGCAATTTAATGCAATGGATCTAGTCGTTGGAAAACTAAATCAGCAGAGCAGTGGTCTTGTTGATCGTTTGAATTCGCTTCCTGGAGCAGTTAAAAAACGATAGTGAAATTATAAATGAGTAAGGGGAGTATAAGTGAAACAACTCGATGAGCTTAATGTCCTTTTGAGTGAAATTTTAAATAAACTGACTCAGCTTCCTGCTGAATCACCTCAATCTGACGAGTTGGTGTCGAACTTGCAGGTACTGGTTGGAGAGCGTCAAATTTTACTCAATGTATTAGTGGCTGATGCTAATATGACAGATGTTGATTATCTTCAACATCAGCTTGAACTTACTCAAGAGTACACAGGTAAAGCAAGTGTTGTTATGGCAGATAGACAAGCATTATTACATGCAGGTAATAAGAATAAGCGCCAGATTAGTGTTTATGAGACTATAGATTTAAACAGGTAGGTGTTTATGAGAGGATCACTGCAATCGTATCGTAAGGTGTCTTTAGAGAGTGAAATTACTGTTGCGTCACCACATCGTATTATTCAGCTTATGTTTGCGGGGGCATTGCAACGTTTAGCACAAAGTCGTCTTGCGATTGAACAAAATGACTTGTCTAATAAAGGTATGTATATTGGCAAGGCTATTGGAATTATTACTGGTTTAAACAATAGCCTAGATATGGATGCTGGTGGCCAGATAGCCAGAAATTTGAGTGATTTATATGACTTTATGTTGCGTAGAATTTCTGAAGCTAACCTAAATAATGATGTGAAAGCAATCGATGATGTATGTGATATTTTACGTACAATCAAAGAAGGTTGGGATGCAATTCCTGCAGATAAACATAATATTTCTGCGCATTCTGAAGCGGGTTAATATTTTATTTGGTGATTAAAAATAGACGCACTGGTTGCGTCTTTTTTTGGCTAAAAGTCAAAGTATTGACGTTTTAGACTAGAATCATGATGTAAATGAACTAAAATCAATTCAGTTTGGCATAAACCTCATCTGAGGCTTGCTTCTCGCCTGCTGATAATACAATATTCATCACAAGTAGTGATGGTGGCACAGATTGTTACATTGAATTTGTTAAGCTTTTACAGCAACTAATCATAAATAATTAATGCGAATTAATACATATTAGAGCTTTACGGCCTACTGAATGATGCAAACAGATCAACGAATTTTACTTATCGGCCCTCCATCAGAGCGATTAAATCGCCTGTGTTGCATTTTGGATTTTTTAGGTGAGCAATTTGTACAAATTGACACCGAAAAATTAAGTGCTAGCCTCCAAGATACCCGTTTTCGAGCTTTAGTTATCCTAACTGATGTTATGGATGCTGATGGGCTTAAAAACATCGCAGGTCAACATCCATGGCAACCTATGCTGTTGCTTGGCAATGTTGACAATCTGCAAGTGTCTAATATTCTTGGACATATAGAAGAACCTTTAACGTATCCTCAGCTCACTGAATTATTACACTTTTGCCAAGTATTCGGTCAAGTTAAACGGCCTCAAGTCCCTACTAGTGCGAATCAAACAAAGTTATTCCGAAGCTTAGTGGGACGCAGTGATGGTATTGCGAATGTGAGGCACTTGATAAATCAAGTAGCAACATCTGAGGCAACCGTGCTTGTTCTGGGTCAATCAGGTACAGGTAAAGAAGTGGTCGCCCGTAATATCCATTATTTGTCTGAGCGCCGTGACGGTCCATTTATCCCTGTTAACTGTGGTGCTATACCGCCTGAGTTATTAGAGAGTGAGCTATTTGGTCATGAAAAGGGGTCATTTACTGGGGCAATCTGTTCTCGTAAAGGCCGTTTTGAATTAGCTGAAGGTGGTACACTATTTCTCGATGAAATAGGAGACATGCCACTACAAATGCAAGTTAAATTACTCCGTGTGCTGCAAGAGCGGGTATTTGAGCGCGTTGGTGGTACTAAGACAATTAATGCTGATGTACGCGTAGTTGCTGCGACACATAGAGATTTAGAAACCATGATCAGCGTTAATGAGTTCCGTGAGGATCTTTATTACCGCCTAAACGTATTCCCGATTGAAATGCCCGCGTTGTGTGATCGCAAGGACGATGTGCCTTTGCTATTACAAGAGTTAGTTAGCCGAGTCTATAACGAAGGCCGTGGTAAGGTGCGTTTTACGCAGCGTGCGATAGAGTCGCTGAAAGAACATGCTTGGTCGGGCAACGTGCGCGAGCTGTCTAATTTAGTCGAACGCCTCACCATTTTATATCCGGGTGGACTGGTCGATGTTAACGATTTACCTGTCAAATATCGCCATATCGATGTGCCCGAATATTGTGTAGAGATGAGTGAAGAGCAACAGGAACGTGATGCTTTAGCTTCTATCTTTAGCGATGAAGAGCCGGTTGAAATCCCTGAAACGCGTTTCCCTAGTGAGCTGCCGCCTGAAGGTGTGAACCTTAAGGATTTGTTAGCAGAACTAGAAATAGACATGATACGTCAGGCGCTAGAGCTACAAGATAATGTCGTAGCTCGCGCTGCTGAAATGCTTGGAATACGCCGTACAACGCTTGTAGAAAAAATGCGTAAGTACGGAATGACAAAAGATTAGTTTTCTATTTTATTGTTATATAAGTTGTTTTAACCTCTAAAGTTCAATTTCCAATTTGGCATAGATACTGCAGTCACCCCGTCATAAGCAATTTTTTGACGGAGTGACTATGTCAGCCAACCCACTAGCGCAAATTGAGTCATTCAAGCACACTAGCAAACAATGGAACCAACTGCGTGAGGCCGCGAATATGTCCAATCGAATGGAGCATATTTTACAGGCTATGCCATCCGGCGTGGTGATTATCAATGGCGACGGTATAGTCACGGATGCAAATCCGGTTGCAGTTGAATTACTTGAGCGCTCCTTGTGTGGTGTTCGCTGGATTGATGTGATCCACAGTGCCTTTGCGCCGCAGGACGATGATGGCCACGAAGTGTCGCTGCGTAATGGCCGCCGCGTTAAATTAGCGATTACGCCATTGACGCCAGAGCCTGGTCAATTAATTGTGCTAACTGATCTGACTGAAACTCGGTTATTACAGAAAAATATCTCCCATTTACAACGTTTATCTGCACTGGGCAAGATGGTAGCAACTTTGGCTCATCAGGTGCGCACGCCTTTATCAGCCGCTTTGTTATACGCTTCAAACCTTGCGAGTCCGAAGTTATCCGATGCCGCTAAAGCTAAATTCCAACAAAAACTTGTTGATAGACTCAATGAACTCGAGCGGCAGGTTAACGACATGCTATTGATGGCGAAAGGCCGTCAGGATGAACTTGGAGATCTAATCTCGTTGGCTGAGGTTATCGACAATGTTTTGGCAAATTGTGAGCCAATAGCGGCAAAGCAAGGCTGTGACTTGTTATTTGATGATGCGTCAAGCAGCTCGATGTTAGCTAATTCCAATGCATTAAGCTCGGCGATTAATAATTTAGTCATGAACAGCATAGAAGCCGGAGCAACTGAAATTCGTATCCAAGCGAAGGAAGAGGGCGAACGGTTATTATTGGACGTCATCGATAATGGTAAAGGCTTAGACGCCACTATGCAGCAGAAGGTATTTGAACCTTTCTTTACGACTAAGTCGCAGGGAACTGGGCTTGGGTTAGCCGTTGTGCAATCTGTGGTGCGCAATCATGGGGGGCAACTGCAACTCAGTTGTGTACCGAATAAAGGCTGTACTGTGTCTTTAGTATTCCCAAGGGCTAAATCCGCGGTGATATTACCTTTGGAGATTACCCATGTCTGAAGCAAAGTTATTGCTCGTTGAGGATGATGCTTCATTACGTGAAGCCTTGTTTGATACCTTAATGCTGGCTCAGTATGAGTGTGTTGATGTTGCCTCCGGTGAAGACGCTATTTTAGCCTTGAAACAACATCAGTTTGATTTAGTTATTAGCGATGTGCAGATGCAAGGTATTGGTGGTTTAGGTTTATTGAACTATCTGCAGCAGCATCATCCTAAGTTGCCAGTGCTGTTGATGACGGCCTACGCGACTATTGGTAGCGCGGTGAACGCTATAAAATTAGGCGCTGTTGATTATTTAGCCAAACCTTTTGCACCAGAAGTGTTACTCAATCAAGTCTCACGCTATTTGCCATTAAAACAAAATGTGGATCAGCCCGTCGTCGCTGATGAGAAAAGTTTAGCATTATTAGCACTTGCTCAACGGGTTGCCGCCTCCGATGCCTCTGTCATGATCTTAGGTCCTAGCGGTTCGGGTAAAGAGGTTTTGGCCCGTTATATTCATCAACATAGTAGCCGTGCTAATCAAGCCTTTGTGGCCATTAACTGTGCCGCTATTCCTGAGAACATGCTCGAAGCCACCCTTTTTGGTTATGAAAAGGGTGCATTTACGGGGGCTTATCAAGCGTGTCCGGGGAAATTTGAGCAGGCTCAAGGTGGCACTTTGCTGCTCGATGAAATCTCTGAGATGGATTTAGGCTTACAAGCTAAGTTGTTGCGGGTTTTGCAAGAGCGTGAAGTTGAGCGTTTAGGTGGCCGTAAAACTATTAAATTGGATGTGCGCGTGCTTGCTACATCCAATCGTGATTTAAAGGCAGTGGTCGCCGCAGGGGGATTTAGGGAAGATCTCTACTATCGAATTAACGTATTTCCTTTAGCTTGGCCTGCGTTAAGTCAACGTCCTGCAGATATTTTACCTCTTGCGCGTCATTTACTAGCTAAACATGCTAAGGCATTGAATGTTGCCGATGTGCCTGAGTTGGATGAGAATGCGCGTCGACGTTTATTGAGTCATCGCTGGCCTGGGAACGTACGTGAACTCGACAATGTGATCCAGCGTGCTTTGATATTAAGAGCTGGTCAATTGATCACTGCCAATGACATTATTATCGATGCGCAGGATGTGATTTTAAGCGGTGAAGATCTAGACTCATTTTCTTCTGAGCCAGACGGTTTAGGTGAAGAGCTCAAAGCTCAAGAACATGTGATTATTTTAGAGACCCTTAATCAATGCCAAGGAAGTCGTAAGTTAGTCGCCGAAAAGCTAGGAATTAGCGCACGAACCCTAAGATACAAGATGGCAAGGATGCGTGATATGGGGATCCAACTGCCAAATTAGTCTATAAATTCAAGTTATCATCACGCAGCCTCCACATTGAGTGTGAGGCTGTATTTATTAAAACACACAACCGCAAAAGTGGCTCATTTCATCCAAAATCCTTAGTTATTGACATCTTCTTATCCCGTCAATTTATTATCAATCACGACCATCTGAAAACTTGGCCGTTATTTTGCATTGTCCCGTTATCGGTATTTTGATCGTCAAGAACTCGACGACTGGGAGCTCAGCATGCAAATAGGCGCAAATTCATTCCTGCAGGAAATGCAGAAACTCCAAGGCGAAATAACGCCGTCGTTTGGCGTTCAGCCAAATATCATGCAGCAAGTGAATAACACCAGTGGTGCAGACTTCGGTCAGTTGCTATCGCAAGCCGTCGGCAATGTCAGCGGCTTACAGTCTGCATCGTCAAACCTCGCGACACGTTTAGAGATGGGTGATACTACCGTTTCTTTATCGGACACTGTGATTGCCCGTGAGAAAGCGAGTGTCGCTTTCGAGGCGACAGTGCAAGTGCGTAATAAGCTTGTCGAAGCCTACAAAGAAATAATGAGCATGCCTGTCTAGGCCAGTGAATAACCCAATTAGCAGGTACGAATCGTGAGTACAGAAATGATTGTCGGATCCAATTCCGGTTTAGCTGACCAAGGTGTCCAGCAAGAACATAAGTCAGGAATGATGGGAAATCTTGGTGGTGTCGATATGATGCGCCAAGTGACTATGATTTTAGCCTTAGCGATTTGTTTAGCCTTGGCGGTATTTGTCATGCTGTGGGCGCAGGAGCCAGAGTATCGTCCATTGGGTAAAATGGAAACTCAGGAAATGGTTCAAGTGCTAGATGTACTTGATAAAAATAAAGTTAAGTACCAAATCGACGTGGACGTTATTAAAGTTCCTGAAGATAAATATCAAGAAGTCAAAATGATGTTGAGCCGTGCTGGTATCGACAGTCCTGCAGCCAACCAAGATTTTTTGAATAAAGACAGTGGCTTTGGTGTCAGCCAACGCATGGAACAAGCTCGTCTTAAGCATAGCCAAGAAGAAAACCTCGCCCGTGCGATTGAGCAACTACAAAGTGTCAGCCGTGCCAAAGTCATTCTTGCGTTACCTAAAGAAAACGTCTTCGCCCGCAATGCCTCTAAACCGAGTGCAACTGTGGTGATCAATACCCGTCGCGGTGGCTTAGGTCAAGGTGAAGTCGATGCTATCGTCGATATTGTTGCTTCTGCAGTACAAGGTTTAGAACCATCAAGGGTGACGGTAACTGATTCTAACGGCCGTTTATTGAACTCAGGCAGCCAAGATGGCGCGTCTGCGACGGCTCGCCGTGAACTTGAATTAGTACAGCAAAAAGAAGCTGAATATCGCACTAAGATTGAATCGATTCTGGTGCCAATTCTAGGTCCTGATAATTTTACCTCTCAAGTCGACGTCAGTATGGATTTTACTGCTGTTGAGCAAACATCAAAGCGTTTTAACCCTGATTTACCAGCACTGCGCAGTGAAATGACCGTTGAAAATAACACCACTGGCGGCTCTTCTGGTGGGATCCCTGGCGCGTTATCCAATCAACCGCCAATGGAGTCAAATATTCCAGAAGATGCGACTAAAGCGACCGAGTCTGTCACCGCAGGTAATTCGCACCGCGAAGCGACCCGTAACTTTGAATTAGATACCACCATTAGCCATACCCGCCAGCAAGTTGGTGCAGTGCGCCGTATTAGTGTGTCAGTCGCGGTGGACTTTAAACCTGGTGCCGCTGGAGAAAATGGTCAAGTAGCCCGTGTTGCCCGTACCGAACAAGAACTGACTAATATCCGTCGTTTGCTTGAAGGCGCGGTTGGTTTTAGTTCACAACGGGGTGATGTGCTGGAAGTGGTAACCGTTCCCTTTATGGATCAATTGGTTGAAGATTTACCCGCACCTGAACTTTGGGAGCAACCTTGGTTTTGGCGTGCGATTAAGCTTGGGATTGGTGCGCTAGTGATTTTGGTGCTGATTCTAGCTGTGGTACGTCCTATGCTGAAACGCTTGATCTATCCTGACAGTGTGAATATGCCTGAGGATGGCAGATTAGGTAATGAATTAGCAGAAATTGAGGACCAATATGCGGCTGATACGCTAGGGATGCTCAATACTCAAGAGGCGGAATACAGTTATGCTGACGATGGCTCAATTCATATCCCTAATCTTCACAAAGATGATGATATGATTAAAGCTATCCGTGCGCTCGTGGCGAATGAGCCTGAGCTCTCTACTCAAGTCGTGAAAAACTGGTTACAAGACAATGGCTGAGAATAAAACGAAAGAAGTGGCTCCTGCGGCCGCACCTGCCTTTAATATCAAAGATATTAGTGGCGTTGAAAAGACCGCTATTTTACTCCTCAGTTTGAGTGAGGCTGATGCTGCATCCATTTTAAAACACTTAGAGCCGAAGCAAGTGCAAAAAGTGGGTATGGCCATGGCGGCAATGGATGAGTTTGGTCAGGAAAAAGTTATCGGGGTACATAAGCTGTTTCTTGATGACATTCAAAAGTATTCTTCAATTGGTTTCAACAGCGAAGAGTTCGTCCGTAAAGCCTTAACCGCTGCGCTGGGTGAAGATAAAGCGGGTAATCTGATTGAACAGATTATCATGGGCAGTGGCGCTAAAGGTTTGGACTCGTTGAAGTGGATGGATGCACGCCAAGTGGCGACCATTATTCAAAACGAACATCCACAGATCCAAACCATTGTTTTGTCTTATCTAGAACCCGATCAAGCGGCGGAAATTTTTGGTCAATTCCCTGAGAATACCCGCTTAGACTTGATGATGCGTATTGCAAATCTTGAAGAAGTGCAGCCCGCTGCACTGCAAGAGTTGAACGACATCATGGAGAAACAGTTTGCCGGTCAAGGTGGCGCTCAGGCCGCGAAAATGGGTGGCTTAAAAGCGGCTGCCAACATAATGAACTACTTAGACACGGGTATCGAAAGCCAGTTGATGGAAACCATGCGCGAGTCTGATGAAGAAATGGCGCAGCAAATCCAAGATTTGATGTTTGTATTTGAAAACTTAATTGATGTCGATGACCGCGGTATTCAAGCCCTGTTGCGTGAAGTGCAGCAAGATGTACTGATGAAGGCGCTTAAAGGCACAGATGATCAGCTGAAAGAAAAAATCTTGGGTAACATGTCAAAACGTGCCGCTGAATTATTGCGTGATGATCTTGAAGCCATGGGCCCAATCCGCATCAGTGAAGTGGAAGTCGCCCAAAAAGAAATCCTGTCTATTGCTCGTCGCTTAAGTGACAGCGGCGAAATCATGTTAGGCGGCGGTGGTGGCGATGAGTTCCTCTAATCCGAGCGATAATAAATTGCAGAATAAGGTCTTGAGCGAAGGAGATGTCGAATTTAGTCACTGGGCACTGCCAGATGTGACTGAAGCCGATGATGATTCTATCTCAAATCTGTTCGGCCATTCGAATCATCAAGCCGCTAAGTCGACTACAGTGGAAAGTGTTTCTCCACCGACTATGGCTGAGATTGAAGACATTCGAGCCCAAGCCGAAGAAGAAGGCTTTAGCGAAGGTAAGCAGCAAGGGTATGAGCAAGGGCTAGAAAAAGGGCGTTTAGAAGGGTTAGAGCAGGGCCATACTGAAGGGCTCGCCCAAGGGCATGAGCAAGGATTAGAAACCGGTTTAGCCCAAGCAAAAATATTGCTCTCGCGTTTTGAAACCTTATTAGCCCAATTTGAAAAACCATTGCAATTGCTCGATGGCGATATTGAACTTTCGCTACTGAACCTGAGTATGACATTAGCGAAATCTGTCATTGGCCACGAATTAAAAACTCATCCAGAACAAGTGCTTTCGGCATTGCGCTTAGGTATAGAATCGCTGC
The DNA here is from genome assembly GCF_025653725.1 of Shewanella sp. SM74. Taxonomy (NCBI): domain Bacteria; kingdom Pseudomonadati; phylum Pseudomonadota; class Gammaproteobacteria; order Alteromonadales; family Shewanellaceae; genus Shewanella; species Shewanella sp. SM74. The sequence continues at coordinate 114,484 of NZ_JAKKRZ010000003.1, read as the reverse complement.
CGATAAAAGAACAAACGGTCACAATCCGCTTGCATCCTGACGATGTTATTTTAGTCGAACAACTTTATTCCAGCGCTCAATTGACCCGCAGTAAGTGGGAACTTGAAGTTGACCCTTCCTTAAGCCCAGGTGACTGTATTCTCAGTAGTCATCGTTCTTTAGTCGATTTGACCCTCGCATCGCGTATCGATGCTGTGTTTGAGTCCTTACGGAACCAACATGCTCACTTAAGTGACAAGCAGCGTCAATTGCAAGAGGCTATAGAGGTTGAAGATACCGCTAAACACGTTGCGGCTTCTGAGGCTGTGGGATCTGAGCTTGATGATCAGGTTGTCGATACGGTTTCTCAACATGCTGAGGATATACAATCTGCCTCAAACACAGGTGAGCAATTAGAGGCAAAATCAGATGCAAAATCGTCAACACCAATTGCTGAATAGGCTGAATCACCATCAGGATAAAGTGCCGCCATTTCGAGCTGTGGCCAGTGGTCAACTCGTGCGTGTTGTTGGCTTAACCTTAGAGGCGAGCGGTTGCCGTGCGCCTGTGGGCAGCTTATGTTCGATCGAAACCATGGTGGGCGAGTTAATTGCAGAAGTTGTCGGCTTTGATGGCGAACTATTATATTTAATGCCCATTGAAGAATTACGTGGTGTATTGCCCGGTGCGCGGGTTGTGCCTTTGGGGGAACAAACTGGACTCAATGTTGGTTTATCCCTGCTAGGACGCGTACTTGATGGTAACGGCGTGCCTTTAGATGGTTTAGGCGCGTTGCAAACCGACCAACAAGCGCCAAGACATAGCGCTGCCATTAATCCCTTATCTCGCCGTGCCATTACTGAACCGCTGGACGTTGGCGTTCGCGCTATCAACGCTATGCTGACTGTGGGCAAAGGCCAACGTATGGGCTTGTTTGCGGGCTCAGGTGTAGGTAAGAGTGTGCTCTTAGGTATGATGACTCGCGGTACTACCGCCGACATTATTGTGGTTGGGCTAGTGGGTGAGCGTGGCCGGGAAGTGAAAGAGTTTATTGAGGAAATTCTTGGTGAGAAAGGTCGAGCGCGTTCAGTCGTTGTTGCTGCGCCTGCGGATACATCGCCTCTGATGCGCCTTCGCGCCTGTGAAACCTCGACTCGTATTGCCGAATACTTCCGCGATTTAGGCTATAACGTTTTATTGCTTATGGACAGTTTAACGCGCTACGCCCAAGCGCAGCGGGAAATTGCTTTGGCTGTGGGTGAACCGCCTGCGACTAAAGGTTACCCGCCTTCTGTGTTTGCAAAATTGCCACGTTTAGTTGAGCGCGCCGGAAACGGTGGCCCTGGGCAAGGTTCAATTACGGCATTTTATACTGTGTTGACGGAAGGAGACGATCAACAGGATCCCATTGCCGATGCTTCGCGGGCGATCCTCGATGGTCACATTGTCTTGTCACGTTCGCTTGCGGATTCGGGGCACTATCCTGCAATTGATATTGAAGCTTCTATTAGCCGAGTCGCGCCTATGGTGATCTCCAATGAACATTTGGAGGCGATGCGCCGCGTGAAACAAACCTATTCTTTGTATCAGCAAAATCGAGATTTGATTTCTATTGGGGCCTATGCCCAAGGAAGCGATCCTCGCATTGATAATGCGATACGACTGCAGCCAGCAATGAATGCTTTTTTGCGACAAACCATGCGTGATGCATTTAGCTTTGCCGATAGCCAAGTCATGCTTGGGCAACTTGCTGCACAGTGCAAATAATGGCGTCATCGAATTAATCGAGGTCTAGTATGGCTAACGCCGATCCCTTGTTGTTAGTGTTAAAGCTTGCCAATGATGCCGAAGAACAAGCGGCTTTATTGTTAAAATCGGCGCAGTTAGAGTGTCAAAAACGGTTGAATCAACTCAGTGCTCTGAATAACTATCGCTTAGAATACATGAAGCAAATGCAATCCCAGCAAGGTCAAGCCATCAGTGCTAGTCACTATCACCAGTTTCACCGTTTTATTCGTCAGATCGATGACGCTATTATCCAGCAAAATCGCGTCGTAGCCGACGGTGAAAAGCAAAAAGAATATCGACAACAACATTGGTTGGAAAAGCAAAAAAAACGTAAGGCAGTAGAATTACTCTTAGCCAGTAAAGAGAAGAAGCGTCAAGTGGTTGAACAAAAAAGGGAGCAAAAAATGACCGATGAATTTGCTTCCCAGCAATTTTATCGCCGTCATCAACGTTAGTGAAATAATAGGCATCTTTACTGCTCGCTAGCCGGATAGGCTCTTTAGTTTTTTTGTATTGATGGCATAAGCATCAATTCGGCACCTCTCAGTGTTAATTCTTTTCGATATGCTGTCGTAAAATCTGATGTTTTGGCATCTTATTTGCTTTGATTTAGTCCATGACCCTGCAACCGCAGTGTTTAATTGACGTTTCTACCTAGCCATTTCTTTTTTTGCTGGGTGATGTTTGGGAGCACTTATGCAACAAATGACCAATATCCTGTTAAGTAAAACAGGCAACTCTGCGGCCAATTCCGCTAAGACATCTTCCCAAGAGTCTAATAATGAAGACTTTTCATCTACACTTGCGTCAGTCACTGCTAGCTCATTTTCTATTTCTGCGTCTAAAAAAACCATTGCTAACACTGATGATACTGTGCAGGTTACCTCTGCTGATAAAGTAAAAGATGACGATATATCAACTGATGACGCCGACGTAAATCTCATTTTTGCCCAAATTAGCATGGCAAATGATATGAAGAAAACGGCATCGGATGGAGATAGTTTGCCGCTAGCATTTTTAAATGCTGAAGAAGATATAACTGGTGAAGAAAATATTGATACTTCATCAGCTTTATTAACCGGCTCAGCATTGGCATCTACTGTTTCTGCTGAGATTGAACTGGCATCAGATATAGATGCCGATGAAGCGGGTTTTTCTGCTGAATTACAAAAGTTAGTTTCTACTAGCCCAGATATGGCAGCAATTTTAATCGCAGATGATGTGAAACCATCATCTTTGACTGATAAGTCACTCGTACAAATTCTCCCCATAGACCCAAATATACTTGAAGTGTCAGCGGATAGTGATGCTGTGATTGATCCAAATTTGACCGATGACGCTTCAGAATTACCTTTAGAAGACACTGAGCTTGTCTCTGCCACTGAAGTCGGGGTGAGTATAGATGAGTCTTTAGTTGAGAATGAGGTCACACTTAATGCTGTGATTAATCAAGCGGGCTTAGCGAACAGTGCAACGATAAAGTCGGCAACCAACACTGCGGCAAAAGCAACGACTAGTAGCTCGACAGTGAATAGTCCCAATACGGCTAATATCGCGACCTCGGGAAATACTTTCGACCTGAATACCTTAGGCTCTTCAACTTCATCTGAACCATTAGATACAACATCTGTAACAGAAAGTGATCTTGATGGGAGTCCCAATTCCGATTTGGCTGCTAACCTATTACTGAAAGATGCTAAATTAACGGTTGCGATGGATATTCCCAGAGACGAAAGTTTTATGGATGATAGTAATACTTTCTCAGAACTTAAGTCGACATCATCCATACAGACACTCTCGATGTCACAATTAAATCGCCAAGAAACCATGCAAGTTCAGCTGTCATTGCGTCAAGGAGTAGAACAGCAAAACCAAATGCAGGAGATGATCCAACGATTTTCACCTGTGATGAAGCAGCAATTGATTACTATGGTGAGTCAAGGCATCCAACATGCGGAAATCCGGCTCGATCCACCTGAACTTGGGCATATGTTGGTAAAGATCCAAGTGCATGGCGACCAAACCCAAGTACAGTTTCATGTTACTCAACCGCAAACGCGCGATCTGGTTGAACAAGCTATGCCAAGATTACGGGAGTTATTGCAAGAGCAAGGGATGCAGTTGGCTGACAGCCATGTTTCTCAAGGCGATCAAGGTGAGCGTCGGGAAGGTAGTTTCGGTGATGGCGGCAGTTCAAATGCGGCTGATATGGATGAAATCTCGGCAGAAGAGTTACATTTAGGTTTAAATCAAGCGATTAGTGTAACTTCAGGTATAGATTATTATGCTTAAGCAGGTAACCTATAGCAATGACTGACATAATTACGTTTCAAATAAAACTGTAATGAGTTTCCGCCTAAATTAAAGAGAATAGTGATGGCTAAGGAAGAATCGTTAGAACTTGAAAGTACTGAAGAGCCTAAGAGTAAGAAGAAACTATTTATTTTTGCTGGTGTGGGCGTTTTAGTCGCGCTGTTAATCGGTGGCGGTGTCTGGTTCTTTATGGGAAGCAGTACCGAAGAGGTTCCCGCCGTAGCAGCAGATAGTGCTGTTCAGGCTGAAGTACCTGCATCAGGAGAAGTAGCTACCGCATCATACGTGCCTATGCCACGTCCTTTTTTATTCAACTTACCAGGGCCTGATAGGGCTCGTTTAGTTGAGATTAAAGTGCAGCTTATGGTGCGTGGTACCGATGATGATGTGCTAACACAAAAACATATTCCGCTGATTGAAGATGCGCTTTTAACGACCTTTAGTGGTGCAGATGTGCAAAAGCTCAGCACGCAAGCGGGGAAAGATGAGTTACGGCAGTTAGCACTTTTGAGTGTGCAAAATACTCTACAGTCAGTAACTGGGCGTAAGGTTGTCGAGAAAGTACTATTTACCGGTTTTGTAATGCAATAACCCTTTAACTTCAGCACCAAAAGAGGCGAAGGCAATATAGTGAGTGATTTATTAAGCCAAGACGAAATTGATGCGCTATTGCACGGGGTTGATGACGTCGATGATGACGAAATTGACGCTGTTGGAGAAGATGCCCGTTCCTACGATTTCTCTTCCCAAGATCGAATAGTTCGTGGGCGTATGCCGACGCTGGAAATCGTGAATGAGCGTTTTGCGCGCCATTTGCGCATCAGCATGTTTAATATGATGCGCCGAGCGGCCGAAGTGTCGATCAACGGTGTACAGATGCTCAAGTTTGGTGAGTACGTACATACGCTTTTTGTTCCTACTAGCTTGAATATGGTGCGTTTTAGCCCACTCAAAGGCACAGCATTGATCACCATGGAAGCGCGACTGGTATTTATCCTGGTGGATAACTTCTTTGGTGGCGATGGGCGTTTCCATGCCAAGATTGAAGGGCGAGAATTTACGCCGACAGAAAGACGAATTGTGCAGTTACTGCTTAAGATTATATTTGAAGATTATAAAGATGCTTGGGCGCCCGTAATGGATGTTGAGTTTGATTATTTGGACTCTGAAGTCAATCCCGCCATGGCGAACATTGTTAGTCCTACCGAAGTTGTGGTGATTAATTCATTCCATATTGAAGTCGATGGAGGCGGTGGTGATTTTCATATCACTATGCCTTACTCCATGATTGAACCTATCCGAGAGTTACTCGATGCGGGGGTGCAAAGTGACAAGCAAGATACTGATATGCGTTGGTCACAGGCATTACACGATGAAATCATGGATGTGAAGGTCGGGTTCGATGCCAATATTGTTGAACATGAATTAACGCTCAAAGAGGTCATGAATTTTAAAGCGGGCGATATTATTCCGATTGAGTTACCCGAGTTTATCATGATGAAAATCGAGGATTTACCGACATATCGTTGTAAAATGGGCCGTTCTAGAGATAACCTAGCGCTTAAAATATGTGAGAAAATCCCTCGGCCAGAGACAGTTAAATCTGAGCTGCAATTGGTGACGCGTAAGGGTAAATCTCGTGATATATCAGAATTATAAGGTGAAGTAAGATGAGCACAGACGATACGGATGATTGGGCTGCAGCAATGGCAGAACAAGCGTTAGAAGAAGCCAACGCAATTGAACTCGATGAGCTGGTTGATGATTCAAGACCTATTTCTAAGGCTGAAGCGGCTAAGTTAGATACAATTTTAGATATTCCTGTCACCATTTCGATGGAAGTGGGCCGTAGCTATATTAGTATTCGAAACTTATTACAACTTAACCAAGGTTCTGTGGTTGAGTTAGATAGAGTCGCAGGTGAACCGTTAGATGTGATGGTCAATGGCACGCTTATCGCTCACGGTGAAGTGGTGGTGGTAAACGATAAATTCGGTATTCGCTTAACGGATGTGATCAGTCAAACTGAGCGAATTAAAAAGCTTAAATAATTCGAGATGTAAAAGTCGTTGGAACTTTAAATGAGCACATCGGTAATACAGAGTTTAGTGGTAGCGGTTCAAGCGAGCGCCGATAGCCTCGGTGGGGAAGGCGCAGCTAATATTGCTTCAATAGCGCCTGCTGCTACAAAAATGGCAGAACCTTCTCAAGTTGCGACCTTAGCAAGTATGTTAGGCGGCTTGATTCTGGTTTTATTATTAATTTTCGCGTTAGCTTATTTACTGAGAAGGTTTAATTTAGTCCCCACGACCAATGGCGTGCTAAAGACTATTGCTGTGACTTCCCTCGGTCAAAAAGAGCGTTTAGTCTTGGTTCAGGTGGGAGAACAACAATATTTACTTGGGGTTAGCTCGCAGCAGGTGAGTTTGATTGATAAGTTAGCTGAACCTATCCATCTAGAAGCTGATTCGTTTGCGAGTCGATTACGCCAGGCGAAATTAAAACAATGACAACACGTATCCTCGCGTTAGTTGGGTTCGTTATGCTGCTATTGATGCCGTCAGCATGGGCCGCAGATGGCGTCTTACCTGCTGTAACAGTAACAACGGCGCCAGACGGCTCAACGGAATATTCGGTCACAATGCAGATTTTACTGCTGATGACATCGCTGAGTTTTTTACCTGCGATGCTCATCATGTTGACCTCTTTCACGCGGATTATCATTGTCCTGTCGATATTACGCCAAGCCATTGGATTACAACAGACTCCATCTAATCAAGTCTTAATTGGCATGAGTTTGTTCATGACTTTTTTTATCATGGCACCGGTATTCGACCGGATTTATGATGAAGGGGTGAAGCCTTATATCGATGAGCAATTAACCTTGCAGCAAGCGTTTGATAAAGGGAAAGAGCCGCTGAGAGGCTTTATGTTGGGCCAAGTAAGAACGACGGATTTAAAGACCTTTATTGAGATTTCTGGCTATAAGGATATTAAGTCTCCCGAAGAAGCACCCATGAGTGTGTTAGTGCCCGCTTTCATTACCAGTGAGTTAAAAACCGCATTTCAGATTGGCTTTATGCTATTTGTGCCTTTTTTAGTACTCGATTTAGTGGTGGCGAGTATCTTGATGGCTATGGGTATGATGATGTTATCTCCCATGATAGTGTCGCTGCCGTTTAAGATCATGTTGTTTGTGCTCGTAGATGGTTGGAGCTTAGTCCTCGGGACATTAGCGAATAGTTTCGGATAGCCAAGGGAGAGTAAACACATGAGTCCTGAGGCGCTAATTGATATTTTTCGTGAAGCTCTCGCTGTTATCGTCATGATGGTGTCTGCTATTGTGTTGCCTGGGCTGGGAATTGGGTTAATTGTTGCTGTGTTTCAAGCGGCTACTTCTATTAACGAGCAGACCTTAAGTTTCCTTCCGCGTTTGTTAGTGACACTTTTTGGCCTAATGTTTATGGGGCACTGGTTAGTTGAAACCCTGATGGACTTTTTCATCGAGATGGTGAATCGCATTCCTCAAGTGATAGGCTAACGCGATGGAGCTGCTGCTCGATACCTTAATGCAAACCATTGCTGCTTATATTTGGCCAATGTTTCGCGTCGCGAGCATGTTGATGGTCATGGTAGTATTTGGGGCGGCAACGACACCAACTCGAGTGCGTTTATTATTGGCGATGGCAATTACCTTTGCGATAGCACCCGTTCTTCCTCCAACTAAAAATGTGGATTTATTTTCGTTAAGCGCAGTGTTCATCACGGCGCAGCAAATTATTATCGGTGTTGCCATGGGATTTGTGACTCAAATGGTGATGCAAGTCTTTGTGCTCACCGGACAGATCATTGGTATGCAGACTAGTTTAGGCTTTGCCTCTATGGTTGATCCCGGTTCTGGCCAACAAACACCCGTTATTGGTAACTTTTTCCTTTTATTGGCGACATTGATTTTCTTAGCTGTGGACGGCCATCTTTTGATGATCCGTATGCTAGTGGCGAGCTTTGAAACTTTGCCGATTTCTAATCAAGGCTTAACACTGACAAGTTATCGATCGCTGGCTGATTGGGGGTCGTATATGTTTGGTGCGGCACTCACTATGTCGATATCTGCGATTATCGCCTTGTTATTAGTCAACTTGTCCTTCGGGGTCATGACCCGCGCCGCGCCGCAATTGAATATTTTCTCTATTGGTTTTCCGATCACTATGATTGGTGGACTGTTTATTCTGTGGTTAACCCTAACACCGGTAATGGCACACTTCGATGAAGTATGGTCGACGGCTCAAGTGCTGCTTTGCGATATGTTAGCGCTCCAATGTAACGCTGATGGCTTGATATGATGTGATTAGGAGAAGCCCATGGCTGAAGAATCAAGTGGCGAACGTACAGAGGAACCCACGGGGAGGCGTCTAGAACAGGCGCGGGAAAAAGGACAGATTGCACGTTCGAAAGAACTCGGGACTGCAGCGGTATTGATTTCGGCGGCATGTGGGTTTTATATGCTAGGCCCGAGTTTGGCCATTAGCCTAACTCGGGTGTTTGAAATTGTATTTACCATGGATAGGGCGCAAATTTTTGATACTAATGAAATGTTCAACGTGTGGGGTGTTGTTGCGAGTGAAATAGCCTGGCCCATGGCTAAAATTATGCTACTGATTGTGGTTGTTGCGTTTATCGGTAACGTCTCTCTTGGAGGGATCAATTTTTCGACCCAAGCTATGATGCCAAAAGCCAGTAAAATGAGTCCCCTTGCTGGTTTTAAACGCATGTTTGGCGTACAGGCTCTGGTTGAACTCACCAAAGGCATTGCAAAATTTTCGGTAGTAGCGTTTTCTGCTTATTTTTTATTAAGCTTCTATTTCAATGACATCATGTTGCTGTCTAGCGACCATCTTCCTGGTAATGTTTACCATGCATTAGATTTGTTGGTTTGGATGTTTATCCTGTTATGTTCCTCGATTTTGTTTATTGTCGTCATCGATGTGCCGTTCCAAATTTGGAATCACAACAAACAACTTAAGATGACCAAACAAGAAGTAAAAGATGAATATAAAGACACTGAGGGTAAACCTGAGGTGAAAGGGCATATACGGCAGATGCAACGTGAACTAGCACAAAGGCGTATGATGGCTGAAGTGCCAAATGCCGATGTGATTGTCGTGAACCCTGAGCATTTTGCCGTTGCGATTAAATACGATGTGCAGCGCTCTGCGGCTCCCTTTGTGATAGCGAAAGGTGTTGATGATGTGGCCTTTAAAATACGTGAGATTGCCCGCGCGCACAATATTGCGATTGTCTCGGCCCCACCACTTGCAAGGGCGATTTACCATACGACTAAGTTAGATCAGCAGATCCCTGAAGGTTTGTTTACTGCTGTCGCACAGATTTTGGCTTATGTATTCCAGCTGCGCCAATATCAAAAAGGACGTGGCCGTAAACCTATTCCTGTCCCACTTAATCAACCTATACCAGATGAATTGAAATATTGAACCACTAGTCTCAGATGGTAGTCATTGGTAAAGCTGATGATGTCGAGTTCATTTTTTTATGGCTAATTTTATGTATATCAATCAGCCACAGTACATATCTTTCCTTCATTAATGGCTTTAATCTTGTTGGCGCGTTTTTTGCTTCATGCTATTACACGTCAAAGTTTAGGTTATAGCGAATGGATGTTAAAGCGACTCTTGGTCAAGTAAAACAAATTAGGCTCAGCACTTTTAAAGGCATTGGCACGCCGGTGGTTGTGCTTGCTGCATTGGCCATGATTGTTTTACCTATCCCTCCATTTCTATTAGACATACTCTTTTCATTCAACATTGCGTTAGCTCTCATCGTATTACTGGTGGCTATTTATACCGATAGACCCTTAGATTTTGCTGCCTTCCCTACCGTGTTACTGGTGGCGACGTTATTACGCCTTGCGCTCAACGTTGCTTCTACTCGTGTGGTTTTACTTGAGGGCCATAATGGCGGTGATGCCGCGGGTAAGGTGATTGAAGCTTTCGGTTCTGTGGTGATCGGTGGTAACTATGCCGTTGGTCTAGTGGTGTTTATCATTTTGATTATTATAAACTTTTCGGTGGTGACTAAAGGTGCTGGTCGTATCGCTGAAGTTAGCGCCCGCTTCACCTTGGATGCTATGCCTGGTAAGCAAATGGCAATTGATGCTGACTTAAATGCTGGAACCTTAAATCAAGACCAAGCGAGAATACGCCGTGCCGAAGTGACCCGTGAAGCCGATTTCTATGGTGCGATGGACGGTGCGTCCAAATTCGTTAAAGGGGATGCGATTGCCGGTATCATGATCTTAGTGATCAATATCGTAGGTGGTTTCATCATAGGGATTGTGCAGCATGGCTTAAGTTTCTCTGAAGCGGTTGAAATTTATACCTTACTGACTATCGGTGATGGTTTAGTAGCACAGATCCCTGGTCTATTATTGTCAATCGCCGCAGCCTTGATGGTGACCCGTCAAAATGAGTCAGGTGATATGGGCCAAATGATGATGAGTCAGATGTTTGACAGTCATAAGTCATTGGGTATCGCCGCCGGAGTCCTGTTTGTAATGGGTATTGTTCCTGGTATGCCACACATGGCGTTTTTAAGCTTTGCCTTTATGACAGCTGGTGCAGCTTATTTTGTTTATAAACGAAATGAAAACAAACGTCTTAAAGCGCTAGAACAAGTGAAATCAGGTCCTATAGAAAGACAAGATAAAGAGCCTAAAGAGCTGGGTTGGGACGATGTACATCATGTTGATACTATTGGTCTTGAGGTCGGATATCGTTTGATCCCTCTGGTAGACAAGGGCCAAGGTGGCGAGTTACTAAGCCGCATTAAAGGCGTGCGTAAAAAGTTGTCTCAGGAACTAGGCTTCTTAGTGCCCGCGGTGCATATTCGCGATAACTTAGATTTATCACCTAATGCGTATCGCATTTCATTAATGGGCGTCGTCGTCGGAGAGGCTGATATTCGTCATGATTGCGAATTGGCGATCAACCCTGGTCAAGTCTATGGCAAACTCGATGGTATCGAAACGCGCGATCCCGCCTTTGGCCTGGAAGCTGTATGGATCGCCCCTGAGTTACGTGAGCACGCACAAACACTAGGTTATACCGTCGTCGATGCCGCCACTGTTGTTGCAACTCATATTAGTCAATTACTCACAAATAACGCTGCTAAGTTGTTAGGTTACGAAGAAGTGCAACAACTGATGGATATGCTTGCGAAGCACTCACCTAAGCTGGTTGATGGCTTTATTCCAGATATCATGCCACTAGGACATGTCGTAAAAGTGATGCAGAACCTATTAAATGAAGGGGTTTCAGTTAGAGACTTGCGTACTATAGTGCAAACTTTGTTAGAATATGGCACTAAGAGCAATGACACTGAAGTCTTGACTGCCGCTGTACGTATCGCTTTGAAACGTATGATAGTTCAGGAAATCTCAGGCCCAGAGCTCGAAATCCCCGTCATTACTTTGGCGCCAGAGTTGGAACAGATGTTGCATCAGTCAATGCAAGCAACCGGTGGTGATGGTCCTAATATTGAACCCGGTCTTGCAGAACGCATGCAGCAGTCCCTTGCCGATGCGGCTCAGAAGCAAGAAATGGTCGGACAACCCGCCATATTGTTGACGTCAGGTATGTTACGCGCGACGCTGTCACGCTTTGTTAAACATACTATTCCTAATCTCAGAGTCATTTCATATCAAGAAATACCTGATGAGAAGCAAATACGTATCGTATCTGCAGTCGGCCAGTAGAGGACGCATAAGTGAAGATTAAACGATTTTTTGCCAAAGACATGCGCGCCGCACTGGCCCAAGTGAAAGAAACACTCGGCTCAGATGCCGTCATTATGTCAAATAAAAAAGTGAACGGTGGCATCGAAATTGTCGCTGCCGTTGACTATGACGAACCTAAAGCGAAAACTGCAGCCAATGCGCCAGCACCGACCTTTATGGACGTGAGCGACGATCTCGTGTCCTTAGGTGCTAAGCAGCCAGTTCGTGTAGAAACTCGCGCTAAGCCAGCCGCACCAGCAGACTCATTACAAGCCTTACTTGAGAAGCAGCAAAGCCGTTTGAATCAACAAATGTCACATCAGCAAGTTGATGCCGAGTTACCAGCATGGGCTAAGAGCTTACAAGCCCCTACTGCTGTGAAACCAGAACGTCGTGAAGCGCCTTCCTCGTTTGATAAAAAGCCACAAACATCACAGAAACAAAGTGCTGATATTGAGGCTATGCGTGATGAATTAGCATCACTGCGTAATTTATTGACACATCAAGTATCCTCCTTGATGACGGAACATAAAAAACGCATCGATCCCGTCGGTGCTATGCTCGAAGCGAAATTGCTTGAGGCTGAATTCTCCCCTGCGGTTGCGAATAAATTATCCGCGCTGAGCCAGCATTATACGCCAGCTGAATTAGTCAGAGCATTACCACAAAGTCTTGCTAATATGCTTGATAATCAGGGCGATGACATTGTTAAGCAGGGCGGGGTGGTTGCATTAGTTGGTCCTACTGGGGTTGGTAAAACAACGTCATTAGCTAAACTTGCTGCCCGTTTTGCGGCACATCATGGTGCTGAACATGTTGCTTTAATTACCACAGATCATTATCGCATCGGAGCCTATGAGCAATTAGCAACTTATGGCAAAATAATGGGCTGCCCAGTAAAGCAAGCTCATGATCTAAATGAATTAGAGCAAATTCTCTATCAGTTTAGGAATCGCAAGCTAGTATTGATAGATACGGCTGGCATGGGACAGCGAGATATGCGCCTTTACCAGCAACTTGATAATTTAACTGCAAATAGCAGGATACCTATCCGCAGTTATCTGGTACTGTCTGCGACAGGGCAGCGCCGTGTGCTGCAAGATGCAGTCAATCATTTTAAACGCATTCCCCTATCTGGTGTCGTTCTCACAAAACTCGATGAATCTGTGTCGTTAGCAGGAGCATTAAGTGTGTTGATCCAAAACGGATTACCATTAAGTTATATTACTGATGGACAAAGAGTTCCTGAAGATATGAAAGTTGCGGATACCCTAGATTTAGCCCAACAGGCACTCGCAGCGTTAGATAGTACAGAACAACAATCATTACAAGACACAGCGTGGTCAGATAATATGGCCTGTGCATTTGAGTAGATTTATGACCCTGGATCAAGCAAGTGGTTTACGTATGATGAATCAACCCTATAACGAAAAAGTGAAAGTAATCGCGGTCACTGGTGGCAAAGGAGGCGTGGGTAAAACCAGCGTTTCTATTAATACTGCTGTGGCATTAGCCGAAAAAGGCAAGCGTGTCTTGGTACTTGACGCTGACCTTGGCTTAGCAAACGTCGACGTCATGCTGGGTATTCGTGCCGAGCGTAACCTCTCTCACGTGCTCTCTGGTGATGCAGAGCTTGACGATATTATCGTGCGTGGTCCAAAGGGGATAGGCATAGTACCAGCCACCTCAGGAACACAGGGGATGGTGGAATTAAGCCCTGCACAACATGCTGGATTAATCCGAGCATTTAGCGAGATGCGGACTCAGTTTGATATTCTAGTCGTAGATACTGCGGCTGGGATCTCAGATATGGTGCTCAGTTTCTCACGTGCTTCGCAGGATGTGTTAGTCGTTGTTTGTGATGAACCCACTTCGATTACCGATGCCTACGCCCTGATTAAAATTCTCAGCCGTGAGCATGGTGTGTTCCGTTTTAAAATAGTTGCCAATATGGTGCGTAGTTTACGCGAAGGTATGGAATTATTTGCTAAACTCAGTAAAGTGACCGACAGATTTTTAGATGTTGCACTTGAATTAGTCGCCACGATTCCATTTGACGAAAACTTACGTAAATCTGTTCGTAAACAAAAATTGGTGGTTGAAGCTTATCCTAAATCACCAGCGGCGATTGCGTATCAAGGATTGGCAAATAAAATTTTGAGCTGGCCTGTGCCGCAGCAACCTGGTGGGCATTTGGAGTTTTTCGTTGAGCGTTTAGTACAACGACCAGATTTTCAAGAGGAAAAAACGAGTGAATAAAGCCGCTGCGTATACTTGTTTAGACAATAAATCGTCGATCGTTGAACAGTATGCTCCGTTGGTTAAAAGAATTGCGCATCATTTACTCGCCAGACTACCTGCATCTGTGCAGTTAGATGATTTACTCCAAGCTGGGATGATGGGGTTACTAGAAGCATCATCCAAGTTTGATGGTGGCAAGGGTGCGAAATTTGAAACCTTCGCCGGCATACGCATACGTGGAGCCATGTTAGATGAAATTCGTCGTGGCGACTGGGTCCCTCGTTCCGTTCATCGTAACAATCGTAAGGTTGCACACGCTATTGATGAGTTAGAGCAAGAACTGGGCCGTGATGCACGCGACACAGAAATTGCAGAAAAACTTGATATGACGCTCGATGAGTACCATCATATTCTTAACGATGTTTCTGTCGGAAAAATCATAGGGATAGAAGATTTAGGCGTATCTCAGGATATACTTACAGTGAGTGATCGGTCCGATGATGATTCATTTGAAGCATTAGCTGAGAACCAATTTCATTCTGCTCTGGTTGAGGCAATTAAATTATTGCCTGAAAGAGATGCATTAGTGTTATCCCTGTACTACGATGAAGCATTGAATTTAAAAGAGATTGGCGCCATTCTTGAAGTCAGTGAATCGCGGGTTAGCCAGATATTAAGTCAGGCAATGTTGCGATTGAAAGCTAAACTCAAGCACTGGACATAAGTATAATTATTAATCGAGCACAGAATGTCAGCTCACCGGAGGAAACCTTGGACAAGAATATGAAGATTCTCATTGTTGACGATTTTTCGACAATGAGGCGTATCATCAAGAACTTGTTGCGAGACTTGGGGTTTAATAACACCCAAGAAGCAGACGATGGCTCAACAGCCCTGCCGATGTTGCAAAAGGGGGATTTTGATTTTGTTGTTACAGATTGGAATATGCCTGGTATGCAAGGAATCGATCTGTTAAAAGCAATTCGCGCTGATGATTCGCTGAAGCATTTACCCGTATTAATGGTGACTGCTGAAGCAAAACGTGAACAGATTATTGCTGCCGCTCAAGCGGGAGTGAATGGTTATGTGGTTAAGCCTTTTACCGCTGCAACGCTGAAAGAGAAGTTAGATAAAATATTCGAACGACTCGCTTGAGCAAGGATGAGCTATGAAGTCACAAACATCAGGGCTCATCACGCTCGAGCAAGCTCAGCACTTAGTTGAATTATTAAGTGCAGGTGAGCAAAGTCAGGCAGATGATTTATTTCGGGAGCTTGCTGCTCCACTGCAACGAGAATTATTCGAAGAAGTAGGTAAATTAACTCGGCAACTTCATAGTGCGCTGATGGATTTTCAAGTTGATAATCGTCTTGCTGAATTAGCCAATACAGAGATCCCCGATGCCAAGCAACGTTTAAATTACGTTATTGACATGACCGAACAAGCTGCAAATAAAACCATGGATGCGGTTGAAGAATGTTTACCTTTGGCTAATGCCGTGACCGTAAATATTCAAAATGTCATGCCATCTTGGGACAGATTAATGCGACGCGAGATAGCGCTGACTGAATTTAAGGGCCTTTGTCACGATGTACAAGACCTTATGTCTCGTAGTGCAAATGACTCGACTCGATTACGTGAATTGCTTAATCAAATTTTGATGGCGCAAGATTTTCAAGACTTAACAGGACAAATAATACGTCGTGTTATTGATCTAGTAATGGAAGTAGAAAGTAATCTGGTTTCTATGCTGACGGTATTTGGTGAGCAACCTATGATTGAAAGTCAGATTGCTCAGAAAAATAATATTGAAGCAGAAGGCCCGATAATGAATGCCGAGCTTCGTCAAGATGTGGTAACGGGTCAAGACGAAGTGGATGATCTTCTATCGAGTCTGGGTTTCTAACTGGGAGTCAATTTGATGGCCTTTGATGTAGATGAAGAGATACTCCAGGACTTTTTAATCGAAGCCGGTGAAATTTTAGAGCTTCTGCAAGAGCAACTCGTTGCGCTTGAAAATAATCCTGATGATACTAACTTGCTGAACGCCATTTTCCGAGGTTTTCATACCGTTAAAGGTGGTGCTGGCTTTCTTAGCTTAACTCCCATGGTTGATGTTTGTCATGAGGCTGAGAATACCTTCGATTTATTGCGGACAGGCAAGCGTAGCGTTAACGCAGAGTTGATGGATATTATTTTGCAGGCTGTTGATGCAATTAATACCATGTTTGCGCAAACCCAGCAGGGCGAGCAACAAGATCCCGCCGATTCAGGTTTGTTAGCGAGACTTAAAATGCTCAGTTCAGGTGTGCCTTTGCCATCTGAAGTCGCTTCTGCCAAGGTTGCAGAGCCAGAACCTGTTGTTGAAGTCATTATTGATACTCCTACCCTTCAAGAAATCCCTGCTGACATAAGTGATAACTCATCTTCCATTGAAAATACGTCTTCAAGTATCGATGATATCAATGATGCTGAATTTGAAGCTTTATTGGATGCGCTTCATGGTTCAGGAAAGGGACCTGCGGTCGCTGCTACCACATTTGTATCTGAGCCTGTTGCTGTCAAGCCTGCTGCACCAATTAAAACACCTTCAACATCAGGTGATGACATCACTGATGATGAGTTCGAGGCGTTACTGGATGAACTTCATGGCTCAGGTAAATTTAAAGCTGAGGCTGAAGTGCCTGTTAAGCCTAAGGTTGTGGCAACACCTGCGCCTCAACCGATTGTAGATGCTGATGAAATTACCGATGATGAGTTTGAGCGATTACTCGATGAACTCCATGGGAAAGGCGGAGCACCTGCGAAAGCTGAAGTAAAAGCGCCTACGTCCCCTGTTTCGACTGTAGCACCTACTGCTGCACCACATGCTCCTGCGCCAGTAAAAGCCGCAGTACCAGCTCCAGCCCCAGTCGTTGCTGCAAAACCTAAGGTGGAAATTGCGGTTGTCGATAAAGCACCTGCTAAGGCTAGCTCTGCGAATGTGCCTCAGGGGGAAACAACAGTACGTGTAGATACCGCACGACTCGACCAGATCATGAATATGGTGGGTGAGTTAGTGTTAGTGCGAAATCGATTGGTGAGCTTAGGCATCAGCCGTGATGATGAGGAGATGTCGAAAGCTCTCGCGAACTTAGATCTCGTTACTGCCGATTTGCAAGGCGCTGTGATGAAAACCCGTATGCAACCGATCAAGAAAGTGTTTGGTCGTTTCCCTCGGGTGGTACGTGATCTTGCTCGTACACTAAACAAAGAAATTGATTTGATCATGGTCGGTGAAGAAACTGACTTAGATAAAAACCTCGTTGAAGCGCTTGCCGATCCACTCGTCCACTTAGTGCGTAACTCTGTTGATCATGGTATCGAGATGCCAAATGAGCGTGAAGCTAGTGGTAAGCCAAGAACGGGAACGATTACCTTATCAGCAAGTCAGGAAGGCGACCATATACTGCTGAAAATCGAAGACGATGGCGCAGGCATGGATCCTGAAAAACTCAAAAAAATCGCCATAAATCGTGGTGTGCTCGATGAAGATTCTGCTTCGCGGATGACAGACAGCGAAGCCTATAATTTGATTTTTGCACCAGGTTTTTCAACTAAAGTTGAGATTTCAGATATTTCAGGCCGTGGTGTTGGGATGGACGTGGTAAAAACTCGTATCACCCAGCTGAATGGCACTGTACATATTGATTCCATGAAAGGTAAGGGAACGATACTTGAGATTAAAGTACCGCTAACACTGGCGATTATGCCAACCTTAATGGTCGATGTCGCTAAACAAGTGTTCGCATTACCTCTATCTAGCGTGAATGAGATTTTCCATCTCGATCTCACAAAAACCAATATTGTTGATGGGCAATTGACTGTCATAGTGCGTAATAAGGCCGTACCTTTGTTCTATTTGGAACACTGGCTACATAGAAACAAAACGACCTTTAAACATGGCGATAAAAAGCATGGTCATGTGGTTATCGTGCAATTAGGCATGATGCAAATTGGTTTTGTAGTGGATGCCTTAATAGGACAAGAAGAGGTCGTTATTAAACCTCTTGGCGCTATGTTACATGGCACACCTGGGATGGCTGGTGCGACAATTACATCGGATGGTGGTATTGCACTGATCTTAGATGTTCCTGGATTGCTAAAGCATTATGCGAAAAGTAAGAGTTAGTTTCCAAGCTAAGGAATGGAATGGCCATTAAAGTATTAGTCGTTGATGACTCAAGTTTTTTCAGACGACGTGTTAGTGAAATAGTCAATCAAGATCCTGAACTGGAAGTTATCGCGACGGCCTCAAATGGGGCCGAAGCGGTGAAGTTGGCTGCTGAGCTTAATCCCCAAGTTATCACTATGGATATTGAGATGCCTGTCATGGATGGTATTACTGCTGTTCGTGAAATCATGGCTAAGTGTCCGACTCCGATCTTGATGTTTTCTTCTTTAACCCATGATGGCGCTAAAGCAACGTTAGACGCTTTAGATGCTGGTGCATTAGATTTTCTACCTAAACGTTTTGAAGATATTGCGACCAACAAAGATGATGCCATTTTATTGTTGCAACAAAGAGTTAAGGCATTGGGACGACGCAGAATGTTTCGTCCGATTGCACGTCCTGTGGTCGCGCCAATACCTAGTGCGCGTCCAACAGGTAGCGTTTTAGGTTCAACCAGTATATCGGCTCATACGCCTGTTGCAGCTCCTGTTAGAACCTCAACGGCAACGACGATTCGTGCAAGTGGTAAGCAGTATAAATTATTGCTGATCGGTACATCTACTGGTGGTCCGGTTGCGCTGCAAAAAATACTCACGCAGTTTCCGGCAAACTATCCGCATCCAATTTTATTAATCCAGCATATGCCTGCTGCCTTTACCCCTGCATTTGCGAGTCGTTTAAATGGCTTATGTAAGATTGAAGTAAAAGAGGCCGCTAATGGCGATCTGCTTAAACCGGGTTGTGCATATTTAGCGCCGGGTGGTATGCAAATGATGGTTGAACGTACTGGAGCAAGTGGCCGATTAAAAGTTATCGCAGGCAGTGCTGATATGAATTATAAGCCCTGTGTGGATATCACCTTTGCTTCTGCTTCTAAAGCCTTTAGTGGTGATGTGCTTGCTGTTGTATTAACTGGCATGGGGGCGGATGGCAGAGAAGGCGCACGTATGTTGAAAGCTGTAGGCGCTACCATTTGGGCGCAAGATGAAGCCAGTTGTGTGGTTTATGGTATGCCACAAGCCGTTGCGAGTGCCGGGATTGCCACCCAGTCGATAGCCTTAGACAACATGGCCGAATGTATTTTAAAAGAGTCTGTTCGTGTCTAAAAATCAATATCCGATGAGCACAAATAGTGTGCTCATCATCTTGTTGATGGGCATAGCCATTTTGGTTCTTGGTGCCTTAAGCCTAGATTACAAGCGTAAGAATAGTTTACTGCAGGCGGATGTAAAACGTTTGGAATCGACTCAGGTGCTGTTAATGGTACCTGACGAACAGGCTGAGGCCATTGCAACTTGGTTAGCGTCTCATCCCGATCAGACTAAAGCAATGTTGCAATTGGCGG
Organism: Shewanella sp. SM74; assembly: GCF_025653725.1. Lineage (NCBI taxonomy): Bacteria > Pseudomonadati > Pseudomonadota > Gammaproteobacteria > Alteromonadales > Shewanellaceae > Shewanella > Shewanella sp. SM74. Next base: position 94,813 of record NZ_JAKKRZ010000003.1, on the reverse strand, counting down.
CTCCTGGTGAGCAGAAGGCTGTAGCGATTGGTCCTGAGCCGGTACAAAATAGTATTCCGCCTTTGCTGGGCGAACCAGATACTGAAATAGATACGGCGAAGGAAAAAACTAATCTGGAATCCTCTATTCCTAAACAGCTTCAAGCGCCAGAAAAAGAGGTTAAAGCTGTTTCTCAGACAATTGCCCCCCAAAATGCAGAGATGCTGCCAGTGGTGATATCTGAGAATGCCGATGGTGTCAAAGTGATTAGTTTGCCCAATGGCGGCATTCGAGTCACGACCAGAAAAGAGCAGTAATTTTTAGAATTTGTGAACTCACAATTTTCTAGTTCATTAGCGTATTAACCAGTATAGGTAGGGGTTACTTCTTGAAAGTCTGGACCATAGCGAATCAAAAAGGTGGCGTAGGTAAAACCACGACGGTAGCGAGTTTAGCGGGAACTTTAGCTAAGCGTGGTAAGCGTGTTCTTATGATAGATACCGATCCACATGCTTCGTTAGGTTATTACTTAGGTATTGATTCTGAAGAGGTTCCAGGCTCGTTGTTTGATGTTTTTCTTGCCCATAAAAACCTTTCTAAGGAACTCGTTTTATCCCATGTTGTGCCAACCTTAGTCGATGGTTTGGATTTATTGCCTGCAACTATGGCATTGGCTACCTTAGACAGAGCCTTAGGTCATCAAGAGGGAATGGGATTAGTACTACGTAATTTATTAGCACTGGTTGCTGATGATTATGATGTTGCTATCGTTGATTGCCCACCCGTACTCGGGGTATTAATGGTCAATGCGCTTGCGGCAAGTCAGCATATCATTATTCCTGTGCAGACGGAGTTTCTTGCCATTAAAGGGCTAGAGCGGATGATTAAAACAATGGAGTTAATGGGGCGATCTAAGAAGACGCGCTACAGTTACACTGTTGTGCCAACCATGTACGATAAACGCACCAAAGCATCACCTGCGGCTTTGCAAGTTCTTGGTGCCGAATACAGTGATACTTTGTGGAAAGACGTTATTCCAGTAGACACTAAGTTTAGAGATGCCAGTTTGGCACATTTACCAGCATCGCATTATGCGAGTGGTTGCCGCGGTGTTAAAGCCTATGAAAGATTATTAGATTTCTTATTAGTTGGGGAGTTTGGCCATGTCAAAATCGGTTGATGAAACTGTTTTTGATTTTTTCGCATTATTGCTACAGGAAGACGACAGTCCAAACCAGATTGTTTCCCCTCAAAGCATTGTAAAAGCAGACTCAAATCAAAATGTTGCCGTTAATCAAACGGAGGCAGCATTGCTCGATGCGGCTATTTTGGCTGAAAATGGTCGCACTGCCGCACCGCAGAATGTAGAGAAGGCCATAACGCCTACTGCGCAGTTGCAGCCAAAAGCGGCGCCAAGACAACATGAGTTTGTTGCTCCGGTAAGCCAGGTTGTAGCTCAAGTGAATAAGCAAGCGTTAGAGAAATTACTCGCGCCAGTACTAAAGACTGCAAGGTTAGAACCTATACCACCTTCAGTAGAGATAGCGCCACCTATTGATGTTCAACCTGTTGTGGTGGAAGTACCAAAAGCTCAGCCTGTTGTTAATGAAACCGTTGTTGATGAAATCGTTGAGCCAGTGGTTGTGCCAGAAACACAAGTCGGCATTACGCCTCCTAGTGTGACAAAAGATTTGCAAGAAGTGCTCGATGATGAGTTTCAGGTACTATTCTTTAAAGTAGCAGGGCTGACATTGGCTGTGCCTTTGGTGAGTTTAGGCGGAATAGTAAAAGTTGAGCGGATAAACCACATCTTTGGTCGACCCGCATGGTTTCTTGGTGTACAAACGCATAGGGAGGAGCAATTGAACATTGTTGATACTTGTGCGTGGGTTATGCCAGAAAAATACACAGATAAACTGGCGCAATCGGTAAATTATCAATATCTTGTATTATTAGAAGGCAGTAACTGGGGATTGACTTGTGAGTCCTTGGTCAATGCGGTAAAAATTAATAAATCGCAAGTCAACTGGCGTAGTCAAGCGGGTAAACGTCCTTGGTTAGCAGGTGTAGTGAAAGAACAGATGTGTGGCATTTTGCACGTACAAGCCTTAGTTGAAATGCTTAATGCGGGTTTAGGTTGTCAGGACTCAATTGGTTGAGGTAAACATGAAAGATACAAGAAATGTAGCAGCAGTCGCTGCAAGTAAAGATGATGCAGTATTACAATGGGTTACCTTTAAGTTGGACCATGAAACTTATGGTATCAACGTAATGCAAGTGCAGGAAGTGCTGCGTTATACTGAAATTGCTCCTGTACCTGGTGCCCCCTATTATGTACTAGGGATCATTAACTTACGTGGTAATGTCGTCACTGTAATTGATACCCGCTCACGTTTTGGATTGCAGTCTGCTGAAGTTGATGATTCAACCCGAATCGTTATCATCGAAGCTGAAAAGCAGGTCATTGGTATCTTAGTTGATAGTGTTGCAGAAGTGGTTTATTTGCGTCGCTCTGAAATTGACAATGCGCCTAATGTTGGAACGGAAGAGAGTGCTAAGTTTATTCAAGGCGTGAGCAATCGCGACAATGAATTACTTATCTTAGTTGATCTCGACAAATTATTGTCCGATGAAGAATGGGCTGAGTTGACTCAGATCTAATCAATGAGTGTGATAAGGCTGAATGATTAGAATTCATTCAGCCATTTTGTTTATTTGCGAATAAATCGATGATGTTGAGTATTTATGATTTATGGATAGACGAAGTCTTTTTATTATAGCTTGAACAATGGCCAATGATATTGGTGACGTTAAGTGAGCACTTTGGAATAGATAACTCAATTGTAAGCCAGCTCCTAATCTATGGCTTTGAGTGAGTATAAGGATTTTTGATGGGCGATGAATTTTTGATCGCAGCGTTAGTCTATGTCATCGCATGCTTAGGGTTAGTACTCTTTTTACAAAAGCAATTGAGTAAATTAAGAAGCAAAGTTGATGCATTGACTGTGTTAGTTAAAGAGGGCGATCGGCAGCGAGAGTCTTTTAAACGTGAATTGCAAGAATTACGCAGTGGCACAATCGGTGTAGGCCGTCGTGTTATTGAATTAGAAAAACGCATACTGCAACAGTCTGAACGGATTGAAGAGACGACTCAACAGGATCCACAGGCAAAACTTTATACTCGAGCCATGAAGATGGTCGCGCTTGGTGCTGGCGTCGACGAATTGATTAAGGAATGCGAATTACCTAAAGCTGAAGCCGAGCTGTTGATCCGTCTGCATCGTAAGTAATCGCTAGACAATTGAACACTAAAAGCTAATTTTTCTGAATTAGCTTTTTTATTTTATGCTTTCTCGACAATTTTTTTATGCATATTATTCCATTGCTCAGGAAATTTACCGTCGAGCATATACACAAATGCAATCAGTTCGGCGATAAGCAGGTAAAGCTCCTTGGGAATTTCCTCTCCTAACTCTAGCAATTGCAAAAAATGGCTCAGATGGGGATCTTGATGGATATAAACGCCGTTAGCCTTAGCTAAGGCAATAATTTCTTCTGCGATAAGCCCTTCACCAGTCGCGACTATTTTAGGAGCGTTACGGCCATCGTAGCTCAGTGCGACAGCTTGTTTAGGTTCACTCTCTTCGCTCATATCGTTATTTCCAATGTTTTGTATAATGAACTCAATATTAGTGTTGGAACATTGTCACTCATTAAGCTTTTGTCTTTACGAGGAAATGATCACCAGGTAATAAGGTTGCTGGTACTTGCGCTATTTGAGTTGATAGTTCACCAGGCGTAAAACCCAGTTGTGATAGTTTTTGGCTTAAGGGCGTTAAAAAGTTATTAACCTTATTAAGTAGTATCTGACTATTGCCTTTAAACTGGATATCTAATTGTTGATTGTGGTTTTGGGCTGAAATCAGCAGAGGTCCTTGTGCTAGATTAAACTTCAGTTGTAAACGCCATCCAATTTTTTTATCTGGGTCATCAGGATCGGCTTCTTGCTCAAATTTCCCTTCCAGTTGCTCCTGTCGTTGGTTAATGCCATAGGGCAGGGCGAAGAACCACACCAAATTGCCAGCGCTCTCATTACTTGCCTGTTGGTATAAATGCAGGTTAGAGGCTAATAGTCCCATGCTATCAAGGCCTCCTGCTTTGCTCAGTTGCCCAAGAAGTTTAGTGGAGAAGCCCACTTTAGCTTGTAACTGTTCAAGGTAGTCGGCAAGTTTTTTGCTCACGGAATTCGAATTGTTATTGGCTTTAAAGCCAAGTAGCAGCTGAAAAAGTGAGGTAATTGCACTCCCATTCATGAGCATTGAGGCTTGATTTGATTGAGGAGTAGCAAGATTTACACTCGCTAGACCGAGAATATTGGCTTTGAGTTCATCGATATCATTTAATTGGCTCAGTGGTGGTAGCCCTAAATGCGGTAGGTGTTTCAATAACTCAGATGCTAAATTCGAGCTGCTATTAGAACGAGATAACTCAATAGGAAGTGCCCCCGCTTTATTGAACGCTTTTTGTAAGACATCGGCCACTTTTATTGAAGTGTCAGTCTTAGCATCATTGCCTTGTTGTTCATTCTTTTGGCTACTTGATCCTAAAATATTATTAAGTTTGTTTATGTCTGTAGGACTCACTCTTAGGATTTCTTGTGACGTTTTTGAGCCTTGAGGTAACCCGTTTTTGCTATTTACGTTTTCACCCATTTGTGATGTCGGTGATTGACCCACAAGCCGATTTTCAAGGGCTGAGTTTTGAGTGCTGATCTGACCTAGGTCTTTAGTTGTTGACGTTATGACTTGCGCGTTAGAGATATTCTGTGAGCCTGTCGCAGTGGGCGCTGATGGAACATCTACTTTACTTTGAAGCTGCATTATATCGACTTTGGCTGTGACCATTTGTTTTGTGGGCTCAGGCAGAAAGTTGATATTTTCGAGTTTTTTTAGAAAGGAGGCAATGATCTGGGCTGGTTCAATTTTCGCGATCACAAGATCAGAAGATGGTTTATTTGTGGGAACCTGAGTTTCATTTACTGGCGCCCCAATTATGATTTCGAGTTTGCTCTGTATTGGGGTGAGTAATAAAATAGGGTGCCCTTGTTGAAAGGCTATTTTCGCGATGAATTCACCTTGATTCAGCTGGGGTCCAGGATCTTGTGCTACAACGGTACCATTAGCAAATTGAAGCTCCTTGTTAACTATAGTGACGTTGGGTAATGGATAGCCCTGTGTGCGAGCCGCGAGCGTTGAAAGCTGCGTCTGAGATATGCCATTTTGTTGCGCCAGATTGATCACTGCCTCAGGGATTTTCAGTACGAGAGGTGTAGCTAACGCAAGCAGTTGGCTAGTGGAGTTTTGCACTATCGTAGTTGGAGTTGAGCTGTTTTGCGCATTGGGCGTGACTAAAAAGCTATTAGCAGTCAACAATATTTGCCGTTGTTGAGCATTAACTAGCTTTAAATTATATTCTGTACCGTTTAGAATAATACTATCTCCCTCAGGTGATGTTTGTACCTGAGCTGGAATGGGGCGTGGAGTAGCATTGAGGGCATCAGTGTTAGCCATCGCAGTGTGTAACTGCGAATTTTGACTGCTGACAAGTGGAATCGACTCCATTTAATGACCTTATATAGTTTATCCTGCGATACATTCGTTTAGTAAAATTAACAATTGACCAATTTTTTTTGCCAAGTATGCTTATGCGCCTTGTGACAAAGGAACTGTCATACTGGATAGTATGCCACTAAGACGAATTATCTTTATATCGTCATTTTTGTATTGTCACTTTAGCGAAAATTTGATGTCTAAACAGTACATTTATATTAAGAGAGCGATATGAAGTTAAAATGGATGGGATTATCTTTGGGGTTAATGCTGTTGCCTAAAGTGCAATCGGCTGAAGTATCCCTACCAGATACCATTCAGCAGGAAACACCTGCTAAGGTACAAATTACCTATGATGATCCCCGCGATCCGTTCGAAGGCTTTAACCGAGCTATGTGGGACTTCAATTATCTCTACCTAGATAGATATTTATATCGTCCTGTAGCCCATGGTTATAACGATTATATTCCTACGCCTGCTAAAACAGGTATCAATAACTTTGTGCAGAATTTAGAGGAACCTAGCAGCTTAGTAAACAATGTGCTGCAGGGTAAGTGGGGCTGGGCAGCTAATGCTGGTGGACGCTTTACAATCAATTCTACTGTCGGCTTATTAGGTGTCATTGATGTCGCTGACATGATGGGTATGAGCCGCAAGCAAGATGAGTTTAATGAAGTGCTGGGTTATTATGGGGTGCCTAATGGACCTTACTTCATGGCGCCATTTGCGGGTCCTTATGTTGTGCGAGAACTCGCGTCTGATTGGGTTGATGGTCTATACTTTCCATTGTCTGAGTTAACAATGTGGCAATCCATTGTTAAATGGGGACTTAAAAACCTTCATTCTAGAGCATCAGCAATCGATCAAGAGCGACTTGTTGATAATGCACTCGATCCCTATGCCTTTGTCAAAGATGCATATTTACAGCACATGGACTATAAAGTCTATGATGGTAATGTCCCTCAAAAGCAAGATGATGATGAGTTGCTCGATCAGTATATGCAGGAGCTTGAGTAACCCTATTGGCCGTACTTGACAGCATTTGTCTTTAGTCATCAAATGCTAGCCTTGTTAAATTTTGTTATTGGCATATTCACTTGAGTAATGGCTATGCGATGAACTTTATTCGGGAACCTTTATGGCGTTAAATGGTGTTGCGGTTCTTTTAGTTGAAGATGACCCCGTGTTTAGACAGATTGTTGCAAGCTTTCTCGATAGCAGAGGCGCGCAAGTCACACAAGCCTGTGATGGTGAACAAGGATTGTCAGTTTTTAAATCGCAGCGCTTCGATATTGTTCTTGCAGACTTGAGTATGCCTAAGCTCGGTGGGCTCGATATGCTTAAGGAAATGACAAGGTTAGCACCTTTAGTGCCTTCTATTGTGATCTCGGGTAATAATGTCATGGCTGACGTCGTAGAAGCCTTACGCATTGGCGCCAGTGATTATCTCGTTAAGCCAGTATCTGATTTATTTATTATTGAACAAGCCATTAAACAAAGCCTTCATAGTTCCTACATTGATGATACTCAAGCCGCAGATTTTGACGCGCTATCCCACCAAGAATTAAGTGATAATCTAGCATTGCTTGAGCAAAGTGTTGCTGCTGCAAAACAAGTTCAGCAACAACTCTTTCCCGCTTCAAATATTAGTTATCCGGCAGCCAAGGTTGACTATAGCCTTTATAAAAATAGCGATATAAGCAGTTATTTCATAGATTCAACTATGGTAGGTAGTGATTACCTGATTATGTACATGGCCCATTTGTATCCTGAGGATAATCGAGCCGCGTTTGCCTGCGTTCTGCTTAGAAGTTTTGTTAATCAGAAGCTTAAAGATTTTAGGAATGGTCAGAGTCAAAGTATTATTGAACCCTTTAACATGATGAGCTATTTGAACGAGCGTTTAGTGAAATCTGGTCTCGATATCAAAGCAGATATGATTTACGTTGCTATTGAGCTAACTAAGTACCGTGCTGCTATTGCACAGGCGGGTAAGGGGCTGCGTTGTTATCTGCGTAATGACGAGGGATTAAGCCCGTTAGCACTGCCTGAGAGTCTTCAGCTTGGCGTGTTAGATTGGGGTAAACCGAGCATTCAGTTCCGCAGTATTTTACCGCAAGAACAGTTATGTATTGCGACAAGTGAGCCTGAGCATAAACAAGCTTTACTTGATAACAAGTTTAAGGGCTTAGTCTATGATGCAACGCTACCCGCAGGTGGTTTTCTACAGTTAAGCCTTTAGTTTTTTTAGACGCTTTGGCAAAATTGAGTATCGAATAGCTGACTTAACAAAAACGCCTTACTCTTGCGAGTAAGGCGTTTTGTTTTAACAGTAAAAAACAGTCGAACAGGATTATTAACGTTTTATCGCTTCATGTTCAGCCGTCACTGCAATTTCACTTTCTAAGGCTTCGGCTTCAGTATGATGCTTGGTTTCTGCGCCATGCATCCAATCGACTAATTTGTCAGCCATAAAATACAGGATCACGCCAGACAGAGCCGCTGTAATCGCGATACCGGCAAAAATTGACATAGCATTAGCAAGTTGTTCCTCTTTGCCACCACCGTGACCAATCAAAGAGCCTACGACCCCAGCAACCTTGTTTGCCATCGCAATAAACAGGAACCAAGCGCCCATCATCAAAGAGGCAATACGCAGTGGTGCTAGCTTAGTTACCATAGATAAGCCAATAGGTGACAAACATAATTCACCCATAGTATGGAAGAAATAAGCACCCACTAACCACCACATGCTTGATTTAGCTGTAGGATCGCTACCCATCTCAACCACAGCGCCAATCATGAACAAGAAGCCAATCGCCAATAAGAACAAACCTAAGGCAAATTTTACTGGCGAGTTAGGTTCATTTTTACCTAAACGGATCCAGATAGAAGCAATTACAGGGGCAAATAACACAATAAAAATAGCGTTTAGCGATTGGAAATAAGTCGTGGGCACTTCCCAAGTACCTATGTAACGGTCTGTAAACTCATTGGTAAATAAGTTCATTAACCCGCCCGCTTGTTCAAAGCCCGCCCAGAAAATAATCGTGAACAAACCCAGCACCATAATTACCTTGAGACGATCACGCTCAATTTTAGTAAATGGTTCTTTACGGGTATTGCCTAGCTTAGCCTGGCGTTCACGTTCAAGCTTGGCCGCTGGCACGGTGCCAATATTACCTAACAGTTTTTGAGCAAATAAAAATTGAATCACCAGCGACAGCAGCATACCAATACCAGCACAGAAGAAACCTGCCTGCCAGTTATTAACAAAAACCTCTTGGCCATTAACCATTTCAGTGTGGCCAAAGCTAGTATAAGCCCAAGCAACAATAAAGCCGGATAATGCCGCACCTAAATTGATTCCCATATAGAAAATAGTAAATGCACCATCGCGACGGTGATCACCTTCCTCGTAGAGATCGCCCACCATAGTGGAAATGTTCGGCTTAAACAAACCATTACCCAGAATGAGTGTACCTAGACCGATATAAAAAATGGTCGTCTCAATACCAGGAAACCAAGCATGAGGCGCAGCTAGCGTAAATTGGCCTGCCGCCATTAACGCGCCACCAAAATAAATGGCTTTGCGCTGTCCCAGAAAATTATCAGCTAACCAACCACCAATCAGCGGCGTTAAATACACTAACGCAGTAAAAGTACCATACAAGGATAAAGCGTCAGCTTGGCTAAATCCTAAGCCGCCACCGCCTTGTTTACCCACCTGATCAACTAAATACAGTACCAAAATGGCACGCATTGCATAATAACTAAATCGTTCCCAAAGTTCTGTTGTAAACAGCAGGAACAATCCCTTGGGATGCCCAAGCATCGTTCCTTGTGGTTTTGCTACGCTCATGAAGTCTTCCACCTTAAGCTCGTGATTGCCTGTGGGCCCCTGAAACAGGATGATGTCACCACAGAAAAATGGTTGTTGCTCGTCCCAATATCGCCTGCAGGTTTAATCAACCATTAATTCCTGCTATAGCATTCATTAATTGTTGATTAACCGCTAGTTACGTATGGGTTATTGTTACGTTCTTATAATAAAAGTAATGTATTTAGCGGTAAAATGAGTATTTTCGCTAAAATCCCACCTTATATACCCCTTAAAAGCAACCAAAGTCAATTTTGGTAAGCTAAGTGGTGACATTATCAGCTGTTAAGTATTATCGCTATTATATCGCCGTGGCTTTTCATCAGTAACTTGTTGACCCTATTATGTAACGATCAGTTTTGATTCTAATAAATACAACTGAAACTCATAAAGTCTCTGACAATAGTAAATAACTTGTTATCAGTATCTTCAAGAATGAGTGGAATGCTTAGTATTTACTGACGGCGAGTTTTCACTACAATTGGGCCGTACTCAGTAAGGCAATCTTGCTGTTGATTCCAGTTAGCTGTGTGGTTTTCCTCCAAGCGTTCACTGATGCGCATTATAAGGATTGAATGTCATGGAGTTCGACGGCTTTTGGATACAAAACTGACCTTTGGCCGACAAGCTGTTTCAGCAAGAGCATAACATCGTTGATATAATTTTTATTGCCTCTGCAGCATGGATCCTCCATTCTCGAGAAGTATGGCCGAGTTTTTCGATAGCGCGTCCCTAGTAATTAGCGCTGTAGTAGTCTTCCATCAGAACGAACGCTCTAAGGGCCTGGAGGTTAATTTACGGTTTAAAAATGGTGTTTTCAGGGTTAAAGGCCGCGACTTGGAAGACATTTTTACTAAATCAATGTAGATGAGTTAATAGTTTATATCGGTCACCTCAAGTCAGATTTTTTGCACCTAAGTCATGGCCTATTTCGATGCCAAGACTGGTGTGTTTATCTTTGCAGTCAAGAAAGGTGTAAGGTATTGTTTTGTAATGGCAATATCTAATTTTTCATATGCGTTACAACATTAAACATGTTGGTTCGCTTTTTCAGGAGCACAACATCATTCTTATATATGTTTTTTGTGACTAAAATATTTTGTCAAGCTTATGTTTTTTTGTGTAAATTCTATGTTGGCTTGAGTCCTGCTCTATACTCCCTTCCACATGCATTAGGTATTTACATATTTAGGCATAGGCGTATCTTGTGCGATGAACATGTAGTCGAAGTCAGTTAATTCAGTTAGAATTCCGGCTCAAAAAGCGGTTACACTTGCGAACTGATTTATTTTTCGAGGAGTGTAGTTTTGTTCAGCAGTGAAAAGGATTTTATCCGGCTGTAGAATGATCATTTATTGCACACTAATGTGTATATCTATTTGAATTGCATAGTTTTACTTTTTGTGTTTTGGTATGTTACCTGGCAATTAGTATTAAAATAGAAAATTTGTACATAAATACATAAATCAATGGAGATATCGGGTGTTACAACACGTCAAAAAATTCATCATATTAGGCATTAGTTTCGCCATATTGATTGGGGGGCAGGTACACGCAGCTACTCCATCTCCACAAATGATTGAACAATTCAAGAAATTACCTAAATCAGAACAAACACGTTTAGCTTCCCAATATGGCATAGATCCATCAATGCTGAGCAGTTTGAATGACAAGACGAATGCTAAATCAAGTTTAACAAACCCAACATTAGTCAATCCCAGAATTGATAAGAATTTAGAAGACTTTGATTCTGAGGAGAAAAGTGCAATTACACTTGAGGTTGAAAAGTACCTCAAAGAGAAAAAAGAATTTAAAGACAAAGAGTTGAAGAGGTTTGGTTATGACCTCTTTAATGGTGAGCCGACTACTTTTGCACCTGTGACAGACATTCCTGTTTCGAGTGATTATATTGTCGGACCAGGTGATACCGTGAAAGTGCAGTTATATGGAAAAGAGAATAAGCAACTTGACCTGTTAGTTGATCGCGACGGTAGTATTCGATTCCCTGAATTAGGGCCTGTTTCTGTATCTGGACTAACTTTTAGTGAATTGCGGGAGTCTTTATCATTAGTCATTAAGCAGCAAATGATTGGTGTAGAAGCGAATATCACTATGGGGGATTTGCGCTCCATCAGAATTTTTGTTGCCGGAGACGCATATAAGCCTGGTTCATATACTGTCTCAAGTTTATCAACTATTACCCAAGCCTTGTTTGTGGCTGGCGGCCTTAATGAAATTGGTTCACTCCGTAATGTACAACTGAAACGCAGCGGTAAATTGATTGGTACCTTAGATCTATATGACTTATTGATGAGGGGTGATGCGTCTGGTGATCTTCGCCTGCAATCTGGTGATGTTGTTTTTATTCCAGCAGTAGGCGGATTGGTTACTGTTGATGGTGAAGTTCGTCGCCCAGCAATTTATGAAGTAAAAAATAATGAAACGATGGCCGATGTCATCACTATGGCAGCAGGCCTGAAGGCTGGTGCTTATCCCAAAGCAAGCTCTGTTGAACGTTATAATCGTGAAGGATTGAAATCATTTTTAAATGTTGATTTAACAACAGATAAAGGTAGAAACGTTCTCGTTTCGCCTGGAGACATTATTAATGTTAAAGGTGTTTCTAGTCAGTTTGAAAGTGCTATCACAGTTGTGGGAGCTGTTGTTCGTCCTGGTAAATATCAGTGGTATGAAGGTCAACGTGTCAGCGATTTATTACCTTCTCTCTGGGGTGATCTGTTAGTCTCAGCCGATCTAGACTACGCAATTATATTAAGGGAGATAAATAAGTATGGCGATGTTGAGGTCCATCAATTTGCGCCTAGTCAAGCTATCGTTAATCACTCTGTTACTGACGATTTACTGCTTGAACCTCGTGATAGGATTATAGTGTTTAATTTTAGTGATGATGATCAAAATCGTTACGAGTTGAATAAGTTAGTAAAAGCTCGAGTAAGTACCTTGAATGAGCTTAGTGATGAGAATTTCCTGACAAGTGACATTTTTAAGCAAGGTTTTTCTGAGTTAACAGCTTCGAGTTCCAAAAAGAGTGCTTTTGATAATAAGCAAGAATTAGCTGGTGTTGTTATCAATAAAACGAATAAGGAAGAGCAGCAGCAAGTAGCAACAATTAGCCAAGAAGTGAGTAAGATGTTGGCAAATTTGTTTGATGATCCTGCCTTGATTAAATTAAGTCATGTCATGACTCGTCAGGAGCTACTTTATCCTGTGATCCGTATGCTCACGATTCAAAGTCGAAATGGCAGTGAAGCACAGATAGTCTCAGTTAATGGGCAAGTTCGTTACCCTTCTGTATATCCATTAGCCGTCAATGGTGATGTTCGAGATCTAGTCGCTGCAGGTGGTGGTTTAAAAGAAGGCGCATACTTAGTCAGAGCCGAGTTAACGCGAACGCTTAATGATAACAATGGCTCAATTGTCTCACATCAGAATATTGAATTATCTAGAGCTTTGAGTCATGACGCTTCTGACAATATGCAGCTGAAGAGCCGTGATATCCTCACAGTGATGACCATTCCTGATTGGCAAGAGCATCAGTCGGTAGAAATACGTGGAGAAGTTAAATTTCCTGGTACATATAATATACGTCGTGGCGAAACTTTAGAGGCTGTCATTGAACGAGCCGGTGGATTCACTGATTATGCATACTTACCCTCAGCAGTGTTTGTGCGTGAGTCAGTGCGAAAACAGGAACAGCTAGAAATCCAGAAGTTAGCAGACCAACTCAGAAGAGAAATTGCAACTCGTGGTGTATCGAAAGATGGGAACGTTATCAATTACTCTGATGCACAGTTGATGTTAGATGATTTGCAAAACATCAGAGCAGTCGGACGCCTTGTTGTTGATCTATCCGCTATATCTGTAGGTATAAAGCAAGCTGATTTACAATTAGAGAATCAGGATATTTTGTATATACCTTCTACTCAGCAGACAATTGCAGTAATGGGAGAGGTGCAAAATGCCGCCACACACAGATTTAAGCCTGGTTTAACAATTGAGCAGTACGTATCTATGTCAGGTGGCACACGTAAACGTGCCGATGATGATAGAATGTACGTTGTGAAAGCAAATGGTGCAGTAATGTTACCTACAAATTCATTCTGGTTTAGTAATGAAGATAAGCTACAGCCTGGCGATACAATTATCGTCCCATTAGATACTGAGTATAAAGATAATTTAACTTTATGGAGCCAGATTACTCAGATCATTTATAACACTGCTGTAGCAGTAGCGACTATTGGTAATTTATAACTGCGTATCTCATTGTTTATGTTTATGAGTGTGGGGGTAACTTCCCACACTTTTTGTTAGGATGATTAGTCATGGATTACATGATACCCCTTATTTCGGCTTTTATAGTTTCATTTGTAGCGATAAGCTGTGTTAGACCAATTGCCATTAAGGCTGGATTAGTTGATTCGCCTAATGCGCGAAAACAACATGTTGGTCAAGTACCTTTGATCGGTGGTTTGGCTATTTATCTAGCTGTTTTAACTACTAGCATGCTATTTATTCCTCATAGCCATGTTTTAAATATTTATCTATTAGCTTCATCAATGATGTTGTTTATAGGCATTCTAGACGACAGGTATGATCTTGCTGTAAGTTATCGCCTTGTTGCTCAAATGTTAGTTGCGGCAATGATGATTTTTGGGGCAGAGTATTACATCAAAGATTTTGGGAATCTGTTTGGTTTTGGAGTTATATCATTAGGTGTTGTTGGTGTTTTTATAACAACAGTTGCTGTTATTGGTGCAATTAACGCATTTAACATGGTTGATGGTATTGATGGATTAGCGGGTTCACTGAGTGTTATTACTTTCTCTGCACTTTTTTTATTACTTTATCTTGCTGGTAGTCATTGGTGTCTCTTGCCTCTGCTATTTATTGCAGCCTTGCTAGCCTATTTAATGTTTAATCTTGGTTGGCCATCCAAATTGCTTAGTAAAGTCTTTATGGGGGATGCAGGTAGTATGCTAATTGGTTTTACAATAGTGTGGCTGCTTGTTGTAAGTGTTGATGCTTCAATCAAAGCTTTTAGACCTGTAACGGCTCTTTACTTGATTGCAATTCCTTTAATGGATATGGTCGCTATTATGTATCGCAGAGTTAAGAAGGGCGAATCGCCTTTTAAACCAGACCGTGACCATTTGCACCATATTTTTATGCGTGCAGGTTTCAGCTCTAATCAGTCGCTTATCATTATCAGTTCTTGTGCGATATTAATTGCAGGGCTAGGCATATTAGGTGAGTTCTTTGTGCTTCCTGAAGTGTTTATGTTTTTGTTTTTTATTAGTATTTTTTTCGTTTACAGTTACGTCATTCAACATGTGTGGTTAATTTTATCTTGGTATAGAAACGTCACCGGAAAGGCTTAATTAGTTTTTAAAGTATGGTTTGAGAGGTTTTTGTATGTGTTTTACTCGCAAAGTTAATTTGTTATCGAAAAAAAACGGTTTTACACTCATTGAACTGTTAATTGTTATCGTTATTTTAGGCTTGCTTATGTCTCTAGTTGCACCTGCGATGTTTTCAAAAGTGGGTTCAAGTAAAACAAAGGCTGCAGCTGTTCAGATGGAGATGATGGCAACAGCTTTGGATACTTACAGATTAGATATAGGTAATTACCCATCTGCACTTAGTGAGTTGAGATCATCGACTAACCCCAAATGGGATGGTCCATATTTACCTAAAGATGTTCCCATGGACCCTTGGGGCAATCCGTATATTTATGCTGTACCAGGCGAACAAGGTTTACCCTTTACTCTAAAATCCTATGGTAAAAATGGTGTTGTGGGTGGTACTGACGAAGATCAAGACGTTATTTATCAATGATGAACGTTAATAATATACTGCAACAAGTATTGCATGTATCTCTGTCTGATATGGAAAAAGCCACCACATTTCAGCGTAAGTATGGTGGTCGTTTAGAGCATATATTAGTCAATATTGGCGCGCTTTCAGAGGATGCTCTTCCTACTTATTATGCAAAAATTCTTGATACTCAAATTATATCGGATGAAATTTTTAATGGACTTGACATTAATACATTGCGACAAATTGAGCATAATCAGTACTTAGCTCCTTATCACTGGTTTGTTATTGAACAACCAACAGATTTTTCCTTTCCTCATATTGTTGTCGCCAGTGACCCTTTTTCACCTGAAGCAAACCAATATATAGGACAAAAAAATCTCAATATTTCTTTATTGATTGCTACAGAAGCACAACTTCAGAGGCTCAAGCTACAGTTTGAGCAAACAGATACTGTCAATGTCTCCACTAATGAAGAACTTACTGATTTAGAAGAAGACCGTTTACGTGAGTTGGCCGGTGAAGCACCAACAGTTAATATGCTCAACTCTTTGATTTCTCGAGCCCTTAAAGCTAGAGCATCTGATATGCACTTAGAGCCTATAGGCAATCGATATCGTGTTCGCTTTAGAATTGATGGTGTTTTGCAGGAGGCTGATTGGATCCCACCACGAATGAGATTACCAATTGCTTCCCGTTTAAAGATTTTGTCTGGAATGGATATTGCTGAAAAGCGGCGTCCACAGGATGGCAAAATTGGAATGAAGATTGCCAATGAAGACTTAGATATTCGGGTTTCAGCGCTTCCGCTCCATGACGGTGAAAGTATTGTCATGCGTTTTTTAAGGCAGGATGCGATTAATTACAGTATGGAAGTACTGGGTCTTTCTGCGGATATTGAGCGTTCAATTCGTGAAGATATTAAGAAAACGGCTGGTGTTATCTTGCTTACTGGCCCAACTGGTTCAGGTAAAACGACGAGTCTTTATACTTTCTTAAACGCAATCAATAGTGAAAGTGTCAAAATTATTACCTTAGAAGATCCTGTTGAATATCAAATTGAAGGGATAAACCAGGTGCAAGTTCAAGCCAATATTGGATTTGACTTCGCCGCGGGTTTACGCAGTATCGTGCGTCAAGATCCTGATGTAATTATGCTCGGTGAGATCCGAGATAAAGAAACCGCTCAAATTGCGATGCAATCTGCACTGACGGGACACTTAGTATTTTCAACAGTACATACGAATGATGCTCCGAGTGCTTATACCCGATTACTGGATCTCGGTGCTGAAGAATACCTACTTAACGCTGCAATTGTCTCTATTGTGGCTCAACGTCTTGTGCGAAAACTTTGTGAGCATTGTTCACAACCTGATCCGTTGCAGTCAGAAAAAATAAGTCAGTATCAGTTAACAACCTTAGCTGATACTTATGGTTATGATATCAATTTGCAAAAGTCGATAGGCTGTGAGCATTGTGCTCATACGGGGTATCGTGGACGTGTCGCAATTGTGGAGTATTTACGTTGTGATGAAGCGATAAAAGCTTTACCAAAAGATGAGAATTTTCCAATAAATGCGTGGAAACTAAATCAAGCTCGTGGTGGTCGAACTTTACTGCAAGATGGGTTAGTCAAAGCTATTTTAGGGCAAACAACCATTGATGAAGTGATTAGAGTGGCTGGTTGATGGTTATTTTTGAATACAAAGCATATGACTCAAGTGGTGCGGTTGTAAATAGCAGCATAGAGAGTGTTGATCTGGATACAGCTAAAAGTGCTCTTGTACAGCAAGGGCTACATTTAGTCTCGATAAAGATGAAACCAAGTACTCGCAATGGTAATTTGTTTACATCTGACAAATTAACATTAGATGAGTTAGAGTTTATAACCTCAGAATTATCTTTATTGCTGCGAAGTGGGGTTAAGATAGATCGTAGTTTGCATATTTTAAGCAAGGGGAAATCTAATTCACCATCGGGTAAGTTACTGTCAGAACTTTCTTTAGCGGTTAAAAGAGGAGAGTCGCTTGCCGATGCGTTATCTCACCATCCACACTTTGATTCTCTTTATGTCAATTTAGTTAAAATGGGCGAAGCAAGTGGGGAGCTAAGTAGTGTCTTTGCAGGGTTAGCTCGTGATCTCACTTTTAGAAAAGAGTTAAAGGCTAAAATCGTTCAGGCACTAACTTATCCATCTGTTATTCTTGCAGTTTGTATTTTGGCTATTGTATTTGTTTTTAATTTTATTGTTCCACAAATGGGTGGGCTATTCGATGGTAATGACAATTTACCTCTTTATACCCAGTTTTTGCTCAATGCCAGTGAATGGATGCGAAACTATCAGTGGTGGCTTTTAGCTGCGATTATATTGTCCGGAATTGGGATAAAATACGCCTTACAAAAAGGATTAATCAACGATTGGTTAGATGATACTTTGGTTAAGTTGCCAATATTTAAGTCTGCTATTTATCAGATAGAGCGTATTCGTTTTAACACCAGTATGGCGTTAATGCTTGATGCTGGTGTAAAGCTGGATAAAGCTATCGAGCTAGCGGCAGGCACCGTTAAGAATAGCGCTATTCGCCAAGGATTACATGCTGCAAAATCAAAAATTAAACGGGGTATAAGCCTCACTGAAGCCTTAAGCGTTAGTGTTATTTATCCTGATTTTTATGTTTCTTTACTTGAAGTGGGTGAAGAAAGTGGTCAGCTGAGCCCTGTGTTTGAAGAGATTGCTAGCCGTAGTCGTAATGATTTTGGAGCTTGGACTACTAAAATTACCAGTCTTCTTGAACCGTTGATGATTCTTGTTATGGGAGGCATTGTTGGCTCTGTCGTCGTTGTCATGCTACTTAGTATCATGTCTGTCAATGACGGTTTTTAGGTGACAGATGTGAAACGCATGCAGCAAGGAGTTACTCTAATCGAGTTACTGGTGGTTATTGTAATGCTTGGCATCGCAATAGCACTTGTTGGGCCATTAACGATATCGCAAGTTGATAAATTTAAAGCAAAAAACGAAGAGTTGTTATTAAAGCGTTGGTTAAAACAAGCGAGTTCAGATGCGTTCAAAATAGAAACATCAAAGAGTTATCTTTTAGATGGAAAAATAATCTACGAAGCCAATACGTTAAATCCTGAATCACCTGAGTTAGATAAGTTTGATATAGATAAGTTTGATATAGATAAAAAAGTCGTACTTGAGTTTAACGAATTGTTTTTTTTACCTACGACATTGCATTTCAATCCAAACGGATATGCTTCTGCTAAACGTCTAACTTATACTGTTCGCGGTCAGTCTAACACGCTCAATATTGATGAATTATTAACTGGTCGTCATGAAAACTAACCGTCAAACTGGCTTTACGCTAATCGAAGTGCTTATTGCTGCGACGATTCTATTCGCTGTTATTGGCGTAGTCAGTCAAACTTATCGTTCTGCTATTATCTCAAGTGAAAAAGCGACTCGTTCTGTCGCCTTGTTGGGAATAACTCCTTTACTATTAGATACTATTCAATTTCGTTTAAAGCAAGCTGATGTTGATAAGGTTATTACTGATGAAGGGGTAATTGATGGTTTTCAATTTGATTGGACTGCTAAAGTAATCAAAGCTGCCTCCCCTGCGCAGAGATTCAGTCCAGAAGATGGTGATCTTATCACCTACGACAAAAAGTTTTTCCTATGGGGTGTGATACTGACGGTTAAGCAGGGTGATTATAGCCAAACTTTTGAGTTTGAGAGTCTTGCATGGGGCTCTCAATGAGGAATGCTAAAGGTTTTACGTTAATCGAAGTGCTGATAGCTATGCTCCTGCTGAGTATTGTTATGTTCATTGGTAGTTTAAGTTTTTCCGTATTTAGTCAGCGTTGGCAAAAAGATATGGGCGATTTTACTCAACAAGCTGAGCAAGCAAAAAAGCTGTTTTTATTGCAACGTACCCTCCAAGGAATATCAAATTATTTTGTTTTAGACCCTAAAAAAGAACCTGTGTACTTTTTTTTGGGGAGTTCAACCCATTTAGTATTCGTGACAAATCGTCCGATATTTGCATCTGAAGGTCAGGCATTAGTGCGTTTGACAGTTTTACCATTAGAGGGAGGTCAACAGCAGTTAGTTTATCAGGAGACTGATTTTATGGAGACACCTTTATATAATTTAGAACATTTACCAGAACCAAAGCAATCGTTGATACTTTTAACTGCTGAAAATATCCGATTTAATTACTTTGGTTGGGCGACTATGTTAGATAAAGCGTCATTTTATGAGGGTGAAGGGACTCAACCTATTTGGCAAGATGAGTACCTTGCCCAAAAAACGGCTACATTGCCCTATGCAATCAACCTTAGTTGGGGAAAGAATGAGCCGATAATTTTTCCATTAGCTAATGATAATGGATTCCAGCTATTGTTTACTAATGAGAAGCGTATCGGTGCTTAATCTGTCTAATCAAAAAGGTATAGCTTTAATTCAGGTGTTATTATTGAGTGCCATTCTCGCAATGATGGCGTTACAGTTTACTTTGTCCAGTCGTCAGCAGGTGCTGCAAGCCAATGCATTTAAAGATAAAATTGCTGCAGAGGTTGAGCTTCGTACGTTAGAGAGCCGAGTCTTAATGGCGCTTTTATCATTGCCGTTGTACGGGCCATACATGGACTTACAAAAAGACGATCCTATTGGTAAAGTATGGAATTTCTACGGAAAACCCTTCGCAGTAGGCGATAATGCTGAGATCAGTATTCAAGATATTAATGGTTTGATTTCAGTCTACGGTTATGGTGTTTCGAATAGTCAGCCACTAAAGCGGTTACTTCTTGATTTAGGAAAAAGTGAATCAGAGGCAAAAGTCATTATCGAAAACTTGGCCTATTGGCAAGGTCATGGGAGTAGCTTTGGTAAAACTTTATCTAACAAAGTAGTGCGTAATAATTATTTTGTTAGTAAAACTGACCTTAAACATATTGATGGGATTGACGAGAAGTTATATCAACAATTAGTGCCATTGATAACAACATTACAAGTTACATCTTTTAATCCACTTGTTGCCCCTTTATCAGTAATGAAAACGGCTATGCCAGCAAAGATGGCCTTTGAATTTAATGGCTTGCGGGAGCGAGGAGCCGCATTAATGAAGCGTTATATTGAATTAAATCCAGACTACGATGACGATGTGATTAGCTTATCTGTAGGTGACCGATTTGAAGTGCATTTGAAGACTAAAAAGAACGGTGCGGTAGCGAAGCGTAGTGTAATCTGGTACATTCGCCCGCTAGAGCGTATCCCTGTCTCATGGCAGCAATAACGTACTCAAATGAATTAAGTTGTTTATAAAAAGAATGAGAAATGCATAGAGTAAAAGCTAAAGTTGTAGAGTACATATACCGACTGTTTTTTGGGCAAGTCGTCTACGTTGGCAAGCATTTGTACGCTATTCGTCTAGATTCAAAACGGCAGAATTTCCTTGCTTCAGCACAGTGGCAGAAATGCCAGCAATCTACGGCTAAAATTGCCGTTTTGAGTCGTGCTTGCTACCGTGAGCAACTGGTGTGGTATCCGATCATTAAAAAAGCGGACGTCATAAATTTAGTGCGTCTTCAGTTAGCGAGCGCCGACTGCGTAGTGTTATATGTCATTGGTGATGTCGTCAATGGCAAAACCCCCGTGACTTATTATTATCTAGATAATATACCTGCTGATATCCAACCTTGGCTTTTTTTGCCAGAAACCTTGTTATTAGCTCAGCAGCTAAATCAGGGAGAGTTTATTAGTTATCCTAGTGTTGATGATTCACGGACACTGTTTGTCGCAAAGGCTATCGGCGGTGTGGTCTCTGCTTTTAAGGGCGGAATGATACAGTCATCACTGCAATTTGCACTATCGCAGGGACTGACCATAACGCAAGATAGAGACCTTGCAGGTCATGAAATGCGCGCTTTGTTATTAGCGCAGCTACGCCAATTTTATCAGTTACCGCTTGCCGGTCTGGTTAATCGTCACAGCTTTGATTCGCAAATTAACTTAAGAAAGTTGGCTTCTTTAGCTCTACCAGCGGTGTTAGTGGTGACATTATATTTAGTGGTGACTGAAAAAGTTGCTAGCATAATGGTAGATTCCAATACCAGTCAGTTAGCGCTGGCGAGAGCAGAGGCTAATAACATCTTAAAACAACGCCAAGATATTCTTGATAAAAGTGAGCGTTTCCAGTTATTGGGTAAATACCTACCAGAAAATGGTCAACTATTACAATTATGGCAGGTGCTCGCTCCTCTTTATAAAATAGGTGTTGCTTTTCAAACGATTCAGACAACTCAAGGTAAAGTAGTGCTCCGGATTGAAACTGACTCCGCATCACAGGTGCTTGGCCTATTAATTTCTCAGCCAGGAGTGACTCAGGCGCAATTTGATAGTGCTGTGCGTCGTCAGGGTAATCTTGATGAAGCGACGATCAGTTTTTTCCTTCAACCTAGTGAGGTGAACTAGCATGGAGTCGCTGATTAAGTACCAAAAATTACTCTTGCTCTTAGGTGTTTTAATACTCGCTAAATTTGTTTGGGTACCATTATGGGAGTCAAAACAAGCATATTGGCAACAATACACTCAGGGGCAATATAATCTTGCCAAAATGCAAGCTTTAATCACCTTGTCTGCTCCCATGGCCGAACGAAGTGCAGAAATAGCACAAGTTCAAAGTGAACTAGAGGCGCTAATTCCACAGTCTGATGACTTAACTAGCTACAAGTTAACGGCTCAGAGCGAGCTTGAGGCCTTATTTAAGCGCCACGCTTTACCCTTAACCAGCACGTCTTGGCGCGATGGTATAGGCGAGCAAGATATTCATGTGCTGCTATTAGACTTACGTTTTAAAGGCAAGCTTAAGAGTTATTTGTCATTGCTACAGGAATTTGAACAGAATAAAGCCTTTATGAATTTGACGGTTGTTAGCGATCAACTGATTATTCGCGGCCAGAACGCCGACAGTTTAGGTCTAGTTGACGGCACTGTGTCCTTGCAGTTAGCTGTAAAGGTATTGCCATTAGGGGAGGTTAAATGATCTCTTCATTAAAAGCGCATTTTACCCCACGATTTGTACTATTTGTGATGGGGGTAAGTTTACTGCTTGCTGGACTCGATGTCGTGATTAATCGCAGTAATGGGACTTTGGTTGAATCTGACCTACTACCGACATTACCTGCTTCTACTATGCGCGCGAATACAGATCCTAGTCATTCTAGCTTACTAACTGATTATGCTTCTTATGATAAAGAAAAAGCTGCTGAAGTTGAGGTTACGGATAGTATAACTCCCACCGAAATTGGTATGAGTGATTCGGACCAGGCGCTGCAGCAGGGGTTAATCTCTAAACTTTATATTGGAGATAAAATCTATCGTCTCGATGCACTGGTTAAGCGTCAGCAGGTTTCAGCTGTGCTTAAGGTGACTCAGGTTAGTGCAACCGATGCTAATGGTGAGATAGTGACATTGCAGTTGGGGGATAATTTAGGGCCCTATTCTGTGGTAGCACTAAATCATAAACGTCTAGAACTGTCAGTTGGTGAGCGTCGTCTCTGGTTAGCATTATTTACCCCGCAGAAGATTAATACTGAAGCGACTCCATGATAAGACAATAATGTAATGCAGAACCTGAATAGGGTTCGAATGTGTAAAATAGGATAGCCGTGTAAAAATAAAAGCCGCAGAGCCTTTATTACAACCCAGCTAGCGTTTTCAATATATGTGAACTAGTCCACTTTGCGATTCAGAGTAGGTAAGTGTAACCATGACAAATGAGCGAGACATGCGCAATTTTTATACCCACTATCTTCGTCCGTCGAGCGCTGCGCTCGGAGTCTCCATTTTACTGTCGGGGTGCGCCAATTGGCCGGTACAAGAAAGGCAACCTAAAAAAGTTGAGGTGTCTTACCTAGAGCAACCGCTCTCTGATAGCACAGTAAACAATGCCTCTGGTGCAGAGGCCGGGGAAAAAAATGGCGTTACGCTTAAAGAAGGTACTTTTACTAAGGTTCCTTCGTTAGCCAAAGAAAATCAAGGCTTTACCAACGACATCGCAATTGCAGATTTGTTTAGCACTAAGCCTTCGTTAACCATCGCGGCCGATAACATGGCCTTGATTGATTTTTTACATTACAGTTTTGGTGATCTGTTAAAGGCAAGTTATATCTTAGGCGAAGGTCTAGACAGTGATTCGAGTAAGGTCAGTTTAAATATTCAAGACGATATTAGCCCGCAAAAGTTGTACACGCTGACAGAACAGTTGTTATTGGCTCGTAGTATTGGTATTAAGCGTCAAAATGAGCTGTTATATATTTACAAAATCACCAAAGACAGTACTGACTTAACGGCGGTAGGCTATGGTCGCACCGCAGATACAGTGCCTAATGCCATCAATGTTCAGCAAATAGTGCCCTTACGCTATTTGATGAACAGTAATGCGATGAAAACCATTCGCGATATTACCAATGTCAAAACTACAGCGGATGTATCCCAAGGGGTATTATTTTTATCCGGTGAACGTCAACAAGTTGTCCGCGCCTTAGAGTTACTCGACCTCCTCGATGCGCCCGGTAGCCGCAGCCGTAATATCGGTTTTTTGACTTTGACCTATATTGATGCCGAAAGCTTTATTACTTCAGTGACCGAAATATTAAAGAATGAAGGCATAATGACTGGCGACCAAAGTCAGGATAATAGGGTGTCTTTTGTACCCATTAATCAACTAGGTGCCGTCGCAGTATTTGCCAGCGAGGCAGATTTTGTAACTAGGGTACAATATTGGGCTACTCAATTAGATAAGCCAAGTAAAGGGAAAGACTTACAGTACTTTGTTTATTCGCCGCAATTTGCCCGTGCCTCAGATTTAGGTCAAAGCGTGTCGGCCTTAATCAGTGGCCGTTCAGCTGGGTTGCAACAAGCGGAAAAAGCCTCTGAAGATAAAGCTGCTACCATAGAGAACCGCAGCGCCAATACCAGCGGCGTTAGTAATGCCAGTAATGATAAGATGAACATGGTGGTGGATGAGCGCTCTAATAGCCTAATCTTCTATACATCGGGTGCCGAGTATCAGGCTATGTTGCCTCTGGTGGCTCGTCTAGATGTTATGCCTAAACAAGTCATGCTCGAAGTGGCTATTGCTGAAGTTACCATGACAGATGAATTTAAGTTTGGTGTGGATGTCGCTTTTAGCTCAGGGAACTTCAGTTTTAGCAATGCTTTTGGTGGCGCGGGAATTGGTGGCTCCGTATTAAAGTGGGCCAGTGGCGGCAGCACTATTGATGCCCAAGCCTTTGAGAGCAATAAGTGGGTCAATGTATTGTCAAAACCTACCTTGCTGGTCCGCGACGGTGTAGCTGCCAGCATTCAAGTAGGTACTGACATCCCTGTCGTAGGTAAAACCACCACTGACCCGACAACCGGTACCTCACGTTCAATTGAATATCGTAAAACCGGTATTAGCGTTAAAGTCACTCCGACCATTAATGCCCAAGGTGTAGTCATCATGACCATAGACCAAACCAACAGTAATACGGTAGATGCTGGTTCTGATGTTGAAGGCAATCCGCAAATTTTCGAGCGCAGTCTCAGCACTGAAGTGGTGGCCGAAAGTGGCCAAACGGTGATTATGGGCGGCTTAATTAGTGAGAATAATAACGACAACAGTTCAGGCTTGCCTGGGCTACGTAGTCTGCCTTTTATTGGCCCTTTATTTGGTAATACTACTAACACTAAGATTAAAACAGAATTGGTGATTATGGTGACCCCAAAAGTCATTAGTCGCAGTGACGAATGGGACGATATCAAGACTAAGTTGCGTCAAGGCTTAGAGTATATTGAGCTACCCCAGTAATTACCCTCAAATGTTATTATTTGAAATTAACAAATAACATAGGTATCAAATGGATACCTTGACATTAAGGCCCCTTGTGGGCCTTTTTTATTTTTAGGGCATATAGAGTTCGTCAAAATTTTTTTTTGGCTGATTTTGGCCAGTTTGAGCTTTGGGAAGGGGGTACATGGGTTAATAAATGTTGAAATTATCAGCTGCTTTTCCCTAGATTAGCGATAAAGTTAGCATTTTGAGTGGCTTTTTAGCCATATACGCAATATACAGTTGACATCTTTTATCGAATCCATAAACTAAAGGCCGAGAAGTTGAAGTAAGGGCGCGCGCTAGGGTCTAGTGCCACTGGCTTAACTTTACTATTTATTGGCTTTCTCAAGAAAGTTGTAATAAAACATGGAACATAAGTCGTCAATAAAAACAGTTTATTATTGCTTCTTGTTCCAATTTCATGAAATTGGAGAATTGGATTTATGAACAAGGTATTTAAAGCCTCTATTTTAGCAGCGTCTGTTGCTCTGTCTTTCGGTGCAAGCGCTGCAACCGTTGCGCCTTCATCAGTGACATACCTTTCTTCTGAAGGTGTTGCTGCAGGGATTGTTGCAGAAAATAAAAACATTTCTTTTGACGTTATTGTAGAAAAGAACCACCCAGCATCTTCAATTATCACTTTAACTTTCGATAGCAAGTTAGATTTAGATGATTTGTCTGCAGGTACTGGTGAAGTAACACAGACTCCAGGTGCAGGTACTGCTACTGCTGGTGACATTACTTTTAACTATGGTACTGGTTCATTTACATTCGACAATGTTGAAATCGATGCTGAAAAAGGTACTATCACTTTCGTAGTTAACTTGGGTAACCCTTTAACGGCTGATTCAGCTTTCCGTATCTCCTTAGGTGCTGCCAAAGTAGATCTTACTGGTAAGTCTATTGTTAGCTATAAGTCTACAAAGGCTGACGGTACAGAAATTGAAACTGGTTCAGGTGTGATTGCAGATACTAAGTCACAGTTTAGTTTTGCTATTACTAAGCCTTACAGCAAGTTAATCGATCGTGAAGATAATAAAGAGTTCATTGATGGTACTTCTGCAGAAGATTTAGAATATGTTTTCACTAATGATGAAACATTAGGCGCAGCTTTAGAAGATGTATCTGCGAAAATTGAGTTTACAGGTGCTTTTGGTAGTACTTTAACTGCTGATTTCGATGGCGCAACTACGACTGGTACTGCTGTTTCTAACGGAGTTGGAGCTCTTCCTGGTCCTGCTGTTAAAGCAACTAAAGTTACTGTTAACTTAGCAGATACTGAAGTTCCATTAGCAGATGGCACAGATAACGACGGCGTATTATCTTTCGCTCTAGCTACAGTCGGAATAGATATCCCTCAAACTGGTGCTATTAAAGCAAAAGTAACTTTAGATGGTTCTAATAACCCTAAAGATGCGTTTGTTTATAAATCAGATGTGAATGCTGGTGAATGGCGTTTAGATGCTGCTATCGTTAACGTACCTTACTTACCAGTTGGTTACACGTTTACACCTAACGTTGAAATTTCTAACGCTGGCGCTACAGACGCTGAAGTTCAAGTTAAAGCTTTTGACCAATATGGCGAAGAGTACAAAACTGTAACTTTACCTTTCAAAGCGAAAGCAAACACAGTAACTAAAGTCAGCGAAGCTGATTTAGAAAAAGCTTTTGGATTACAGCCTTTATCTAAGAAAAAGCTAAGCACGACTTTCATTATCGATGCTGATCTGAACAACATCACTTTAGTTCCTTACTACAAAGAAGGCACTAGCCGTATCAACGTACTTGCTGACCAATATAAAGCAGACAACGCACGTTAATATCGTTTGATATGAAAAAACGAGCCTATGGCTCGTTTTTTTTTGTTATTAAAATAATGCATGTCATGCTCATTTTGGTCTTAAATGCTTTAAGTTGAAAAATTAATGCAATTAATGCTGAATTTAGTGGGATAAACATGCGACTTATAGCTTTGTTTGTTTTATAATCAATTTGCTTTAATTCTAAATACGGTTAATCCAATTGCTGTACAAAAATCCATTTCATGAATTTTAAGCCCTAACTTGTTTAGGGCTTTTTTTTTATTATTTTTGCGATGCAACTTATTAAGCAGGAAAGTTGCAGTAGGGTAATCACCACTCCAAAGGTATAATTAAGGCTGAATTTATATTAAGTAATACTGATGATGTGTATGATTCTACTGTATGGATTTAGCTCTTTTATGAGTCAAAACACTGTTATCTTTGTTATGTGATTGTGTAGTAAAGCTAGGAAGCTGACTTTTTAGCCTTATGATTATCAAGGTTTTTATCTAGGTTTCCCATGAGAAAACTGTTGCAGATGGGGTTTCGCTCTCAAGCGTTACGGAACGCGGGCTGGCTACTCGCCGAGAAAGGGCTGCTGCTGGGCGGTGGTTTTATATTTACCATAGTGTTAACGCGTTATTGGCGTGTTGAAGAGCTTGGGCATTTTCAATATCTATTGGCATTAGTGGCCTTATTATTGCCTTTTTCGAGTTTAGGCTTAAATTCACTTGTGAGCCATCAACTGGTAACTCGACCCAGTAATATTGACACTATTATGGGCACTGCACTCATTCTAAGGCTAGCGGGCGCTTTAGTGGGAGGGGGAATCTTTTTTTGTTTATCCTTTTGGCTAGTTCCATCTCCCTATCAAAGCTTATTCTGGATTTTATTATTGGGCCAGATTTCTCAGTCTTTAGGGGTATTTGATTACTATTTCGAGGCACAAATACACTCCAAAATTTCTGCGATAGTCAGAAGTAGTGTTGGGCTGATTTTCATGCTCATTAAACTCGTTTACGTCTTTGATGGTGGTGATTTGACAGGAGTGGTTTGGCTTACGGCTATCGAATGGATACTGCTAGGCGGATTGTGGCTTACAGTCTATAGCATGTATGCCAAGGCAGTAACCAAGCTTTCTTGGTGTCGTTTACAGGCTAAAATTTATCTGCAGCGCTGTGGTTGGTTATTTTTATCGAGTATGGCCGCGATTATTTATCTCAAGATAGATCAGGTGATGCTTGGGATGATGGCGTCTAGTGAATCGGTGGCTTTTTATAGTCTTGCGAGCCGTTTGTCAGAGGTGTGGTATTTGATCCCTGGGATTTTAGTGGCGTCATTTTATCCCGGGCTAATTCTTGCAAGGCAAAGAGGGGAGCAGTATCAAGTCAAGTTACAGCGATTGTGTGATGCGCTTTGTTGGGGCGCGATTACAATTGCTGTACTTGTTAGCTTGCTGGCGCCCTATTTTGTTCCTTTGATTTTTGGTGAAGCTTATCAAGCCGTGACCCCAATACTGCAGATCCATATTTGGGCGGGGGTGTTTATTTTTATGCGAGCGCTCTTTAGTAAGTGGTTACTTATTGAAGATATTCCCCATTATTCATTGTTGACCCATGGCAGCGGTGCGTTGATTAATATCATCTTAAATGCACTGTTTATTCCACTATGGGGGACGTTGGGGGCCGCATGGGCAACTATGATTTCCTACGCCATTGCGTCGTATTTTGCGTTATTTTTGTTCCCTAAAACACGGGGTATGGCAAAACTCATGTCGCTAGCCTTCATTGCTCCTGTACGTAAGTTTGTGTATCTCGCCCGCAGTTA
Source organism: Shewanella sp. SM74 (assembly GCF_025653725.1). Classification (NCBI taxonomy): domain Bacteria; kingdom Pseudomonadati; phylum Pseudomonadota; class Gammaproteobacteria; order Alteromonadales; family Shewanellaceae; genus Shewanella; species Shewanella sp. SM74. Next base: position 65,997 of record NZ_JAKKRZ010000003.1, on the reverse strand, counting down.
ATCTTGTCCGTTCGTTTGTATTGCTGTGGTGAGCTTGGTAGTAATTTCGCAATCTTTGACGTAGACTTCTGCGTCGACTTAACAGTAATGAATTGTTTGTGATGAAGAACTTAGCCCGTAAATTACTACCTACTCGCAGCAAGCAGATACTGCGTGGTTTATTGGGGAAATGGGATGTGTTTTTAACACGTTGCTTTTCTACAGCTTGGGTGTTGGCTCATCCTAGACTTGCCAGTTTATTTTATGCTTTTTTTAGCAGTCAGTTTGATCGTGAACACCTTGCCATTCTGGCAGGGAAGAAAGCGTATCGATATAAGTTAGGACCAAGCAATACCAGCCCGTTATTACGCCGCAATATCCATCGGATTGAGAAGGGCCTCTGTATGTCGCCAATGAGGCCTGTATTTGCAGAGGACTTTATTGTTGAGACTGTTAATTGCTTTGTGCAACTCCAAAGCCAGCAGCAGGTTTGCCAGACGGAATTAACCTGGGCAAATGATGTGTTGAAGGCCTATTTTTCAGTGGTATCTTCGACTCCGATTACTGATCAGGCGCGTGTTATCTTTGCGCAGCAAGCCGCCTTTTACCCCGAACCAGATCCCCTTGATGTTGTTAATATTGCTTCACACACTCCTTATGCTCGTCATTTGGGTCATCATAGCGATGTAAGTGTTGAGCAGTTTCATTCATTATGTTTACAGCGCCGATCCGTGCGCTGGTTTTTGCCACAGTCGGTAGATGATGAGTTACTTAATCAAGCGATAATGACAGCTTCATTAGCTCCGAGTGCTTGTAATCGCCAGCCTTTTAGCTTTCATGTTGCTAATGATGCGACTTTGGCTGCCGAGGTAGCCTCATTTGCAGGGGGGACACGTGGTTTTGCCGATAATATCCCGTGTTTATTGGTGGTCGTTGGGGATTTAAGTGCTTATCCGTCGGAACGTGACCGGCATGTGATTTATATTGATGGTGCACTAGCGGCGATGCAATTGATGCTGGCTCTTGAAACGCTTGGCTTAAGTTCATGCCCCATTAATTGGCCTGATCTTGATGTCCCTGAACAGAAAATGGCCAAGAAATTAAATTTATTACCTTTCCAACGGCCTGTGATGTTACTCGCGGTTGGTTATGCAAAGCCAGATGGCATGATCCCTTATTCACAGAAGAAAACTGTGGATGTTTTACGTAAAGATATTAAATAAATGATTATAGAAATCAAAGGTGTTCAGTTTGTAAATAAGGGCGCAGAGCTAATGCTACATGCTGTGATTCAGCAGATAGAGCAACATTGGCCTACCGCCGAAATTGCTTTAAGAGCGTGCCCTAATTCCCCTTATTTAAAGCGTGCAAGTGTTGCAGCTTGGCAGAAGGTGAGCTTACGTAAGCATGTCTTAGATTTAAACTGGCTAACCTATCATTTACCCATAAACTTAACCGCACAATTGAAACGCTACGGCCTCATTACGGAGGCTGATATTGACCTTGTGCTTGATGCCAGTGGATTTGCATACGGTGATCAATGGTCTGCCCGTCAGTTAGCTCATATCAGCAGGGAAGTGGCTCGTTTTCAAAAAAAAGGTAAACCTTATATTTTTTTACCGCAAGCGTTAGGACCATTTAATACTTCAGCCCGTTCTGCTCAGATTGCGAAGTTTTGGGCTGATGCGGCATTGATTTTTGCGAGAGATAAGGTTTCCTATGACTATGTTGCTCAGTGCTTACCGCAGCATAACAACCTCTTTCTAGCGCCAGATTTCACTAATTTAGTGTCTGGAACGCTTCAGCCACTCCAACATGCAGCCAGAACATTATTGGTCATTCCCAATGGAAAGATGCTGAGTCCACGCAATAACCGTTCGGCATGGAGGGAAACGTATGTGGCTATGATGGCCGACTATTGTCGTGAAGCAAATGCCAGAGGATTTATTCCTTTGTTGTTAAACCACGATGGCGTTAAGGATGAAGCCCTGTGTACGGCTATCACACTTGCTTCAGGTTTAGAGATTACGACCATTTCGATTGAGGACCCGCTAGCGGTCAAAGGATTAATCGGGCAAGTTGCTGCAGTGATTAGTTCACGCTTTCATGGTTGTGTGAGCGCGTTAAGCCAAGGCATTCCGTGTATTGGTACAAGCTGGAGTCATAAATATGAACAGCTTTTTGGCGATTATCATCAAGAGGCTATGTTAATTTCAGAGCCTGAAATGATAGATGTATCCGCCCAATTGACACGTCTGTTATCTGCCGAATACCTTGCCGAATGCCGTCAGAATCCTTGTATTACGCAACAGAAAATTTTATCCCAAGAAATGTGGTCTCAAGTTGTGGCTAAGGTTGCTGAGTATTATGACTGATAAGCATAAATCGCCACCTTTAGTCTCTATTTATATGCCGACACATAATCGCTTGCATTTGCTTAAACGCGCAGTGGCTTCGGTATTGGCTCAAACTTATCAGTATTATGAATTGCTGATCGTGGATGATGGCTCGACTGATGGCACTTGGGATTACTTACAAAAATTATCTAGCCTTGAGTCAAAGATTAAGATTTTTAGATCTGATGTTGCAAAGGGGGCATGTGCTGCGAGAAATATCGCGATAAATGAGGCTCAAGGCGAGTTGATCACTGGAATCGATGATGATGATGAATTTCTCGTTGATCGTTTAGATATTTTAGTCAAGGCATATACTCCGGATTATGCTTTTGTTTGTCATGGTTTTTTCTGGGATTATGGTGCTGTTCGTAAAGCTGTAGATTCCACTACTATGGTGATTAAACTTGATGACTTGCTCAATTATAATTTTGCGGGTAATCAGATACTGACTTCAACTGAGAAGCTACGCAGAGCCGGTGGGTTTGATCCTCAGTTTAAAGCTTGCCAAGATTATGATACTTGGACCCGAATGGTTTTAATGTTTGGTCCAGCAAAACGTATCGCAGGCGCCTCATATGTAGTCCATCAATCCCATGAAGGACCAAGAGTGACAGCTAAGCAGAATAAACTCATTGGTTATCAGCAATATTTTGACAAACATAGCAAGCATATGTCAGTTAAAAATAAATTAAATCAAGATTTTATGAGGTTGGTCGCAGCAAGATCATACTTAAGTTTTGCGCAGTTATTATCCCAGCTAAAGTCTGGTTTTATCCGCCGAAAGTTACGCTATTATTTGGCTTGTCGTTTTAGCAAACTAGCACAATTACGAAGAAAGTGGTTACGAGGTTCATCGTGACATTAAAGTTAGTTATTGTTGCTACTCACACTACTGAAACCCGCGGTGGAATTAGTTCTGCCTTAGCTGGCTATGAGGCTGGTTTTCGTGAGCTTAATGTTGAGTTCATTAGAGTGAATTCACATAGTGATCAACGTGGACGAGTCTCTCAATGGTTGCTTGCAGGATGGCAAATATTGCGCCTAGCGATGAAGTATCGTAGTAATGCCGTTTTTTGGTTTCACTGCGGCCCTTGGTTGTCTATGTCGCGAAAATTTACTTTCGCTTTGGTTGCTCGCGCTTTTGGTGCTAAGACAATCGCGCATCTACATAGCCCAGCTATAAGTGACTACTTAAATACAGCAATAGGGCGTTTTGGGGTTAAACTTTTTTCGCTTCCATTTGAACAATTTATTGTACTTACTCCTTGGTGGCGAGAAAAAGTATTAGCCAGTGGTTTAAAGAAGCCTATCAATATTTGTCCCAATCCTGTAACGCCTGAGTTGCTGAGTCATGCTCGTAAATACTGCTTTCATGCCCCTGAACTGCCAAAAGTGTCTGAGTCTATTGTGATATTAGCTATGGCTCGTTTACTTCCAGAGAAAGGAATTCAGCATGTGCTGGCAGCGTTGGACCTTTTACCTGAACAATTTCAGTTAGTCATTGCCGGTGATGGCCCACTTAAAGTTTCGCTAGAAAAACAGGTGGATTTGCTTGGGCTTCAACACCGAGTCACTTTTACTGGGTGGCTAGAGACTAAGGTAAAAATTGAGATCTTAAATAAGGCCGATTTATTCTGCCTGCCTTCTTTATATGATTCATTTGGTATGGTGTTCATTGAAGCTATGGCGTTTAACTTGCCTATTGTCGCTTGTGATTGGGGGCCCATTGCGGATGTTGTGACATCAGAAGTCGGTTTGCTTGTTCCCTATGCCAACCCTGAGTCTGTCGCGTCGGCGGTGACTGAGATTGTGAAAAATCCTTTCTATTTTTCTGTTCATGGGGCAGAGTCCGTTGTTAAAAAGTATTCTCCTAAAGCTTGTGCTGAAAAAGTTGTGGCATTGCTTTAATACCACATTTTAGTCAGATAGATTTAACTTTCATACTAACGCATTAACCTAGATGAGAATTGTCGGCTTGAGAGTGGTTATGTCAACGGCATTACATTACAATGACGCCCGCTATTGAACTTATTTTTTAATCCGAAAGAGTGGTTAACATTAATCAGTATGTCCGAAAAAGTCATTTTAGTTGTATATGGTCGTGGTGGGCATCAGGAGCAGATGCGTCGCTTACTTATTCAATTGAAAAAAGTTTCTCCTCAGCTCAAATTCGTTTCTATTGCAGATGTGCCTGATCGCCTTGGTGCTTTAGAGCATTTGGCGTGCCCTGAACCTAGAAATAAATTTCGTTCATGGACAGCGCCTGTAACGCTATTCTACTCTGGGATTGTTAGCTTATTTCAATGTATCAGATTGTTACTAAAGTATCGCGTTAGCGGTATTGTTTCTACTGGGCCTGGAATGGCTGTTTTTCCTTCAATTGTATTCAGATTACTAGGCCGTCAAGTAGTCTACATCGAGTCTTGGTCTCGATTTTATTCAGCCTCATTAACTGGAAGATTTATGTATTTGATTGCTAATGGTTTTTATGTGCAAAATAGAACAATGCAAAACACTTATAAAAAAGCGAGATATTCAGGTAGATTATGAAGATTTTCGTTACAGTAGGGCATACTCGATTCGATTCGCTATTTAAACAAATTGATCTAATACGTAATCCAGAATGGCATTTTATTTCTCAGGTATATGATGGCTATTATGTGCCTGAAAACGGTGATTCAATATCGTTTACCTCAAATATACATAAATATTTTGAAATAGCAGATGTTGTGATTACTCATGCTGGGGCAGGAACTGTTTATACCTTACTCGAGCTTGCTAAACCGACCATAGTGATAGCAAATACAGATAGAGTTGATAGTCATCAGGAAGACTTACTGAAGTATGTTGAAGACAATGAATTTGCACTCGTATGCAGACAGTTATCTGAACTTGAATTTTTAATTGAACAGTTCGGAACGTTTAAACCTAAATCATATGTCAGTGAACCTTTTTTAGCTGCGAATGAAATATCACTCATGCTTGGTTTAATTGATTAAGACAAATTTAGAGGTGGTCTTTTAGAAATGGATATGAATACTCAAGCAAAACAATTGGATACAGATAATGATGTTATATCATTCAGAATCGTATGGAATATGATCTCCCGAATGAAGTATTTTGTGGTCATTTTTACACTTATCTGTTCTATTGCAACGGTGTTATTCGCAATCAGCCTACCAAATGTTTACCGTGCTTCAGCAATTTATTTGCCAAAAGCGGCAGATAGTTCTGGCGCTCTATCGAAATTATCGGGTCAATTTGGTGGTCTTGCAAGCATGGCGGGCATTTCCCTTGGTGGCTCAGATGATAAGACTGACGCAGCTCTTGAATATTTTAAGTCTCGTAGTTTTTTGCAAAAATTTATTGAAAAACATGACTTAGTTGTTCCTTTACTTGCTGCAAAAGGGTGGGATCCTGTCACTAAACGTTTAATTATTGATGCTGATTTATATGATGAAAAAACTAAAACTTGGGTTCGAAAGCCCCCAGTAGGTATGTCTACAGTACCTTCGTCTTGGGAAGCCTATGATGAACTTAACAAAAGAATAAGTACTTCTTATCAATCAAAAAAAGGTTATGTTGAAGTGTTTGTAAGCTATTACTCACCAGAGATGGCCGCACATTGGTTAGAATGGCTAATTGCTGATCTCAATGAGTTTTGGAAGCAACGCGAACATGAGCAAAACGTAAAGCGTACTCAGTTTTTAGAACAACAAGCTGAGAAAGCTCAAGTGAGTGAACTAAAAACTGTATTTTATCAGTTGATTGCAGAGCAAACGAAATCAAGTGTGTTATCTGAAGTCACTGATGAGGTGATCCTAGAATCGATGGCAAATGTGATTGTGCCTGAACAAAAATATAGCCCCTCACGTTCTTTATTATGTTTAGTTGGCTTTTTTATCTCATTAATTTTATCAATATTCATTTCAATGGTTTATTGCGTTATGAAGCCGAAAGCTAATGCCTAGGTCAATCATAAAATGATGATGACCTCCTCAAATGCAATAACTAACAGGAGCTATGCCTCTCCTGTAGTCTATTTACATTACACTACCTTAGTGATGATGGCTGTTTATTTACTGGCAGATATGATGTCGGGATTTACTTTGATCACTTTTGGTCTTGATCTTAAGATTTCCTTAATCTATAAGACGCCGCTATTTCTTTTTTTAGCACTACTTATTGCTCGCTATAATATTCGCTGGTTTTTAGGTATTTTAGGTGTTTTAGGTATTTTACTTATTGGACCTACAGCTAAATTCTTTCAACATGTTGACTTATCAGTTTATTTTTCTGATTTTGGTTATGCAGTTAAACTACTAATGCCAATCACTGTGTTTGCATATTTTGCTCAACTTTATCGTATCGCTCCTGATTTTGCTTTATGTTGGACCAAGCGAATTTTGTGGTCAGCATTTTTTATACTGAGTTTTAACTTCATTTTAGGTGCACTAGGTTTTGGCCACGGAACATATCAGTTAGAGGGGGACGACACTGCGGGTACGACAGGATTTATATACGCAGGTAATGAATTAGGGCCTGCATTTCTTGTTGTATTCGGTTTTGTTTTGCACCAATTATGGAATCATAGCAAGAAAAGATGGTATGTCCTGTGTGCTTTATTTACATTAGCTGCTGGTTTGCTGGTTGCAACCAAAACAGCAATGTTAGCTGCTTTTCTTCTTGTTTCATTTATTCCAATTGTAAATGAGCGACATAATATAATGAGGCTGACTTGGCTGAAAATTAAGATCCTCGCACCTTTCTTTTTGGCTATTATTGTTATTGTCATTGCCATCAGTGAACTACTAGAAGCCATTGGCTTATATGACCGTATGATGTTCTTCTATCAACAAAGAGGAATAATTGGAATTTTATGGTCTGGTAGAGATATTTTTATTGATCGTATGTTTGATGTCTATCTTCATCAATCAAATATTTTTTACCAGTTTTTTGGCCATGGTACTTCAATCGGTAAATTGCATCCATTAGGGTTAAGTGGAACTGAAGTCGATCTAATGGATTCTTTAACGTGGTTTGGTTTTTTAGGAGCGACACTTTGTATTGTGTTTTATGTCACTCTTTTCTACAAATCATTAAAATTAACATTGAGGCGTAATTCAGTATTCGCACCATGCTTACTTATTGTTAATTCACTGTTGCTTTTATTGTCTCAGCTAAGTGGACATATTTGGATGTCTGGTACGTTAGGTATTTTATTCGGCGTAATCAATAGTTTATTATTTTATGAATTGCAACAACTAGATAAGTCTAGTCGTTCTATATTAGGAAAGGATCTGTAAATGAAAGTAATGCTAATTTTTGGAACTCGACCTGAAGCAATTAAAATGGCTCCACTTGTGATTGCGATGAAGGAGCATCCTGATATCGATGTCAAAGTTTGTGTAACTGCACAGCATCGTGAAATGCTTGATCAGGTTTTAGATTTATTTGAGATAGTGCCTGATTATGATTTAAATATCATGAGCTCAGGACAAGGTTTGACTGAGATAACATCAAGAATATTATTGGGTCTTAAACCTGTTCTCGAAAATGAGAAGCCAAATATTGTACTTGTACACGGGGACACTTCTACAACGCTTTCAGCGACTTTAGCAGCATTTTACCAACAAATTCCAGTAGGTCATGTTGAGGCTGGATTACGCACTGGTAACTTATTATCTCCTTGGCCAGAAGAAGGCAATCGTAAATTAACTGGCGCAATTGCAAATCTGCATTTTGCACCGACAGAAACATCTGAAGCAAATTTGTTAGCTGAAGCTGTACGGCCTGAGTCCATTTACGTTACAGGTAATACTGTAATTGATGCGTTACTATGGGTTAAAGATAAAATTACTAATAATCAAAACTTTAATGCTGAACTTGCATCCTTATTTCCATGGCGTAATGTTGAACAGCGTATGGTTTTGATCACAGGTCACCGCAGAGAAAGTTTTGGTGATGGATTTGAGCAAATTTGTAAAGCTATTGCTGATAGTGCATTAGCTTTTCCTGACGTTCAATTCGTTTATCCAATGCATTTAAATCCAAATGTACGTGGTCCTGTTAATAAATATCTATCAGATATTCCAAATGTGGTGCTGATAGAACCGCTAGACTATTTACCCTTTGTATTTTTAATGGATCAGTCTTATCTTATTTTGACTGATTCAGGGGGTGTACAAGAAGAAGCTCCTTCATTAGGAAAGCCTGTACTAGTAATGAGGGATACAACAGAACGTCCTGAAGCTGTGGCAGCAGGAACAGTTAAGTTAGTAGGTACCAATGCTTCAAATATTACACATTATTTGAATTCGTTACTTACAGATTCTGTTTCCTATGATGAAATGTCCCGTGCTCATAATCCATATGGTGATGGGTTCGCGTGTCAACGTATTATAGATGCTATTTTGAAGTTTTAATTGTAGCTTATTTATTTAAATATGGTGAAGTTTTGGATAAAGTTAGGATTGATAAAATAATTAGCCCATTTGATTTGGAAGATGCTGCTAGGAGTGTTAACTCAAAGCCAGGTCTATATATCTCTGTTAATTTACAGTCGGTAACAGATCCTGCATTGATGGGGTTATTGTCGTTTGATAACGTTACAGGTTATGTTGATGGTGTTGGTGCTCAATTCTATTTGCGTAAATATGGTGTTAATTTTAATAAAATTCCAGGTTGTGAGTTGTGGCTCAGCTTACTAGAGCAGAGAAGCAACAAGAATTGCTCGATTGCTGTTATTGGTGCTTCTTCTAACGTGAATGACAAAACCGTTAGGCTTCTTAGAGAGCAGTTTCCAATGCATAGTGTTGATTACTATATTGATGGTTATAGTTTTGTGGAAGATGAACTGGTTGATGAGATAGCTAGCCATAATTTCGATTATATATTTATATCCTTAGGCCAACCTAAACAAGAGTTTTTAGGTATGAAATTCGCGAAAGTAAATCCTAATGCTATTATTTTAGGGTTAGGCGGATCATTTGATGTATATTGTGGTAGTGTGAAACGTGCTCCTAAGTTTATGATTTATATGAATTTGGAGTGGTTGTATCGAATTGCATCACAGCCCAAAAGAATACCAAAATTAATCCGAGCTTTTTTAAAAGCAGTTTGAATTTATGTTAAGACATTACTATTAATGATTTTGGACCAACGATTATGAAAATGGCTGTAATTTCTTCAAGATATCCTAGTAAAGGTAATATTTATTCGCACATGTGGGTACATGCGAGAGCTAAAGAATTTGTTAAAGAAGGTGTTGAGGTTTGTGTTTTTGTCCCCTCGAAAACCATTGAAGAATATAGCTTTGAGGGGGTAAAGGTAATAAAAGCGCCAGATTTTTATATTGCAAAACAAATTTTGAATTTTTCGATAGTCTATATACATCTTTTAAGTATTTACCCTTATCCAAAACTAAGTGGTTGGCCTATTTATAAGAGTATAATTAAAAATAAAATTCGTTGCTTTATGTATTTACATGGGAGCGAGGTTCAAAGTACTGAACGATATTCTTTTGATGATACAAAGAGCTTTTATTCTCTCGCTGTTAAATATTACAAGCGCTATATATTCTTACCGAGAATGCGTGAGTTTTGTCAATATGTTGATCAGTCTGGTGGTTTTTTATCCCCTTCTGTATGGATGCGCGAAGAAGCTGAAAATGAGCTAAAAATCAGTTTGAATAATGTGAGTATTTGCCCAAATGGTATAGATACTGATCTATTTGACTTTAACCCAAATTTTGAAAATGTAAATAAAATGCTATGTATCAGGCCTTTATCTAGTAGAAAATATGCCGTTGATACCGCTATTGAGCTTCTTGCATTGCTACCTGAGCATTTTACACTTGATATTTATGGAAAGGGTCATCTTAAAGAAGAACTTCTTACACTTGCTAGAAAACTTCATGTTGAGAATAGGCTTAAAATAACTGAAGAGTTTATAGACCGTGTTGATATACCAAGCTTGATGTCACAGTATGGTACATTTCTGGCTACAACTCGCATGGATGCTCAAGGTGTTATTATGTGCGAAGCTATGTCTGCTGGTTTAGTTACTGTTTCATCAAATAATACTGCTATTCCTGAATTTATTAAAGATATGGAGACAGGTTTGTGTGAAGATAACTTGTTAATTGTTGCAAAAAATCTGGTTTCAATTAGTACGAATAAAGCACAGTTTGACTATATTACTAAATCATCAAGAGACTTTATTCAGACTATTAATATAAAAAATATGACGGAAAAAGAGTTAGGTATTCTTAATTAATTATAAAGGCCCAACATGATTTTATTGGGCCTTTTAATTATAATGATTTATGTCTTTCTTTATGTTCGCAATATACCCAAATCCAATTGTTATAAATTGAATTGGCGATTAATATACATAAAAGCGGTGTGAAAATAGATAGGTAATCTAACTGGAACATTGTTAACGTTGATAGTGTAATAAGTATTCCTGTTATAATGGTTGTTTTAAGGAATGGAATGTAGTTGCTGCAGGAAATAAAGTTCATTGATATAGTTCTTATGCACTCGAATAATGAGTTTATTATGAAAATGAATAGTATTGTATTGGCAGGAAGTTCGATCTTTGAATTTATTAATTTAAGTAGATATGGAGCCAAAGCAACAAAAGCAAGAGAGCCGAATATAAATAAACCTATGCTATAAAAATAAATATTATTTTGTAATTTTATTGCAGATTTAATATCTCTAAGCTGATATAGCTTATTTAATTCGGGTGTTTTTATTGACATATATAATAGGGATAGCGAGATGATAACGCTAAAAATGTTTAGCGCTAGCGAGTAACTTCCGGATATGTTTGGTGGTAAATAATTAGCAACTAAAAGTATTGAAATTTTAGTTGATAAGAAATTGCCTAAACTAACTCCTCCAATTTTAGAAGCATTAGGGAGTATTTTTCTTAAAATTTCTAAGTGAGAGTTATTTTCTAATGCAATAAGATTATTAAATATTTTGTTTTTATATATTTCAATTCTTGCCTGTATGAAATAGGCTGCGGCAGAAGTTAGCCTTGCCACTGCAATAGCTAATAGGCCACAATCCTCCATGATTAGATAAATGGCTATAATAAAGAATGCAATGTTTGAAATGCTGCAGGTTCTATATATGGAATTGATATTGTTAGTGCCAAAAAAAAGTGCATTATAATTTAAGCAGATTAAACTAATCAGAATTGAAAGTGAGTATAGTAGCCACTCCAATGCTATATTCATGTTGGATTTTGCTGCAATTTCGCTTAAATAAAATATGTAGCTAAATAACAATATTCCAGCAGCTAATAATGTGATCGTATTAAATACCATACGTGATGAATAATATAATTCACTAAAAAGTTTTTTATTTACATCTTTTCCTACTCTATCACTTATTCCTTCTTTCTCAATTGTTTGTGCACCTGCTAATATATAATTATATTGTCTGGATAAAGCTGGTGTTAGACCAAAGTCAAATACAACAATAAGTCCAAAGAAAGCTACAAATAGCATCCATATGTTAAACTCCTCTGGGCTAAAATTATGCAGTGCAAAAGGCATAATAATCAGGCTGCTTGCAATGTTTGTGAATCGAGAAAAGTATCCCCAGAAAAGCGTTTTCAATTTTTAGCAATTCCTAAAGTTAATTTATCAAGAGCATATAAGGTAATTCCAGCTATGAATGCTATTGAATAATGGACTGGATATGTAATGTTGGCTTTTAAAATATTAGTAACTTTATTATTTTTCTGATGTAGGCAATATCTAATATAATTACCATAAAATTTGATTTTTGCTTTGCTATCTACCTGAGATAATAAATTTTTATTGTTAATAACTCGTAATAGTGCTAGTGCAGTGCCTATAGGATTTAGCATTGCAAGTTTCGCATAGTTATTACTTATTCCAGAATCTTGATATTCAACAATTTTAAAATTATCATTTATACAATAATAAAAATAGTGTTCATCAAAGTCTAAAGTTACATATCCTTCTGGCATAAATCTTTCCTCACTAATGATGGGGTACTCTTTGTCATGCAAAAGTGAAGTTCTAATGAAGTCAGCTCTATCTCCTTTTAAGTTAAGTTTATAATTGTTATTTAAAATTGTTGAGTAAACAGGAGATGTTGGGAATAAATCGCCTAATATATCGTTGTCGCTGTATTTTATGCAGTGTCCAATAATCCCTGCAATTTTATTATTATCACGTATTGGCAGCCAATAACTTTTAATTTTCGATAATGCATCCGCCGGAAGTAAATCATCAGAATCTAAAATTAAAAATAGCTCCCCTTCAGCCTCTTTGAAAGCATAATTTAAACAACTATGTTTTCCATGATTTTCTTTTTTGATGTATATTATATCTAATCCTTCTGTATGAGGAAAAGACGATACAACTTCTTCTGTATTGTCTTTACTTCCATCATCAACCAATAGCCACTGTATTTTTATTGATTCACTTACATTTTTCTGAAGGCTTGAGTGCAATCTTGATAACAATGGCGCTCTATTGTATGTAGGTGTGCATATTGTAAATAGTAAATCCATTAATAAGTCTCTATCTTAACTTGTGGAAATTATAATTTAGTTGGTATAGCTACAAATTATCTTACAAAATTAAAAAAAGTGGTAGTATTTAGTCTGTAATCTATGCATTTTTACTCTATCTTGCAGCACAATGGGGAAGTTTGTAAAGGATCCGATAAAGGTTATATTTGTTATGGATGTATGTCATACAGTTATGTAATGTCCTGTAAATTTTTTTTTACATTAAGTTCCTTGTAGACTGACCTAAATATTCTATTTTTACCTCTGATAGAGGTTTTCTTACTAGTAAAAATGACACAATGATACTTTTTATTACTCAAAATTACTAATAATACTTTATCAAGACGTTATGAGTGTTTAACTTTTATTTCTGTGCTGAACAGTATATTTATGTATCAACTATAACGCTTTAGTAAAGAAAGAAATTTTGGATACATTAATATTCAAACTATCGTAGAAAATTTAGCATGTATTGGTAATTTTTTTTGTTGCAGTTGCTTTTTTGTATAAAATAGTTAATTTCAAGGCCCGCATTGGTGATGATATTTTTATAATGTATTTGCTTTAATAAAGTTCCCGTATAATTCAATGCGTCTGTTGGAGTGTTTGTGTTTTTTGTGATGAAATGCTCACTCGATGTTGATTTTTTGTAATGCACAAAAGGAGTATTTTAAGAAAGCTAAAAATGTAGAAGTTGGTAAGTTTATTAACTGGTTAATTGTGAAGGGGTTGTTGGAATTCTATTTTTATAGCTATTTTAATTTTTTAAAATAACTTAAAAAGTGATGTTAGTAATATAGTTATATCTCCAAGCTTAAAATTTAAAGAGCTTTTAACTTGCTAGAGATGAAGTTTTTATGACTTATAGGATCTACTTCTAACTCTGAAATATTTTTTTCTAAAATTTAGCGAGCCGACTATATCAATGGCGATAATATTAAGGTTCTCTCATGCAAGGGCGTGACCGTTGTAGAACCTCTTTACTCTTTTTTGATACGGTATCTTTTATGTCGCAACTCACTGAATGTGATGAAATAATTTATTTTTTATACTTTACGACTTATTCTACCTAACTAGCCGTATAATCACAAAGTGTTTTCTTGAATTTTATTGCATTATTTCTTATTTTTTTAGTTCGAAATTGTGTTATATTTTTACAAGAAGACATAGGGTAATAGTAGTGTTGTTAATTGGTCTCTTAATTTTTAATTATTGTTTTTTTCACATTTCTATGTTTTTAATTAAAATTTTTTGTTTATTTAAGTAGAATTAGGATTTTATTGTGGCTATAAAAATACTCATAACAGGTGGAGGGGGATTTATAGGATCTGCATTGCTTCATTTTTTGATTAGACAAACATCATGTATAGTACTTAATTTTGATAAGTTAACTTATGCCTGTAATCTTGACGCTTTAACAGTGCTAGATAGTAACGAGCGATATCATTTTGTTCAGGCTGATATTTGCGATAGAGTAAAATTAGATGCCGTATTTCAGGATTATCGACCAGATGTGGTGATGCATTTAGCGGCCGAAAGCCATGTTGATCGCTCAATTGATGGGCCTGCTGAATTTATCCAAACCAATATAGTGGGCACTTATACATTGCTTGAGGCGTGCCGCTGCTATTTCCAAAGTTTGAATGCGGATAAGCAAAAAGTTTTTAGATTCCATCATATTTCCACCGACGAGGTTTACGGTTCATTAGGGGCTTCAGGATTCTTTTCTGAGACTACAGCCTATGATCCTAGCTCTCCTTACTCAGCCAGCAAGGCATCGGCGGATCATCTTGTTCGGGCATGGCATCGCACCTACGGTTTACCGATAGTTATCACTAACTGCTCCAATAATTACGGGCCTTTTCAATACCCTGAAAAATTGATCCCTTTGATGGTCAATAATGCATTGGCCGGAAAACCGTTACCTGTCTATGGTAATGGTCAGCAAGTACGTGATTGGTTATATGTAGATGATCATGTGCGTGCCTTGTTTCTTGTTATAACACAGGGCAGAGTCGGGGAGACCTATAATATTGGAGGGGCTAATGAGCGTAGCAATCTAGCGGTTGTTTACCAAATTTGCGATTTACTCGAAGAGTTAGTACCCACTCATCCGCAAGCTTTTGTTATTAATGGTATTGGTTTTCGAGGTTTGATAGAACATGTTACAGACAGACCTGGGCATGATGTGCGTTATGCCATTGATGCGAGCAAGATCCAGAGAGAACTTGGTTGGCAACCATTAGAGTCCTTCGATTCTGGGCTCAGAAAAACTGTCGAGTGGATAGTGGCTCGGTATTTTAACGCGCCAAATTGAGTAATATTGGAGCTTAACCTGTAAATACTGTTATAGGGGACAGGCAGTAATAGACACTTTAAGTAGTCTACTTGGTCTTGTTGATTTTAACCTTATACCATCCCCTTGTTGGAAAACGAGAATATCATAGGGCATGATCTTGATAACCTGGCCATTGTGCTCCCATGTCACGGTATCTAAGCAGCAAAGTATTTGGATGATAGGGACGTAAGCTTCAGTTTTTTGCAGTTCATTTGGATAGTTGTTTGAGGTTGCAATCTGTTCTTCGATAAATGTGTCATCAAAGCTAAGTTTTTGCGTATGCGCTTTAAATGCGCCGCGTTTGGTCATGACATTGAAATCAATAACATCACTGCCTAATAATTGACTTGTTATTGAGGTTTCACCAGTAAAGCAGAATGGGCTATCTGTGGGTGTGAGTCGTTTATACTCAGTTGTATCTGTATTTCCTGATATCTTTTCTCCAGCTCCAAGGCCATTTATCTGTTTTGTCCTTTCATGACTATTGATGCTGAGTTCAACACCATCACCTTTCAGAATGACCAGTTGCCTGTCTATGCCAATAAATGATGAAAAAGGTCCGTTGCTGCTAATACTTGCAATGCTGATCCGATAATCAAATTCAGTAAATTCGGCATTGATGGGGGAAATGAGTAGCTGTTTTGTGCTTCCACCACCATTTTTCCATAGCGTTGATGGGCAATCTTGATAGCGGATCAGTTGTATGCTGTTATTCAAAATCACCTCTTTATTGGTTAAGAAGGTTTGATTCGCCTTTCTTAGCTTCACAACTTCTAAAGCATGGCTTTGCGATTGCAGAACATTTCTGTGTGACTTATGGATAACGGTACGGAGGCTTTGCTCTTACGGTCAGTGCAGCGTTCCGTTATCCATAATCTAATACCGCAGCTGAGTGCTAGCTGCCAGCTCTGCTTTTATAGACCTTTCTTTTTCAACACATAATTTGCAGCAAGTTCGCCGGTGATCCGTTTGCCTTCAGTGTCTAACATGATCAACTGATTCTCACCGACCAAATATTGTGTACCATCTTCTAGGGTGATTTTCTGGCCCAGTTCGTCCCATGTCACTTTGCCCATCAGTTTTAAAATCTTTTCATCTTTACCTAAATAAACTGTTTCTTGGACAAAGCTATTATCAGCTTGCAAAGTGATTAGGGTTTGCATTCCTTCACAACTGGCGCAAGGCAATACGCCTTCATAACTACCAGCCCAATCGAGCGAGTTTTGGCTGTTATCACCTACTGGGACGGATTTTGCCGCTTCTGTTTGAGCTTGGGCTGTATTGACTGCCGTTTCTTCTTTTGGGGCTTCTGAGCAAGCCGTGGTGAATAAAGCCAGCAGTGCGATGTAACATAGTGATTTTTTCATAGTAGCTCCAATAGAAATTTTGGGAATTATGCATTAAGTTCACTCATCATACCCGCCAAGACTAGGTTAGGCTAACTTTTGCTATTTCTATTTCTATTTTTATAACAATAACTTAAGTTGTTTTTGTGTGGATTTTAAGTGGCCAGGATGTTAGTTGTTAGTCTTAAGCGGTAATCAACGGGATGATAATTTATCCTTTGAAACTAGTCACTTTCAAGATTGAATCTATACTAAAACGTAACTATTCATCGTAAACGGTGGTTTTGTGGCGTTATTTAAGAAAAGTGCTGATGTTATCGAAGATACATCCCATAAGCCTAAACAAGGCATTTGGAAGGTGGCCATTATTGATGATGAACCTGGGATCCATGATGTCACTCGATTTGCGTTAAAAAATCTGACCTTAGATAATCGAGTCTTGCAGTTCTACTCCTGTTACAGCGCTGCTGAAGGTTTAACATTATTTCAAACTGAATCAGATATCGCCTTGGCCTTTATTGATGTCGTCATGGAAACCGATCATGCAGGTTTAGAGCTAGTCCAAAAAATTCGCACTGAATTAAATAACCACAGTACCCGCATCATTTTACGTACGGGTCAGCCGGGGCAAGCACCTGAAGAGCAAGTCATTCGGGATTTTGATATTAACGATTATAAAGCCAAAACAGAGCTCACCGCGGCTCGGCTTAAGTCTTGTGTGTACACCTCATTGCGCTCCTATCGCGATATAAAAATTATCGAGCAAAGCCAAAAGGGGATGGAAAAAGTGATTGCAGCTTCCACCTCTGTACTTAAGAGCCATACATTGCATAACTTTGGTAGTGCAGTGCTCGAACAGACCTTGCAGCTGCTCAATCTTGAAAGCTCGGCTCTTTATCTCACGAGTTATCATCAAGACCTTTACCTCGATACTCAAATGAATTTGCTGGCTGCCACGGGAGATATGATCAGTTACTTTGAAGGTGGCAGCGTTGAGACTCTGCCAGGGGATGTGCGTGAACATATTATTGAAGCGATAGCGCTAAAAACTTCGCTGATCCGTGACAATATTTATGTTGGATTTTATGAGCTTAGTGGTCATGTCACCAGTATTCTCTATTTACAACACAACACTAAGTTAACGGATTTTCAAGTTAGCATTCTTGAGCTATTTGCGGCAAATGTGAGCTTAACCTTTGAGAACTTGTCGGGCCGCGAAAATGTGCAGCAGACACAAAGGGAGCTAATTTTAATCATTGGAGATGCCATTGAGCAGCGCAGTAAGGAGACTGGAGCCCATGTGCGCCGCGTAGCGCGCATGACAGAAATGCTCGCGATTGCCATTGGTATGAAGGCAGACTTTATCGAAACCATTCGTTATGCGGCGCCTCTTCATGATGTAGGCAAAATCGGTATCCCTGAGAGTATTTTGCATAAGCCCGGTAAACTCGATGCCGAGGAATGGGCGATTATGCAAACCCACGCAGAGAAGGGTTATAACTTGTTGGTTGGCTCAAATCGTATCATTGCCAAAATGGGCGCTAGAATTGCTTATACTCATCATGAACGTTGGGATGGGCAAGGTTATCCCCGTGGGCTATCGCAGGAAGACATTCCTATTGAAGGCCGCCTGATGGCGATTGTTGATGTAATTGATGCTTTGCTTTCCAAGCGAAGTTACAAAGAGGCTTGGTCTGTTGAGGCGGTGCGCGAGTACATCTTAGCGCAATCTGGTAAACAGTTTGATCCCATGTTATGTGAAGCCAGCCTTGATTTGTTAGATGTGTTTGCCTCCCTACATATTCATATTCCGGACGAGCCGCTATGACCCGAATGCTTGATCGAATTTTATTTGATGTCAGTAAGTCTCAGGTTATTGATGAGGGTGATCTCATTCAAGCATCACAACTTATCGTGAGCTCAATTTGTAAGGGATTACTGATCTCTCGGGCGGGCATTTGGTTGTTGAGTCCGGATAATCAGAGCATCACTTGTTATTATTCACTCGACAATCAGCAGCCACAAGAAGCGTTAGTGCTCACTCGCGCGCAGTTTCCCCATTACTTTAGCCTGCTCGACAATGAGCGCACAATTGTCGCCAATAAGGCGCAAACGGATCCCGCCACTAAAGAATTTGTCGAAACCTATCTGAAACCGAATCAGATCAGCTCTTTGTTGGATAGTCCTATTCGTCACCACGGCAAAATGGTGGGGATTATTTGTTCTGAACATCAGGGCGAGGCGAGGGAATGGACTCGGGATGAGAAGGCCTTTGCCTCGGCACTCGCCGACCTTTTTGGTCGAGCCATGAGTGCTAAAGAGATCATTGAATATCAACAACAGCTCAAGCTCATTAATACCGATCTTGAGCATCAAGTTGAGCTGCGCACCGCAGAGCTTGAAACGGCATTATCGACTTTAAAATCAACCCAAAAGCACTTAATTGAAAATGAAAAAATGGCGGCCTTAGGCAGCTTAGTTGCTGGTGTTGCCCATGAAGTGAACACCCCCCTTGGCATAGCTGTCACATCCGTGACCCATTGTTTGGATGAGTTATCCCTATTGAAAGGACTCTTTGAGAAAAACGAGCTCGATGAGGATAAATTTGTCAGCTTTATCAATACAATGCAGGATGGTTTATGCTTAATTGAGCGTAATCTTTCCCGTGCTGCAGAACTGGTGCATAACTTCAAGCGTACTGCTGCAGACCAATCGATACTGGAACGCGAGCGCTTTAATCTGAAGAATTACATTTTTCAAATATTTAGTTCATTAAAACCCTTGATGCGTAAGAAAAATATTACTTTAAAAGTTGAACTTGACGATAATATTTTTATTGATTCTTACCCCGGTGCGATCGCACAAATTTTCACTAACTTAGTCGCGAACAGTTTTCGCCATGCTTTTCCCGATGATTTTGTCGGTGATAAGCAAATTGTGATAGTGGTTGAGAAAATGGCTTCGCAGATCAAGATGATTTATGAAGATAATGGCGTAGGCATGTCCGATGAAGTGAAAGCCAAAGCATTCGAGCCTTTTTTCACCACCGCAAGGCAGAGTGGTGGAACAGGTTTGGGGATGTCGATTATTTATAATCTGATCACACAAAAGCTGAACGGTAATGTGTCACTCTTCTCTGCGCCTAATCAGGGGTTACGTATTGAGATGCTGATCCCTGAAAGTAGTAAGGGTTGAGATGGGTTAGCGTCTTCTTATATGTTTATTAAGTAAAAGACGAATTGAAATCTTACTGAGCCAAAATGGTATTGGCTTTTGCGGTTTACTATTCTGTTGCGTTGTTTTTCCTGCATTAACAGCCAGCAGCCCTGTTATCTGTTCTTCCTGCTCGCGACATTTTGTATGCTACAATCTTGGCACTTCAACATGGCTTATCAATCCTAAATATTTCAATGAGAAAAGGCATTTTACTGGCGGGCGGTACTGGCTCGCGTCTTTATCCTATGACGCAGGTTGTCTGTAAGCAATTACTGCCCATTTATGATAAACCAATGATTTATTATCCACTTGTCACCCTGATGCAGGCTGATATACGGCATATCTTGATCATTTGTACTCCCCACGATTTACCACTATTCCATGCATTACTTGGTGATGGCAGTCATTGGGGGCTTAAGCTGCAATATGCCGAACAAGCCTCTCCGAAGGGGTTGGCTGAAGCACTCATTATCGCCGAGCCATTTTTAGCGGGTGATGCCTGTGCGCTTATTCTTGGGGATAACCTATTCTATGGTCAGCACTTAACGGTAAATTTGCAACATGCTTGGCAAGACCAATCTGGGGCGACCGTTTTTGGTTACCATGTGGCGAACCCTAACGCTTATGGTGTCGTTGAGTTCGATGACACAGGTAAAGTGCTTTCTATCGAAGAGAAACCTCTGCAGCCTCGTTCACGTTACGCTATGCCTGGCTTGTACTTTTTTGACGGCAGAGCTGCAACATTTGCAAAAACGGTTTTACCTTCGGCAAGGGGCGAGTTAGAGATTGTCGATGTTATCACTCGTTACTTAGCTTTGGGAGAGTTACGGGTCGATATTCTAGGACGTGGGACGGCTTGGTTAGATACTGGTACGCCTGATGCCATGGCCGAGGCGACACAATTTGTTGCTGCCATTGAGAAACGACAAGGGCTAAAAATCAATTGCCCTGAAGAGATTGCATTTCGCTGCGGTTGGATCAATGGGCAGCAGTTAGCGCAATTGGCTCAGCCTTTAATCAAGAGTGGCTATGGTGAGTATTTGCTCGGTTTACTCGATAAGCAGGTATTTGATGAAATGTAATGAAACTGAATTAGCCGAAGTGCTGGTGTTTGAACCCCAAGTGTTCGGTGATGAGCGTGGTTTTTTTAAGGAAACGTTCAGGCAATCTTATTTTGATGCTTGTTTTACAGCAAGAGGACTTCAGCCTCCCGTATTTGTGCAGGAAAATCAGAGTCGTTCGCAACACAATGTACTACGTGGATTGCATTTTCAACAGCGTAAGCCACAAGGTAAATTGGTGCGAGTTTGTGCTGGGAGCATCTTTGATGTAGCCGTCGATATACGGGCCGACTCGGCCACCTATGGAAAATGGGTTGGGCGAGTGCTATCGGCAGAGAATCATCTGCAAATGTGGATCCCACCGGGCTTTGCGCACGGTTTTTATGTTCTTAGTGATTATGCAGATGTTATTTATCAATGTACCCAATATTATGATCCTGAAGATGAAAGCGTTTTAGCTTGGAACTGTGCCGAGTTTGCCATTGATTGGCCATTAATCGCCGCACCGATTTTATCCACCAGAGATAGCATCGCCAGCACACCCTCATAAAGCCAATCACTGTTTGTATTAAAAGGAATGACAATGAGTTTATTATTTTCGCCTTTAACCTTAGGTCAACTCGAGTTAGCCAACCGCATTATCATCGCGCCAATGTGTCAGTATTCGGCAGAAAACGGCCAAGCAACCGATTGGCATACGATTCATTTAGGGAGCATGGCGTTATCGGGCGCGGGAATGCTCATTTTAGAGGCTACCGCTGTTCTGCCCAATGGCCGAATTTCCTATGCAGATTTAGGCCTATGGGATGACAAAACGGAGGCTGCTTTAGATAAAACCCTCAAATCTATTCGCAAGTATTCAAGTATGCCAATGGCGATACAACTCGCCCATGCGGGGCGTAAAGCATCAACTCGAAAACCTTGGGAAGGTGGCGGCACTATTGCACCCGATGAACATAATGGTTGGCAGACGATAGCGCCTTCCGCGCAGGCTTTTAACGAAGGCACAGCATTACCGAGTGCAATGACATTGGATGAAATTGATGAGCTTATATTGGCATTTGTCAGTTCGGCGCAACGTGCCGAACGATTAGGGCTTGATGCGATTGAACTCCATGCTGCCCACGGTTATTTACTTCATCAATTTTTATCCCCATTATCGAATCAACGCATTGACCAATATGGTGACAGTTTAGAAAATCGTTTGAGTTTATTGTTGGCCGTGTTCGATGCAATTAAAGCAGTGATATCGCCTAAGATTGCACTCGGTGTGCGGATATCAGCGACTGATTGGGTCTATGGCGGTTGGGATTTAGCTCAAAGCCTAGTATTGGCAAAAGCATTAGAGGCCCGAGGCTGTGATTTTATCCATGTGAGTACCGGTGGATTAAGTCCGCTACAACAAATCCCTGTTGCAGAACACTTTCAAGTGCCTTTTGCCGAAGCCATTAAAGCTGAGGTAAACACACCTGTGATTGCCGTGGGATTAATTACGGATGCCAATAAAGCGGAAACGATTCTGGAACAAGGACAGGCTGATGCTATTGCACTTGCTCGCACTATGCTCTATGACCCACATTGGCCTTGGCATGCGGCAGCAATATTAGGTGCAACTGTGAAAGCGCCGCCACAGTACTTACGTTCATCGCCACATGGGATTAAATCGCCAATAAAGAGTGAAGCGCATAGTATGACTTAGCATGATTTTAGAATGTTAAGGTACCGAATACCTATTGGGAATTTCAGTTATGTCCTTAAGATGATGGATTTTTGTCTAAACCAAAAAACGCTTTAAGTTCATCGATTTTTTCCATGGCATCTTTATAGCCTAAGTCGATTAAAGCGCTGGTATACGTTTTTTCGAAGAGTAGGTAGGACACAATACTTGAGTCTGACTGCCTGTCTATGCCGATGAAGCCGAGTAAGGTTTTAACGGCCCATGGCATGTCGTCATAGAAGCGGGCAGCTATTTTGCTGAGATCTTCGCTAGGTTTGATGACTAGGGCCTTAATTGGATGCAAGGCGAGTTTGTTACGGCTTGACTCAGGAATCAGGCTTAAAGTGTTATTGATCCTTTCAAGTCTCTCAAGGTCGCTGTTTAAGGTATCTGAAAAGATAGTATCGAGTAGATGACCCGCTATGGTTGCTGTTTTTGGGTGATATTCTAGTTCCATAGGAAAGTGCTTGTGCGGGCTCTCTAAGTTAATGACTAAGAGTTTTTCGGCGCCTAAATGAATAGGGCTTGAGAGCGGTGCTAGCTGATGGACTGAACCATCACCATAATAGGCTTGGTTGAGTTTAATGGATGGAAATACCATAGGGATTGCAGAACTAGCGAGTAGGTGCTCGGTATTGAGCATGATACGTTCACCACTGCGACGGGCACGGGTCCAGTTTTCGATTTCTTTCGCGGCTTGGAAAAAGGTCACTGAGCGAGAGTTATTATAACAAGAGGCATCCACACTTAGCGCTGTCAGTGAGCCATTACGGATATTACGGTCGATACGTTTAAAGTCGATTAGCTCATTGAGTAAGCCTCTGAGCGGATCATTATCGAGCAGACTGCCTGCATCGGTATTGACCTTATCATCTTGCATGCCTTTGAGGGCCATTTTCGTTAGATGGCTGAGAACGCCCGTGATCGAAGCTCGGTAGACTTTTCGAGTTTCAAAGTGACGCCAAACCCATTCGAGTTTTCTGACACCAAGGTGAAAGCAAGAGGCATGGGTAGCGATAGCGGTGCCATTGATGGCACCCGCAGAGGTTCCGCAAATAATTTTAAAGGGAATACCATGATTGCGTGGATAAAGCTGGACCAGTGCTTTTAACACGCCGACTTGGTAGGCCGCCCTAGCGCCGCCACCGCCTAAGACTAATGCAGTTGATGTAGGCAATCTTCAGACTCAATTTATTGTTTTAATAGTTTTATTAAAGCAACGCCCCCCTATAAAAAGCAAGTCGGTAGACTCAATTAGTTGTAAATTTCGATTTATCGTTTATTCGATTGCTGGAACATTTCGCTTTAGACAATTAATCCGCAGTAACCTTGGTCGTTTTGCTGAGGCCAAAGCAATGCTCCGATGTTGGAAACTCACCCGTCCTCACTTCTTGGGCATATTGGGCGCAGGCCTTAGTGATCAATGGTCCTAAGTCGATATAGCGTTTAGCAAATTTAGGCGTGTAGTCAGAAAATAAGCCTAAGATATCCTCAGTCACGAGCACTTGACCATCGCAGGCGGGTGAGGCGCCAATGCCTATGACTGGGATTGAGACTCCTGCCGTCACTGTGCGCGCCGCGAGCTCGGATGTGCCTTCAATCAGTATGCTAAAAGCGCCTGCTTGCTCAAAGTCTTTCGCTAAACTAACGAGGGCTTCGATGGCGGCGGCATCCCTTGCTTGGGTTTTAAATCCACCCAATTGATTCACGTGTTGCGGCATTAATCCTATGTGTGGCATCACAGGGATCCCTCGCTGGGTTAAAAAACGAGTGGTGTCGAGCATCTCTGCGCCACCCTCGAGTTTTACCGCCTGCGCGCCTGTGCGTATTAATACTTGGCTGGCATGTCTGAAGGCTTGCTGAGGCGATACTTGATAACTCCCAAAGGGCATATCGATAATAACGCAGGCATGTGCTGCGCCGCGAGTGACAGCAAGACCATGATTAATCATCATTTCTAAGGTAACCCCGAGTGTAGAGTCTTGCCCATAAACCACCATGCCGACGGAGTCGCCGACGATAATCATATCCACATGGGGATCGATAATTTCTGCCATCGGCTTTTCATAGGCGGTGAGAGCAACTATGGGGGTTTTACCTTTCATTTTTTGTAATGTAACGGGCGTTACGCGGTTTTTATCCATGTGGATACTCATGTCATCTCCAATTTATTCAGTCTGATATGACATGTTAGCGTTTGCAGCTTTGGCTTTAGCTCGATAGATTGACTTAATGTCTAGATATAAAGACACTTCTTTGCATAAAGGTACTTCTAAACAAAGAGGCTCGATAATATGAAAAGAAGCTTCGATATAAAAATCACTTTGGGCGATAACACCTTGAATCAAGTCACTGACACGCATTTATCCCAGCAGCATATTACTCAGCACACGCAGGTCGCGCCTTCACGTTTAGCCGCCGCAGGGCTAAGTGCCTCCATCATGTTGCTTAAGCGAACACTCAAGCCGTTTGAACATGTGCAGCGCCATAGTCATTCTTGGGGACAGGTCATTTATGCCAGTCAAGGTGTGCTGAGTGTGATCACGCCTGCTGGGCGTTACATTGTGCCGCCTGAACAAGCGGTGTGGGTGCCTCCCTTTGTCGATCATGAGGTTATCGCGCTAGGTCAGGTGCAATTGAGTAGTCTGTATTTGGATGAAACCCGGATAGGCGGGTTTCCACCCGACAGTACTTGTTTGAGTGTGAAGCCAGTTTTGCAGTTATTACTGCAAGAGGCTAATACCTTAGTGAAGAGTGAGGCTGGGCTAATTGATCCCGATTTTAAGGATCGCGTCATGCGGCTCTTGATGGTGATCCGTGACTTTATGGTACTCGCCCCTAAGGTCGCCTTGGATTTACCTTATCCTAGGGATAAAAAATTACTGCGCATTACCGAGGCTTTGCTTGCCGATCCAAGCGAACAGCGCACTTTGGTTGATTGGCAGCGGGAGGTCGGTGCCTCGGCCCGCACGTTAGCGAGATTATTTAAACAGCAAACTGGGCTGAGTTATAGCCAATGGTTGCAAAGGCTTAGATTGCAGGTAGCGATTCAGATGCTCAGCCGAGGTGAATCAGTGCTCACTACAGCGTTATCCTTAGGTTATGCCTCGGGTTCAGCCTTTGGTTATATGTTTAGGCAGTTGATGGGCGTCGCTCCGAGTCAGTATCTGTTAGCGCAAAATACCTTGCCAAAAATACAGTGCCCAAAATACAGCAGTAAACAGCCACACATAAAAAGTCATGTTGCGAGCCAATGTGAACGATGAAGGTCAATAAAAAGTCCAATAAAAAACGCACTTAAGCTGGGCTCAAGTGCGTTTCGTTTTTGATCTTCAGCTTGTCTACATTTCGCGTTGAGGCTTAGCCTTTAACTGCGTTTTTCAGGAAGTCGAGCAGTTGATCGAATGGAATATCTTGTTTTTCACCTGTGCGGCGGTTTTTGTATTCAAATACGCCAGCATCAATATTGCGATCGCCAATCACCACTGTATGTGGGATACCAATCAGTTCCATATCGGCGAACATCACGCCTGGACGCTCTTTACGATCATCCAATAACACTTCGATACCCGCTTCGTTTAAGTCTTTGTATAACTGCTCGGCGATATCGGTTACGCGGTGCGACTTGTGCATGTTCATTGGCAGAATACCCACGCTAAATGGCGCAATCGCTTCTGGCCAAATGATGCCACGGTCATCGAAGTTTTGTTCGATGGCTGCTGCCACAATACGGCTCACGCCGACACCGTAACAACCCATCAGTAGCACCTGTGACTTGCCATTTTCGTCAAGTACAGTCGCGTTCATCGATTTAGAGTAGTTAGTGCCCAGTTGGAAAATATGGCCCACTTCGATACCGCGTGCCATAGCATAAGTGCCTGAACCATCAGGTGTTGGCTCGCCTTCGACTACGTTACGGATGTCGGCAACTTGCGCTGTCGGCAGATCGCGTTCCCAGTTGATACCAAAATAGTGTTGGTCATCAACGTTAGCACCGGCGGCAAAATCGCTCATGACGCTAACGCTGTGATCGATAACGATAGGGATTTTAAGACCGATAGGGCCAAGTGAACCAGGACCTGCGCCAATGGCGTCACGGATTAGGGCTTCTGGCGCCATTTCCAATGGTGATGCGACTAAATCTAACTTGTCGGCTTTGACTTCGTTGAGTTCATGGTCGCCACGAACGATTAACGCCACTAGCGGAGCGGCTTCGGTTGCACCGACTACGATCAAGGTTTTGACCGTTTTAGTGATATCCAAACCAAACTGCTCAACTAATTCCGCAATGGTCTTCGCATTTGGGGTATCGACTAAACGCAATGCTTCAGTGGCTGCGCCGCGGGGTTCAGTTGGCATAGGTGATTCGGCTTTCTCAATGTTAGCCGCGTAATCGCTGCCCGTTGAGTAAGCAATTAAATCTTCACCGCTTTGTGCTAGAACATGGAACTCGTGTGACATGCTGCCACCGATTGAACCCGTATCAGCTAAAACTGGGCGGAAAGCTAAGCCCATGCGCGATAGAATGTTGCTATAGGCTGTGTACATAGCCTCATAGGTTTCATTCATGGTATCGACGTCAAGGTGGAAAGAGTAGGCGTCTTTCATCAAGAATTCGCGTGAGCGCATCATGCCAAAACGTGGACGAACTTCGTCACGGAATTTGGTTTGAATTTGGTAAAGATTCAGCGGTAATTGCTTGTATGAACTGACTTCTTTACGAATGAGATCGGTGATCACTTCTTCATGGGTTGGCCCCAGTACGAAGTCGCGATTGTGACGATCTTTAAAGCGTAACAGCTCGGGACCAAACTTTTCCCAACGACCCGTTTCTACCCACAAGTCTGCCGGTTGCACCATAGGCATTAGAATTTCAATTGCACCGGCTTTGTTCATTTCTTCACGAACAATGGCTTCGACTTTACGCAATACGCGTAAGCCCGTGGGGAGGTAGCTGTAAAGGCCCGACGCATTACGACGGATCATGCCCGCACGTAACATTAATTGATGACTAATGACTTCTGCGTTGGCAGGAGTTTCTTTTTGTGTTGATAGCAGGTACTTGCTGACGCGCATTACCGATGTCCAAATTTGAGTTGAATGGTCGCCATTTTATCACCTGCTTTGGTGATGTCACCTAGGGATTTAGGTTAAATTCAACTAGCTGGGAGATAAATAGCATTTTTTGATGCTGGATAACGGATAACGGATAACGGATAACGGATAACGGATAACGGATAACGGATAACGGATAACGGATAACGGATAACGAAAGGAAGAGCGCTGTGCTGTTAGAGCGTGACTTCGTCACTGCTAGTATCAAGATTATCCTTACTGCTTACTTATCCCGTCTATCACCAATCACTTTGGCGGGGTTGCCAGCCACTATCGCCCAGTCGGGTACATCTTTCGTCACTATGCTGCCCATACCCACCACAGCGTGATCGCCAATGGTCACACCATCGACTATGCCTGCCTGAGCGCCAATCCACACATCTTGGCCAATAACAATGCCTTTGGAGTTGGCAGCTTGTTGATATATGGGGGTATCTGGCGCCATGCCATGGTTGAAGGCGTAAATAGTGACATTATTGGCGATGCGGGTTTGATTGCCTATCTGAATCCCGACCCTGCCGCCATCGAAGGAGCAGCCATGATTAATCGCCACTTCGTCCCCTAGCGTGATAGGCCCATGCAAAAAACACTCGGCGGCGATCATGCAGCGATTACCCATGCGGATATCACGATTGGGTTCGGCAAATAACTGCGCCTCGGGGGCGATAAAGCATTGCTCGCCGATGTTGATGGTTTCGAGGGCACAAAGTTTTGCTTGAATATCGTCTTGCCAAGGTTTAGCCCAGATTAAATGTTTCTCTTTTAAAGAAAAATACAGCCACGGCATCCAAGAGAGCCGCTTTTTATGCTGGCTTTGATAATCAGGTTTTGATGCAGGCGTTGGCGCAGACATTTAGCCACATTTCCCCGGTTTGAGTTCCAGTACCAAGATGTATTCTTGGTCATTATCATCGACTGCCATTTGCCAAAACACATCTAAATCATAGAGGGCGACTTGGTATAACTTAGGATCGTCCTTGGCTTTTTTATAGGCTGGGCGCGGATCTTGCCCTAAGACTCCGCGGATAAGTACGGCTAAATCTGTGTAGGTTTCCTGCTGGGCGTAACGCTCAATCTGTGTCTTGGCATGGCCAGAATACACCACTGAAATCAGTTTAGGCGCGTCTTGGGCAATGCCACCCACAGCATCGGTAATCGAATCTGAGAAAGGAATGTATGGCTTAATATCAATTATCGGTGTGCCATCGAGCAGATCCATACCGGAAATTTCGAGGCACACTTTGCCCTTGCGCTGCACTACACCGTGCAATTTCACTACAGACTGACCTATACCATTGGGGCGAAAAGTGGAGCGAGTGGCGAACACGCCGAGTTTTTCATTGCCGCCTAAACGCGGCGGGCGCACTGTGGTTTTCCAACCTTGGGCAAGATTCTCATGGAAGCAAAACAGTAACCAGAGATGTGAATATTGCTCTATGCCACGCACCGCATCGATATGATTCACATGGGGCTCGAGCTCGACATAACCACGCGCTTCAACAAGTCCGGGTTGTCTTGGAATGCCAAATTTTTGTTTATAGGGTGTGCGGCATGTTGCCACTGCGATAATTTGGTTGGTAAATGTCATGCAAAAAATTACCTAAAAAGATAAATATAACAACCGCCTAAGCTCATCATTCTAAGCTAATCATTAAGGCCCATCTTTGTGTGCTAATAATGCAGCGTTGGTCATGAAGCGTTAGCCATTAAGCGGTTGATAGGGGCAATCTTAGAACACTATAGGATCACGCCGCGAGCAGTATGCTTAATATGCGTGAGGCTTACTCTGTTGTAGCCGTTTTTACTGCTTGACCAACGCATAATGCGCGGCTGATACAACCTTGGGCAGCTTCTTCAAATATGACACATTGCTTGATGATAATGCCGTTAGCCCCTTTATCTGCCGCATTGCGACGGGCTTCGGTTCTGGCATCGGCAAGCGACGCGGGCGCACCGTTAGCATCGGCCTGACAGGACTCACCTTCGACCAATCCTTTTAACTCATAATGACCTTTAGGCAAGGTATCACCTTCATAAAGGACGACATCGGATGCCTTGAAATAGTCATTAATCGCCTCACTGTCCAAATTACTGTTAAAACTGTAGTCGCTTGCACAGGCACTGAGCAGGAGCACTAATGCACTTGAGAGGATAATTTTCATGGTTTGACCTGAGGTTGAGGAGAAAACTGCGCAGCCTTGGTAGGCTGCGCCGATGCGATATTATTATCTGAGTAAATTCTACCGCTTAAGGTACTTTTGATAAAGCTGCTGATGGCGATTATTCAGATCTATCTGCCGCCCTTCAATCCAGATAGCCTCAATTTTATTGGTCATAGGGTCGAGAATGTCCCCTTCGGACAGCACGACACTGCCTTGGTATCCCACCGCTATCGCACCTAAATCCTCCACACCTAACAGTTTTGCGGCATCTAAGGTGATGGACTTAAGTGCTTGTTCAGGCGTTAAACCATAGGCGGCGCTGTAGCCTGCGGCGTAGGGGAGGTTACGGCTATTCCAGTCCGATGAGAACCCAAGGGCGAAGGGAATACCTGCATTGGCGAGTAAAGATGGGATCTTAAAGGGTAAATCGACTGGCTCATCTTTACGTTTAGGGAGACTCAAGGTATGAGGGTAAATGACCCCAGCTTTAACTTCCCTTAGGCTTGAGTCCAAACGCCATGCATCGTATCCGCCGACAATTACCAGTTTGAATTGGTATTTTTTCGTCAAGGCGATCACTTGCTCAATTTGGCCAACACTGTCGGCATGGGCAAACAGTGTCGCTTTGCCTTGGTATAGCGGCAGCATAGCCTGCCAGCGCAGGTTGTTGGTCGCGGACTGTAGATCTTCATCCTGGTTTTTGTCTTTACCGTTGGCCTTATCACTTAAGAAATAGCGATAGCCATCTTCAAAGGCGATATTGAGCTTGTCGATTGCCTGCTGATTTTTCTCGATGGCCTTGGCTTTCTCTTTTTCATCTTCTGGCATGCGTTTGATTTGCGGCCAATAGACATGGAACTGTCCAGCACTTGGTGTCATCGCATCTTCAATCGTCCATGCATCGAGATCCACCAGTACCGATTGTCCAGCTAACCCATCACCGCTCGGGACGATTTGTGCGTGGGTAATGCCGTTGTAACGTATGGTCGGGATGAGCTCCGAATCCGCATTGTAAGCTGTGGCCGTGCTGATCTGCGGATTGATATAACCTACCTCGGCGTTATCAACCGTTGGGCGGCTCATTTCAATTTCGACTAAGCCTAAACTGGTGTCTAGGGCGATTAAGCCCGGATATAAGTGTTTACCGCTGGCATCGATGATTTGAGTGTTACTGGTTTCTGCGGTTGCATTGTTGATTTGGCTGGTCAGTTGAGGTCCAACGGCCGTGATCTTGCCATTTTCAATTAAGACGTCTGTGTTGCTGAGCACGCCTTGAGTGACTGTGTGCACAGTGGCGTTTTTAATCAGTACGCTGCGGCTTTGTTTAGGCGTAGGTACGATATCATTGGCCATCGCTGGGGCCAGCGTGGTGCAAATCGCGCCCAGTATCGCCACAAACAAAACGGTTTTAGATAAATGTTGCATTATTTGTCTCCCTCATGAGCGTGGCCCCATGCCTGATAGTGAGTGTCGCAGTGCCACTGTGGCTCGTTGAGTGGCGTGACTTTTTCACCCGCTTTAGTTTGGTCATCACTGCTGAGAATTTTTTGGATAAGTGCGGCGCGCTCGTTGACTACTGCTTGCTGGGCGACTTGGTCTTGATCGCGGTCAAAATAGCGTTTTCCTTCAACCCATGCCTGCGTCACTTTGGCGTAAATCGACAATGGCTCTGCGTTCCACAGCACGATATCGGCCATTTTTCCTGGGGTGAGTGAACCCACAAATTCATCGACTCTTAATTGCTTGGCCGGATTAATAGTGACCATGTTCCAAGCATCTTCCTTCGACATATTGCAATACATCATAGACTTAGCCGCTTCTTGGTTGAGTCTGCGCTGCATTTCATAGTCGTCTGAGTTTATGCTGGTGGTCACGCCTTTGTTTTGCATCAGGCAAGCGTTTTGCGGAATCGCGTCGTACACCTCAAACTTATAGGCCCACCAATCGGCAAAGGTCGAGGCGCCAGCGCCATGGGCGGCCAGTTCACTCGCCACTTTGTAACCTTCGAGCACATGGGTAAAGGTTTGCACTTTAAAGTGATAAGCCTCGGCTAAGCGGATAAACATCAGGATTTCTGACTGCACATAGGAATGAATGTGCACATCACGCTGCTGATTTAATACTTCGGCCACTGCTTGCAGACGGTAACTTGGGCGCGGTGCAACGGTTTTTTTCTTATCGCTGGAGCGCAGGTCATCATAGGCTTTTAACGCCTTTTCATAGGCGATGGCGGCATCGAAGGTCTCTTCAAATAACGCTTTGACTCCCATACGCGTTTGCGGGAAGCGTTGTACAAATTTCTCTCCCCAGTTGCTCTGCTTAACGTTTTCACCAAGCGCGAACTTGATACTGGCGGGCGCGTTAGCAAATTTAAGCTGCTCGGCCGTTTCGCCCCATTTCATTTTGATCAGTTGCGATTGGCCGCCAATAGGATTGGCGCTGCCGTGCAGAATTTGTGCGCTGGTGACACCGCCCGCTAAGGCACGATAGATTGAAATATCGTCGGGATTAATCACATCACCAATCCGCACCTCAGAGGTCACAGCATCCGTGCCTTCGTTGGTGCCGCCATTTATGGCGATATGCGAGTGTTCATCAATAATGCCCGCAGTAAGATGTTTACCCGTTGCATCGAGGACTTGATAGCCAGAAGGCGTACTGAGTTGCTGGCCAATTTTTTCGATGCGGCCATTGGCCATCAAGAGATCTGCATGTTCGAGAATGCCTTGCTTATCCGATGTCCACAGGGTGGCATTTTTTATGTGCAGCTTCTCAACCTTAGGCGCTTCGCTCAGTCCATAAGCGACGTTAGGGAAGGTGAGGTGACTCACTAGACTCGTGTTGGCTTCCTCCTTGGGCGCTTGATGGTCATCTTGAGTGGTATTATCAACCGC
The DNA here is from genome assembly GCF_025653725.1 of Shewanella sp. SM74. Classification (NCBI taxonomy): domain Bacteria; kingdom Pseudomonadati; phylum Pseudomonadota; class Gammaproteobacteria; order Alteromonadales; family Shewanellaceae; genus Shewanella; species Shewanella sp. SM74. Next base: position 33,213 of record NZ_JAKKRZ010000003.1, on the reverse strand, counting down.
TGCAGTTTGCGCTATCGCAATACCGGCAACATTTGTGGTGCGACTCTTAGCATCGACTATTCGACCTTGAATACCGTCATCGGCCATCCACAGCGTAAAGCGGCTAAGGCCATTGATGCCTGCGGCGCTCAAATCGGCAGTAAAGCTTAATCGACCGTCATCATCTAACTTAAGTTGGGTGAGCGCGATACTTTGTTCGCCACTGCTTAAGCTGCCTTGGATTTTGGGTTTATCACCTTTGCTCGCATCTTGCAGCGATAAATCCAGTGTGAGGTTATTGAGGCTTAATTGGTAATCCCCCAGTAATCTTGCTTGGGGCAGTGAGCGAAGACTTTGCTGCTGACCTTGCAACCAAACACTGTAGATCTGGCCATCTTTAAAGATATTGCCTTTAGTGATAACAAAGTCTGCCATGTAACCGGGTGCGAGTTTGCCGGTAAAATCTGCGGTGCCTGTCATCTCGGCGGCTTGGGTGGTCAGTGCGGCTAAGGCTTGCTCTTCAGTTAAACCTTGGGCAATGGCTTGGCGCAGTCGCGGCCAGAAGGCATCTGTCTTAATACCAAATTGTGTTAGTGCGAAGGGAATACCCGCTTTGGCAACTTCTGCTGGATTGGTTGGCGCACGTTCCCACTGTCTTAAATCCGCCAGTGATACTTCGCGATCGGCATCATCTGTCCCGACATCAGGTGCTTGTGGATAGTTTAAAGGTAAGATTAACGGGTAGTTCAGCGCCTTTAACTCATTGATGCGTGAGTATTCTTGACCATTACCGAGTAGATTGGCTGGCAATTTATGTTCTTTGAGTAAATGGGCGGCACGTAATTGATCGTTGAGATTTTTGGTTTCAAAGATAATTTGCTTATCGGCCAAATTATCTAAGCGCTCAAAGGCGATATTAAATTCGACTTGATTGTTTATTGCGCCATTGGCAGATTTGTTTTTATTTTGGTTATACCAATTGGCGTCGGCAAAGGTTTGTCTAATAAGCGCAATACTGCCCATTAATGATGAGGGATAATCTTGTTCAGATGAGCCTTTATCAAATGCCATAAAAGGTTGACTACGGGCACGATAAATCACTTCGTTGGTGGTTTTGTCTGCTAATGACAGGCTAACAGCCGTCCCTCGGAAGATTCCGTCGAGTTTGCTACTTTGCACACTCGTAAAGCCATTATTGATCCACTCTTTCGCGCGTTCTTTATTGGGATAAACGTAATTAAACCATTCTTTTTCAGAATGAATTGCGCCATTGTCTGCATTGCCACCTATACGTTTAATATCGTAGACAGGACGAGTGAGCCCAAGTTTTGGATATTCGAACTCAATCCCATAATCGGTGAAAGGATCGATAAATCCAGGGTAAATAGTATAACCATTCAAATCGATTTTAAATGCGCCAGCTGGAATGTCACCGTGCTCAATAATGGCTTTAATTCGATTATTTTCAACCAATAAAGTGGCATCGCTTAAACGCTTACCCGGCGCAATGATTAATTCAGCATGGGTAAAAGCCGTGAGTTTATTGGAGGTTGTCCCTGTATTGATTTGGGCATATGTGGTCGGTGAGACTAAGCTAGCGATTATGCTGCAGCTTATAATTATCTTATTGTTTATCTGCATTATTTTATTCAATCGAGTGAGGGTGAATAAAGAGTAACTGAAAGCAGATGTAAATACTAAGGTTGAATTGTAACGCAATTTGAGCGGGAATGAGGCGTGGGATTTACGCTTGTCGTTTTAGATTGCAGCCAATAATGGATATAAAAAAGCTCGCAATGAATGCGAGCTTTTATGCAAATGTGTGTTGGTTACTCGAACCGCCACACCGAATTGGATTAGATTAAGAAATCTTCCATAGAACGACCTTTGTTGATCTCGTTCTTAAATACGGTTGGCATACGGCCTTGGCCAGTCCATTGAACCATTTCACCGTCAACTTCGATTTGGTATTTAGCTGGACGAGGAGCGCGTTTTTTCGCGGTTGCTTTAACAGCTACGCCACCTAAGTCATCAATGGATAAACCAACGGCTTCCATTTGTTGACGGATTTCTTCAATCTTAGCATTACGAGCTGCCATGGCTTGTTCTTCTTCCTCAGCCATAGACTCGCGTTCTACTAAAATTTTATCTAATTTGTCGGCTAAATCACGTAACTCTTCAACGCTAAGTTCTTTAACTGCTGCTTTAAAACGACGGCCGTGAGTTAATATCTCTAAAAATTCGCTCATATCTATTTTCGTCCCACTCTAATTTTTAATACAGGATAATGGTGAACAACACCTAAATGATAGAAACTAATATAGCTCGAATCAAATAAAATTATGCATTTTAAGTAAATTAAATATTATTTATATTTTGAACTTTTCTTATTTCCTCAAATAAGTGTTCAAAAAAGTAGCCGTTGTTGAGGATTAAAAAATGCAAACAGGCGTTTGACTTTGGTTGACGTTAACGTTAACAGGACGTAAAGTTGCTCTATCCTGCATTGGTATTAACCAATGTTTTGTCCATGTACATGAAAGTGTAGGAAGGAAACCCTATGAAAGTATTGGTGCCCGTTAAGCGCGTTGTTGATGCCAATGTGAAGGTCAGGGTCAAAGCTGACAATACAAGTGTTGACACCGCAAACCTAAAAATGGCGTTGAACCCTTTTTGTGAAATCGCAGTAGAAGAAGCGGTTCGTTTAAAAGAAGCGGGTAGCGCTACTGAAGTGGTTGTTGTCAGTATTGGTAATAAAGCCGTTCAAGAACAATTACGTACTGCGCTCGCATTAGGTGCAGACCGTGCGATCCATATCGATACTGAAGATGAACTGGTGCCAGTATCTATCGCCAAATTGCTTAAAGCGGTACAAGACAAAGAACAAGCTGAACTGGTGATTTTTGGTAAGCAATCTATCGATGGTGATAATAACCAAACTGGCCAAATGTTTGCCGCGTTAATGGATATGCCACAGGCGACCTTTGCTTCAGAAATCAAATTAGAAGCGAATACATTACAAGTCACCCGTGAAATTGACGGCGGCATGCAAACTCTCAAGCTGCCTTTACCTGCTGTCGTGACCGCTGATCTACGTTTGAACGAACCCCGTTACGCTTCACTACCTAACATAATGAAAGCCAAGCGTAAGCCATTAGAAGTCTTTACTGTCGCTGATTTGGGCGTGACGTTAAAGAGTCACCAAACGGTTGTGAAGGTCACTCCGCCAGCAGAACGTAAAGCAGGCATAATGGTAGCGTCGGTAGCTGAGCTAGTTGAAAAGTTAAAAAATGAAGCGAAGGTGATCTAAATGGCCATTTTAGTATTAGCTGAACATGATAATGCCGCACTAAAACTTGATACGGCAAAAATCGTCACTGCCGCTCGCGCCATTGGCGATGAAGTGCATGTACTGGTTGCGGGTCACGAATGTGGCGCGGTTGTCCAAGCTGCACAAGCGCTACAAGGCGTTAGCCAAGTGCTCGTTGCCGATGCCAGCGTGTATGAAGCGCATTTAGCGGAAAATTTTGCCAAATTGCTGGTGGACTTAGCGCCAAACTATGGCCACATTCTGGCTTCTGCTTCGAGCTTAGGTAAGGACACGCTTCCGCGTGTGGCGGCATTATTAGATGTTGCGCAAATCTCTGAAGTCATTACCGTCGTCAATGCTGACACCTTTGTGCGCCCTGTGTATGCGGGTAACGCCTTAGCGACAGTGCAAAGCCATGATGCCATCAAAGTGATGACAGTACGCGCCAGTGCCTTTGATGCTGCGCCAGAAGGTAACAGCGCGGCTGTGACGACACTCGATAAAGTGTTTGAAGCGAGAACTCAGTTTGTTTCTCAATCCTTGACGGTATCAGCCCGTCCAGAATTAGGTAATGCTGGCATTATCGTATCTGGTGGCCGAGGCATGGGCAGTGGTGAAAACTTCGGCATGTTAGAGCAACTTGCTGACAAGCTCGGTGCAGCCGTTGGCGCATCACGCGCTGCAGTTGACGCAGGTTTTGTGCCTAACGATTTACAAGTGGGTCAAACCGGTAAAATCGTTGCGCCAAACTTGTATATTGCCGTCGGTATTTCTGGCGCGATTCAGCATTTAGCCGGCATGAAAGACGCTAAAGTTATCGTTGCTATCAACAAAGACGCGGAAGCGCCTATTTTCCAAGTTGCCGATTATGGACTCGTTGCTGATCTGTTTGAGGCGGTTCCTGAGCTGATTACAAGTCTCGGTTGATTTAATCTGTGATCTAGGTCACATTAAGTGGTTTTGCGGTAGCATCTGCTAAGCCGCTTATGTTTTTATGTGCCTCACGCCCGCGTACGGGCGTTCTTAGAAGTAGAGGCGCGCCAAATATTAGTAGTGATCAGTAGGGTGATTCCGTTGATCGATTGCGAAAGGATTTGGTGCCGAAGTGGTTCGATTTATCACGATCGACTGCTGGGGTTGTACCTAATAGGTGCAGCACTGCCATAGTATTTTCCGATATGGATATTGGGAATAGTTACTATGGAGCGCTACTGATAGGACAGGTGACCTTGGGTATCTATTGCCTTTTCCCACCAGTTCAGTCGCCCTCCATTCGTATTTAACGAAGATAATAATCAATGACTGTTATGAATTATGCCGATTCGGCACTTTCCTTGTTGCCGCCTGCGGTGGCTATCGTGTTGGCGATATTGACTCGCCGTGTACTGCTTTCTTTGGGGTTAGGTATTTTAATTGGTGCTTTATTGCTCAATCAATTTTCACCTTTAGCAACGGGTGAGTTTGTATTTAATGGCGTTAAAGGGCTTTTTTGGACTGATAAAGGTCTAAATTCGTGGAACTTATATATTCTCGGTTTCTTAATTGTATTGGGAATGATCACAGCGTTAATTACCGTAAGTGGCAGCGCGCGGGCTTTTGCCGATTGGGCTCGTTTACATATACGTAATAAACGTGACGCTAAACTATTGACCATGTTTTTAGGTTGCGTAGTTTTTATTGATGATTATTTCAATAGTTTAGTTGTTGGTTCGGTCGCTCGACCTGTTACCGATCGTTATTATGTTTCCCGCGCTAAGTTAGCTTATTTATTAGATTCTACTGCCGCGCCTGTGTGCGTTATTTCTCCAGTTTCGAGCTGGGGTGCTTATATTATCGCACTCATTGGCGGGATATTAACTGCCCATGGTTTTGCTGATACGGGTCATTTGAGTATTTTTATTCAAATGATCCCGATGAACTTTTACGCAATCTTCTCCTTGTTATTATTACTTTTTGTTGTCTTTATGGGACTAGATGTTGGGCCAATGCGTGAGCATGAGCTCAATGCCCAACGTGGTAATTTATACGATGAGTCTAAAGGATTACCGCCTGGGGCGAACGCGGATTTACCTGAAGCCGAAACTGGTAAGATTTTAGGTCTGTTCCTGCCGATTACCGTGTTGGTATTTGCAACCCTCTATTTTATGATTAACAGTGGCGCTCAAGTACTCGCGGCGGAAGGGATTGAATTTAATATTATTTCTGCTTTTGAGAAAACCGATGTCAGTTCATCACTTTTCTTTGGTGCATTAATTGGTCTAGCGGTCTCGCTGATATTGAATTTAGTGCAAGGCGTTGAGAAATTGATGATAGTCAAAGGTATAGTGCAGGGCGCTCGCTCTATGCTGCCGGCGATTTACATCCTGTTATTTGCTTGGACAATCGCAGGTGTGATTGGCCAACTCGAAACCGGTAAGTTTATGGCGAGTTTAGCAACAGGAAATATTCCGTTCGCGTTTTTACCCGCCTTAATGTTTGTGCTAGCAGGTATTACTGCGTTCTCAACTGGTACTAGCTGGGGTACGTTCGGGATCATGTTGCCGATTGCTGCTGATATGGCGATGGGAAGTCACACTGGCATGATGTTGCCTATGCTTGCCTCTGTGCTGGCGGGGGCTGTATTTGGCGATCATTGCTCGCCAATTTCCGACACGACTATCTTGTCGTCTACGGGCGCCAGTTGCCACCACATCGACCATGTGGTGACTCAGCTACCTTATGCACTCATTGCGGCGTTTATTAGCTTAGTGGGTTATGTGGCACTTGGATTTACCGAGTCTGTTGTCGCGGGTTTAGTGGCTTGTAGTGTGGCATTTGTGATCAGTATTATCGTACTTAAAATCAAATCTAAAGGCGCAATTAGCTAGACGTTAATTGAAACCTTTCACTGCAAACGTTCACGACAAATAAGTCAAAATAAATCAGCCAGCATTATGCTGGCTGATTTTTTTTGGTTAAGGCTGAGTTTGTCTTTATCTCTAGCCTATCGCATTAAGGCTATCGACTCTTAGCTTAGCGTGCTTGATCTAGACCGCGGCGTTTAAGTAAGCCTTCTGTGGTTGGCTCTTGTCCGCGGAAGTTTTTGTAGGCGTCCATTGGCGCTATGCTATTACCCACTTCACGAATCGTTTTGCGGTACTTCATGCCGATTTCACGATTGAGCCCGCCTTGGGTTTGTACATAGGCAAACGCATCCGCCGCTAAAATCTCACTCCACATATAAGCGTAATAACTTGCCGAGTAACCGCCGGGGAAGGCGTGGGCAAAATAGGTCGACTTATAACGCGGAGGTACGGCACTAATGTTTAAGCCGTGCTTTTTCAAGGCATTGGATTCAAAGGTTGGTACATCTTGCAACGGCGTATCTGGGCTTAATGAATGCCATTCCATGTCTACTAATGCGGCGGCCATGTATTCCAGAGTGTCAAAGCCTTGGTTGAAGCTGCCTGATTTCAGCAGTTTTTGCAGCAGTTCATCGGGAATGGTTTTGCCCGTTTCGTAGTGTTTCGCGTAGTTCGCTAACACTTTTGGATGGGCGGCCCAATCTTCTTCAAACGTCGATGGGAATTCGACAAAGTCGCGTGAAACCGAGGTGCCCGCCAGACTTGGATAAGTCACTTTAGAGAACATGCCGTGGGTGCCGTGACCCATTTCATGGAACATAGTGGTGACTTCGTTATAGCTGACGAATGTGGGTTGACCTTCGGGCGCTTTCTTTATGTTCATCACGTTGACGACCACAGGTTTAGTGCCTTCGAGGAAGGATTGACCGACGAACGAACTCATCCAAGCGCCACCACGTTTACCTTCACGGGCAAAATAGTCGGCGTAGAAAATGGCCATGCTTGAGCCATCGGCATCAAACATTTCGTAGGCTTTCACATCGGGATGGTAAACCGGTAAATCTGGGCGTGGTTTTAAGGTGACGCCATAGAGTTCTTTGAGTGTGTAGAATACGCCGTCTTCGAGCACGCGGTTAAATTCGAAGTATGGGCGAATGCTATTGGCATCGAGAGCGTATTTTTCTTGGCGGACTTTTTCTGCGTAAAACTCCCAGTCCCACGGTGCCAGTTCAAATTGCCCACCGGTTTTAGTGATCATGGCTTGAATGTCGGCCGCTTCTTTCTCTGTGTTAGCAACTACCGCAGGCACCATTGAGCCAAACATGCTGTAAACCGCTTCGGGTGTTTTGGCCATTTGCGGTGCTAATCGATAACTTGCCCAGTTTTCATAGCCTAATAGTGTTGCGCGCTCGGCTCTGAGTTTCGCTAAACGAGATACGAGTGACGCAGTTTCGTTTTCACCAGTTAAGCCACGGTTCGCTGAGGCTTCCCAAATACGCTGGCGTAGCTCACGGTTTTCCAGTGATGCCAACACAGGTTGGCGAGTGGTGTTGGTGATGTTAATCAGATACTTGCCATCGTGACCTGCCGCCTTGGCATCGTTCGCGGCTGAAGTGATTTCACCGTCGGTTAATCCAGCAAGTTCATTTTTTGAATCCACCACAACGGCGATTTCTTTGGTTAAGCGTAATAAACGCTGAGAGAACTCATTCGTTAGTGTTGATTGTTCTTCATTTAACGCGCGGATTTTAACTTTTTGTTCATCGGTAAGTTTAGCGCCAGCCATGATAAAGCGTTGGTGATATACCTCAACCAAACGCACGGCTTCTGGGGTTAACCCTAAGTTAGTGCGGTCGTTATAGATGGCTTCGATACGGGCAAATAGCGCTGGGTTTAAGTTGATATTATCTGAGTGGGCCGCCATTTTTGGCGCCATTTCCCCTTGGATTTTACGCAGTTCTGGATTGCTGTTTGACCCTGCTAAATTATAAAACACGCTTGATGCACGGTTGAGTAGGGCGCCGCTTTTCTCCATAGCCACAATCGTATTATCGAAGGTTGCTGCTGCCGGATTATTGGCTATTGCGAGAATTTCTTGATACTGCTCTGCCATGCCTTGCTCTAAGGCTGGCGAGAAGTGCTCATTCTTTATGAGGCTAAAATCGGGTGCTTGATATTGCAGGTTACTGGCTTGGAACAGCGGGTTTTGGGTTGGTACCGAGATAACGTTAGGTGCTTTAGTTTCTGTGCTGCTGCAACCTGCCATGAATCCGGCGGTGAGAGTGGCGCCGATGGCGATGGCAATAAAACTTTTACGCATAATTGAGTGACTTCCTTTGAATTGTTGTTTTTTTAGGACTGTAACGTTAGTAACTTAAATAGGACTGAAAATGGCTTGTTATCGGGAATGTCTAAGTAAAAAAGGAGCCTCGCATTAGCGAGACTCCTTTGGCTATTTCCTTGCAGGGAAAATAGGTACCGCTTTTTACTTACTTCTTAATCACGCGATGATGAGATGATTAATTAGCGAGTAAACTTGTGGTATTTATCAATACCAGAACTTCTACCTGTGTCATGACATACTGCACAGGATTCAGAGGTCGGTTGTTTAAACCAGTCAGCAACCTTTGGTATGCTGATTTCACCACCGTTGCTTGCCATATGCGCCTTAGCTGAATCGCTAGTGTGGCAGGCATAACAGTTAGCGGTGACTGGGCTTGTCATTTTGCTACCTGGCTCAGCGATGTATTGATTTGGCACTTTGCTTAAATCAATCGCTTTTTCATGACAGGCAACGCAGCTAGTAGAGGCTTCAATCGCGCCTGCACCGTTAGCGGTTTGCGCTTGAGTTCCATCAGCTTTAACTTCACCGACTTTAGCGCCATTACCCCAGTGCCAGCTGTGCACCATAGGACCAAAACCTGCGCCTAAGGCTGCTGAAGTACGTTCCATGCCGTTGTCATGGCAGGCGATACAAGCTTTACCACCTTCATCGAAGGCACCATTTTTGTGGAACGCAGTGGCATCGTTGTGACAAGTAGTACAGCTGTTAGTACTCGCAATCTCACGACGTTCGAAGCCAGAGACCTTTTGAGTGGTGACAGGGTTAACGACATCTGAGTAAGCCGTAAAGGATATGCCCATAGAACCATCATAACCTGTCGTTCTTAGGCTGCCATTACTTTGGTAGCGTTGCTTACCATCATATTCCATCCAACCAGCGGTACTGAATGTCACGCGGGCAGAATAAACATAGTTAGCATTCACTGCGCTGATATCCGTCAGTAAATGACAGATATTTTTAGTGCCGTCAGTGTTGTAACCATAGTAGTAGTTAGTACGGTTACCTGGGCGACCCACTAAGCTGCCATTTTCATAGGAATGTAAATAAGCGCCCGCATAAACTACGGGTTTCTTAGCGTCATATACTAGCGGGCTAGAATAGTTAAAGTTGTCTTTAATGCTAAAGACGTTACCATCGGTGTCTTTCACTGTCAGCGTTGTACACCAGCCTGGGGCGGTTACTGCAGCCGCAGCACCTGTTGGCGCATAGTGGTCTGTCTTGGTAGAAATATCATCTACTTTAACAGGTGTTGATAGACTCAATTTATACTTAGCGCGAATCGCTTGGCGTTCGGTTATACCCGCTTTGCTTTCGTGCATAATGCGCAGATCCGCACCATTACTTGGGATAATAGCCCCAGGTACGCCACCACTGTCATGGCAATCAATACAACCGGGTCCAGCTACGTTGATGTTTTTAGGTGCTTCAACGTGACAAGATGTACAGTTTTGTACTGAAAAGTCTTTAGTAAAATCTTGGTGATTGATATGACCAATTTTAGATAGGGTGTTTGTCGCATAGCCACCCGTAGAGAAACCTTCAGCATTGACAACTGCGCGGCTAACTGAGCCGTGACACACTAAACAGCCTTCCACGAAGGTGACTTCGCTGTCCATGCCGGTAGCGACATAGCTTGCATGACGACGAGGGCTTGTTGAATAGTCGATATGGCAAGAGTAACAACTATCAGTTGTAGTTGAATGGGTGCCTTCAGGTTTGTTAACGACCAGAGGTTTAGAGGTCGCAATACCATTATTACCACCGACACGTAACCAAACAATACCTTCAGTGCTTGGATTAACCCCTTTCATTGGTACTTTAAATTGGTAATGACCATCAGCTAAAGCGGTCAATTCAGCGCCGACGGTTGCTTGAGTTGCTTCACCGCCAATATGGACGTTATCTGCAACACCATTTTTATCAGCTTCGGTGCGGTTAGTGATGAAGCCTTTATCTGTTAGTGCCGCCACTTTGGCTTGAGCATTTAACAGTCCGTTGATTAGGTTATTGTTTTCATCTGTAATTTCAAATTCGTAAGTGATACTGCCTTCGCCAAAGCTATAGTTGATCACTTTGACGTTAGTCATAGTAGAACTGGTGACAGGGGGCGGTGTTCCAGGCTCACCGGGTGTTCCAGGTTCACCAGGTGTTCCAGGGATACCGGGCGTTCCTGGTGCTCCATCTACACCATCTTTACCATCATCGCCGCAGCCAACAAGGGCGCCAGTTAGTGCTAAGGCAACTAAATATGCCAGTTTTCTAGAGGTGAAAATTCTCATCATAATCTCCATTTGATCCAATATGCGAATAAAGGACGGAGTGGAGCACTAAAGTTTGCAGGGTAGATTAGTGCTTTGACCGTTGGTCTCAATTTGCAAGCTATCGAATACTTTTCTTTTTTTAATTGAGCACGTTTTGTCTCGAATGAAATATTACTGTTAACGCTATGTTTATTTTTTGAGCGCAAGCCCATTTATACCTATTACTTTGGAGGTAGATCGCACTTTTTAAATTTAACTTTTACTAATTTTTCCTTATGAAACAACATTTAAGTTTCAGTTAAGCTTTCATTAACAATTGAACGGCATTGGGGCGTTTTTTATGTTTTTTGCAGGGAAGAGTATTAAATGAAGTGGACTCGAAATATTTCAGGAGGCGATTGGGGATTAAAATGATTGATAAGTTGGTGTCATTGCAGAATTTCATGATAAAAGCTTAGCGGCTGCTAGTGTTCTGATGTGAAGCGCAATGTTAGACTAGCGCTCAATTTGGCTCTGGTAGCAGACGCGTAAGCGCTAACGTTTTTAAAGGGTATAAGTCTTGGCTCAATTGTATTTTTATTATTCGGCAATGAACGCGGGTAAATCCACTTCCCTATTACAGTCATCCTATAACTACCGTGAACGCGGTATGAATACTTTGGTCATGACAGCCTCCATAGATGACAGGTATGGCAAAGGTAAAGTGGCCTCGCGTATTGGCATTGAAACCGAAGCACAGGTATTTAGTAGCCAAGATGATTTAACTCAAATGATTAGCGATGTGCATCAAGCTACGCCATTAAGTTGTGTGCTGGTGGATGAGTGTCAGTTTTTGAGTAAAGAACAGGTTAAGCAACTGACGCATGTGGTCGATAATATTGATATTCCTGTACTCTGCTATGGCCTAAGAACGGACTTTCAAGGCGAACTTTTTAGCGGCAGTCATTATTTATTAGCTTGGGCCGATAAATTAGTTGAGTTGAAGACTATTTGTCATTGTGGCCGTAAGGCTAACATGGTGGTGCGTCTTGATGGTGAAGGCAAGGTGATGCGCGAGGGTGAGCAAGTGGCGATTGGCGGTAATGAAAGTTACGAGTCTGTCTGTCGCAAGCATTTTCGTGAATTTATCTGGGATGCGCATGAATATGTGGGATGAGGCTTCGTTAATCACGTGTGATTATTGAGCGACTCATTCTTTTTATGCGACTTAAATTAGCTCGTTTTGTTTTTAAGTCATACTGTCTGTTGCCTTAATCGCTGAAAATACCTTGATATCAACAAATTAATATTTGGCAAAATGTACTATCAGCTTAACATAAGTATTGATTAGTGGCGGTTGTGGGTCACAGGCACCCTTCTTTACAGTGAAGTTAGGTTTGATAAAGTGTGGAACATAATGGGTACTAAGACTAATTAATAGAGCCGGATAATGGCTAGATGAGTTTGATATCTTGCTTTACTGAGTGGCAACGGATTTGCTGAGTTGCATGAAAGATGAATATTTTAGTGTTTTTTTGGAGCTGTTTTGCCTAATTCCACATCAGAGATGAAGTTCGAAAATTATCGTCCTCGTCCACCACAACCTGAGCCTAAAGCTAAGGTTAAGCCGCCGCGTAAAGCCAGATCAAAGGGCAGGGTCTGGTTCTTATTTTTTATTCTGATTTGCTGCGCTGCATTGCTGATTGGACTTGAGGTTAAAACTTCGTTTTACCAAGCAAAATTCATCAATCAATATGCTAAGACGCTCACCTATGAATTAGAAAGCTCACCGAGCCAAGCGGTTATTTATCCTAGTTATGGTCCTTTTGATGAGCGCCATGGCTACAGTAAGTTACCTCAGTATATTGATAGGTTATTGCAACGGAATTTTCAGGTAACGCAACAAGTGGCGTTTTCGCCAGCGTTGCAGGAATACGCTCAACTTGGATTTTTTCCGCCTTACCATGAAAAGGCTCAATCTGGGTTGACGCTGCTCGATTGCCGCAATACTGATTTATACGAATTTGCCTATCCTAAACGGGTTTATCAGGACGACGATAAGATCCCCAATGAAATCGTTAATACTTTACTGTTTATTGAAAACCGCGAGTTATGGACGACGGAAGAGAAACTCAATCCGGTGATCGACTGGCCACGTTTTGTGGTGGCAGGCATGAGCCAAATTGCTGAAATGGTTGGTATGAATGTCTCTACCGCGGGTGGCAGTACACTCGCGACTCAGATTGAGAAATTCCGCCATTCTTCCCAAGGTTTAACCTTGAGTATTAAAGATAAGTTACTGCAAATTGGCTCGGCCAGTGTGCGCGTGTACCAACAAGGTGAAAACACTGAACCTGCTCGTAAGCGCATCGTTCAAGATTATCTGAATACCGTGCCATTATCTTCGGCGCCAAATCATGGTGAAGTTCATGGTATTGGTGATGGACTGTGGGCGTGGTTTGGTACCGATTTCGATACTGCAAACAAGCTGTTAGCATCGCCGCAGATCAAAGGTAATGCCACCAAGCGCGGACAAGTATTCCGACAAGTGGTTGCCTTGATGATCGCCCAACGTCGTCCGTCCTACTATCTATTACAAGGTCATGAAGATCTTGAAAACTTAGTCGATAGCCATATCCGTTTACTCGGCCAGTATTATTTGATTGATCGTGGTCTACGTGATGCTGCACTCGCGCAGAAATTGCAGTTTAAGGTCGCCAAGCCGCAGCGTAATACCCAATCTGGCGCAGATAAGGGCGTGAACACAGTTCGCATTCGCACCGCTGGCATGTTAAATGTGGGGCTGTATGATTTAGACAGGCTTGATTTGACGGTCAATAGTAGCTTACACAGTGACTTACAGCAGAAAGTCAGTCACTACTTACGCAGTCTGGCGCAAGTGCCTACCGCGGAGCAAGTGGGTCTGCTTGGCGAACGGTTACTCGACCCAAGCCAACTGCAAAACGTGCTGTATAGCTTTACGCTTTATGAGCGCACTGATACCGCCAACCGAGTTAGAGTGCAGACGGATAGTACTGATCAGCCTTTTGATATTAACGAGGGCAGCAAGTTGGAATTGGGCTCAACCGCTAAATTGCGGGTGATGGCGACCTACTTAGAAATCATTGCCGAGATCCACGACAAGTATTCCAAGAAACATGGGATTGAATTGGAATCCATCATTATCGAACCTAGGGATCATTTAACCCGTTGGGCGATTGATTACTTGATTTTGAATCCCGACAGACGTTTAGACCGCATGTTAGATGCGGCGTTACAGCGAGAATATTCGGCCTCAACCAGTGAACAATTTTTTACCGGTGGTGGGTTGCATGTGTTTAATAACTTTAAAAAAACAGAAGATTTAAAAACGCCAACACTTTACCAAGCCCTGCAGGATTCGGTTAACTTGCCGTTTGTGCGTCTCATGCGCGATATCGTGAATTACAGCAGTAGTATGCAAAACGAGGGCAATATGGCCCAGTTGCTGCGTAATGATAAAGATCCGCGCCGTGACGAATATCTGCGGGTATTTGCTGATAGAGAAGGTAATACCTTCGTTACTAAGTTTTATCGCAAGTACAAAAAAGTGGCTGCGAATGAGCGTTTCGACATGTTTTTTGACGGTTTGTCCCAGTCGGAGCAGCAGTTGACGGCGGCGTATCGCTATTTACTGCCCGATGAACCTATGGCGGCATTTAAGGCTTTCTTGAAGCAAAGACTGCCACAGGTAAGCTATACCGATGGTCGTATTAAGAGCTTATATAACAAGTACGGTCCGGATAAATATAATTTGCCAGATCAAGGCTATATCGCACGGGTGCATCCCTTGGAATTGTGGGTGCTGGATTACCTTAATCATAATCCTGATGCCAACTTGAACGATGTTAAGCAGGCGAGTGAAGCACAACGTCAAGAGGTTTACCGTTGGTTGTTTAGGACGCGGCATAAAAACGCCCGTGACGTACGAGTGCAAGTGATGCTTGAAGTTGAAGCCTTCCTTGACATACATCAACGTTGGGCGCGTTTAGGTTATCCCTTTGATTCTATGGTGCCATCCTTAGGCTCAGCACTGGGTAGCTCGGGTGACCGACCCGCAGCCTTAGCCGAGCTGATGGGCATTATTCAAAACGACGGCTATCGTTTGCCCACAGTGCGTATCAATCAGCTGCATTTCGCCGCAGATACGCCCTATGAAGTGAGATTGCAGAATCAGAACACCCAAGGTGAGCGGGTAATGCGCCATGAAGTAGCACAAGCCTTAAAAGCAGCGCTGGCGAACGTAGTGCAAAACGGCACCGCACGTCGTTTAAAGGGCATTTTTACCGATGAAAAAGGTGGCATGTTAGCCATAGGCGGGAAAACCGGCACCGGTGATAACCGTATTGTGACTCAGATGCAGCAAGGTAAAAAAGTGGCGACTACGGCGATGAACCGCACTGCGACCTTCGTGTTTTATCTAGGTGACAAATACTTCGGTACTTTGACCGCCTTCGTGCCCGGCAGTAAATCTGATGATTTTAGTTTTACTTCGGCGCTGCCATTGCAGGTGATGAAGGGCATGATGCCTATTTTAGCTCCCTATGTACAAACCGAGCAGGGCATGTGTGTGGTGAACGAATAAAGGCATGAATTAATAAGTGCCACGCCAACGACAAAGAGTGTTCCAGATGAACACTCTTTGTCGTTTTAAGGCTTACATTCTCTATCGATTGAGTTTATTGCTGTGGTTAACATGGGTTAGTTAAAGCACTGTGATAAAAGTGCAGCGATTAAGATTACTGCGGCGATAACTGGTAAATTTTTGATTTAGCTTCATCGGTTACGAGATAAATCAGTCCATCTGGCCCTTGCACGACTGAGCGTAATCTTTGCCCTAATTCAGTTTTCAGCAGCCGTTCTTCTTTAATTATCTTGTCGCCATCAAGCACTAAACGCACCAGTGTTTTTTCCTTTAGGCTGGCGAGTAACAGATTATTTTGCCACTGTGGAAATTTATCACCTGTGTAAAACATAAAGCCCGCCGTGGCAATCGACGGAACCCATTTGTAGACGGGTTGCTCCATTCCCGTTTTATGGGTACCTTCGCCGATGTTGCCGCCGCCATAATTCTCACCATAGGTAATCACTGGCCAGCCATAGTTTTTAGCCGCTTGGTCGATATTGAGTTCATCGCCGCCCTGGGGGCCATGCTCGCCCGTCCACAATACTTTGCTGGTGGGATTAATGGCCGCGCCTTGCATATTGCGATGACCGATAGACCAGATCTCGGGTAAGGCGCCAACCGTATTGGCGAAGGGGTTATCCTTAGGCACTGAGCCATCGGCATGAATACGCACCACTTTGCCTAAATGATTGTCTAATGTTTGTGCGCTATCTTTTTCGCTATAGCGATCACCGAGTGTGATAAACAGTGTGCCATCAGGCGCCCACACTAAACGAGATCCAAAATGGTGGCCGCTGTTGACTTTAGGTTGTTGACTAAAAACGCGGGTGAGATTTTCAAGCTTGTTACCATTGAGCGTGGCAAAACTGACCGCTGTGCTATTGAGCGTATCACCTTCAGCGGGTTCTGAATAACTGAAATAGATTTTTTTGCTGCTTGCAAAATCGGGCGCAAGCACTACATCAAGTAAACCACCTTGACCTTTGGCATACATAGGCGGTAAACCCGTTAAGGGTTCACCCACTTTGCCTGCGGTGCTGACAATGCGCATTCTGCCGGCGCGTTCAGTCACGAGCATACTGCCG
Source organism: Shewanella sp. SM74 (assembly GCF_025653725.1). Lineage (NCBI taxonomy): Bacteria > Pseudomonadati > Pseudomonadota > Gammaproteobacteria > Alteromonadales > Shewanellaceae > Shewanella > Shewanella sp. SM74. Next base: position 16,746 of record NZ_JAKKRZ010000003.1, on the reverse strand, counting down.
TCGGGTAAGAATGCCATACCCCAGACATTCTCTAACCCTTGGGCTATGGTTTTTACCTGAATATTACCCGTTTCCGTTTTGACGCTAATGGTCGCTGCGCTAGCGGTTTCGGTGTAAATAGCCGGTGAGCATGCAATAAGACACAGGGCAAGATTTAAGGTGCTTAGCTTCAAGGTCTTTGGCATTAATTTACTCAGTCTTAAGGTCCTCAGCTTCAAGGTCATCAGTTTCATCGCTATCCTTAATCACAGTGTTCTCCTATAGGATGGATCAGAGTAACAAGTCAGTCACATAAGGGCAATTTATCGGTGAGACCTTGTATCGAAAACTCGCCTGTCCAGCTTTTATGAGTTTAAGCTTCACAAATCAAAAGCCTAACGTATGAAAACTAACGCATGAAAAACTAGCGCATGAAAAAGCCTAAAGCCATCGCTAAACCGACGATCACAATAAAGCCGCGTAGCAAGGGCTGTGAAATACGGTAGGCCAGCGCCGCCCCCACATAACCACCGACAATCGCCATAACGGCAAGCAGCAACAGATATTGCCCATCGATAACATTGCCCGCGGCATAAACCACAACGGCAATGGCGGTGAGCAGGGCTGAAATCAGATTTTTAAGTCCGTTCATCCCATGTAGATTGGTTTGCCCCATCAGGCCAAAACTTGCGAGTAGTATGATGCCTAAGCCACCATTAAAATAACCGCCATAGATACACACAGCCGACAGCATTATCAGTGCCGTTATCGGACTTAACATTGGCGTAGAGGTGTTTTCGCCTTGCTCTGCGATTCTTCGTTTGAGCAACCAAGGGCCAACAATAAAGGCCGCGGTGGCCAGTAGAATCAGCCAAGGGATCAGCTTTGCGAAGACTTGCTCGCTGGTGGTCAGCAAAATACCCGCGCCAATACTGCCGCCAATTAAAGCAATTAAGATCAGATTCTTAAGGCTAAGACTCGCCGGATATTCGATATCCTTTCTAAAACGCCATGCGCTGGCGATATAACCAGGCAGCAGCGCGGCTGTCCCCGTGGCATTCGCCGCAATCGGTGGAACCCCGACAAACACTAACGCTAATAGGGTAATAAAACTGCCTCCACCGGCAACTGCATTGAGCATGCCGCCTAAAAAGCCCGCGAGTGCAATAATAAGCCAGTCCATAGATACCGCTCCTTTGGACAATGAGAGAGTTAAACAGAGCGCTAAAAATGTGTCTGTTATTATGAGTCAATCTAAGCACTCACCCTAACAGGATGATTTCGATATTGAAAGTCGCGTAATGATTCGTTACATATCGCCATTCGTGAAGGTGAAGATATCGGATGAGTGAGCAGGCTTTTACTTGCTTAGTGCTAGGGGACTTGATCCCAAATGCCTGACATAAAAATAACCGCAGCTATGGCTGCACTTTGCTCGGTAAAAACATCTTCTCCCCAGCAGTTTTGTCCACGTTCTTGGTAATAAACATGAAAGGTACCGAGCATAGGTGTTCGAATGCAATACCAACCATCGAAGGTATTCTTAGCAAAATTGACCCAATGCTGCGCATCAGCAGCTTGGATTTGCTGAATGAGTAATTCATTTTGCGATAGCAAAGCCACAAGCTCATTCTGGGTGGTTATTTGATGCTCGGCTTTTATAGCCTCGAGAAGATTTTTAAGTTTTATCATGGGATCCTTTTCATTCATCGAGAGTATCTACATCACTTTTAACGAATGGCCGCGGAGATGGAGGATTGGATTAATGCTTCAAAAATATCTGTTTGCCCCGCTGGAATAAGCTGCCTGTGAATTTCGCGGCGTTTCGCACTGTCGAATAAGCGCTCCGCAACCCAGCCGGTTAAATAGAGTGAGGACAAGCAGCCACCCGCAGTGGCAATATTGCCATTAATCACGAGGGCGCAGTCTTCTACATCGACGCCCATGGCAACTAGGGCAGGTTTTGCATCGGGGTGAGTCGTTGCTGAAAGATTGTCGAGTAGCCCTAATTTGGCAAAGAAGAATGACCCAGCGCAGATACTGCCAAGCAATTGTCGTGTGGGATCTAATTTAAGGGCGGACATAAACTCAGTATCAGCAAGTGCCGCAGGTACGCCTTTGTAACCACTGCTGAATAATACCACGTCGGCATCAGCGACTTCGGCCACATGACCATCGGTTGCAACCGTCATCCCTAAACTCGATCTGTGGCTAGGTTTGGTCCCGAGTACTTTTACTGTCCAATCGGTTTTTGTACGGCCGAGAATATCGCGCATTAAGAAGAAATCGATATCGGTAAATTCATCAAATATCACAATCGCAATCTGGTACATAAGCTTTCCTCTGGCTTGTATTGTGGATGACTTAAGGCTTGAATATGCTCAACCTTAAGCCTTGGGTCCTCAATATGAATAGAATCATGATTTTATTGGTTATCCATTTTTTATGAAAATTTGGTTAATCAAAATATTAACCAGCACTAAACGATGGCAGTCGCTTGGCGAAAATAGCATGGGCATCAAAATCTTGGCTTTGCATTCTGGTTAATGTGTTGGTTAACACTTCATCGGCTGCATCTTCAATCCGCAGGATCTTCTCTGCTGCGACATAGTCGCTAAACGCTGTGCAGACTTGTTCAAACAAAGCTGTGATATCGCCAAAGGCCGGATGACTGAACTGCGGATTAGGCAAGCCCCTGAGGTCACGAAGCTTTAGCAGCATTAACGCCGTCAACGGTATGTATGATAGATGTCCATTGTGGAACTCAAAAAAACACTTTTTATCCCCAATAACTGCTTGTTCTACCTGATGATCACACAGGGTTTGCAGCATAGTGCTGATGAATTCGATATCCAGTGTGTCCCAGTTATCTAAAAATGGCGCATAGGGGAAAGGAGCCGTTTTTCGCAGTGTCACTTGCACTTCAGTGGTAAAAGGCGGCTCGATATGCCCCAGATAACGGCCATACAGCAGCACCAAAAAATCGCCAATAAAGCCATGGGAGCGAACAATCCAGCCCGAACGCCGCGCGGTTGCATCAGCGTGGTACAGCTCGTCCGCCTCGCGTTTAAGCCCAGCTAACAGCATCAGCACAAGCCGAAACACGCTGATTGTAGACCACATAGCGTTTGCTATCCCGCCAGTTTTTTCTATCGACGAGCAATATTTATAGTAATCAATGGCGGTTGCAAAATAACCGTAAGCGAGCGAGCGCATCAGCGGCGCCGCCTCAAGCCTGCCAGATTCTATATACGCAAGTTGCGCCACATCGGCCAAATAACATTCGGGCACGCCGAATTCGGCACCAAACAACTCCCACTGGCGAAAGTCCTCATCAAACTCGCGGTATGGCTTAATTCTCTCAAAACCTTCTGTTACCCCGCTGTCAATATAAAGAGGTAGTAAATACTGGTCATATTCAAAGACGTTTTTGGCATAATCGCGCATATGTTTACGACTGCGACTGCGCTTATTGAGAAATTTGGCTAACATCTTGAGCATCCTTATTATTTAGGCTGCGGCAAGTTTACCGCAACGGCGCTAAATATGACTATCTGTAGCATTTTTGAAGCAAGCATTAAGCGACTCCGTTGTAGCGATGGTGAACACACATTCGCCAGCAAAGAACCTTGCTAACATATGGTGTTATCAGTTTAATGCGCGACATTGTTCATTATTGAATATGCTGGGATGGGGAGTAAACCGCACTCTTGCGTTGGCGACCATCGGGAAAAGGGACTTTTTCGTTGAGCCCCCAAGGATGGGTTTACGGCGAGTCGCCAGAGCAGAAGGGCTGTTTATGGCGATCAGCATTCAAAAAGTACATAGTGCAAAACACTCAGTAGAGCAGGCTTGTTCACCGAAAACACGGTTTGTAGTGGACAATCTGGCGGTGAATTTACTTATGGTTCCCCGCCTTCGCGGGGATGACAAAAGCAATAAGATGCCCAAAATCAACAAAAAGCCCAGAATCATCTTTTGGGCCTTGTTGGTATCGTAAAACGTCGGTTAACGCTCAAAATTCTTTAGGTTAAAGCTTCAAACTAACTTGAGTTTCAACCTTAGCCGCTATACGTTACTTGCGCATTTTAGAGAACGCTTAAAACACCATTTCTGGTACATGCTCTGGCACGATTAACTTGCCAGCAGTTTTGCTGACGATTTCTTCGACGCTCACGCCTGGTGCGCGCTCGAGTAAATGGAATGCGCCATCTTTGATTTCGATAAAGGCTAAATCTGTGACGACACGTTTAATGCAGCCGTAACCTGTTAGCGGCAATTCGCACACGGGTAGCAGTTTAGAATTGCCGTATTTATCGGCGTGCATCATAGTCACTATAATGTTTTCGGCGCCCGCGACTAAATCCATCGCGCCGCCCATGCCTTTGATGAGTTTGCCGGGGATCATCCATGAGGCGATAGAGCCGTTCACATCGACTTCAAAGGCGCCGAGCACGGTTAAGTCCACATGGCCGCCACGGATCATGGCAAAGCTTTCCGCCGATGAGAAAAACGAGGCGCCTTTCACTGCGGTAACGGTTTGTTTGCCCGCATTGATTAAATCCGGATCTATGGTGTCTTCGGTGGGGAATTCGCCCATGCCGAGTAGACCATTTTCCGATTGCAACATGACTTCCATGCCTTCGGGAATGTAGTTGGCCACCAGTGTTGGAATGCCAATGCCGAGGTTAACGTAGTAGCCATCTTTTAATTCTTTGGCGACGCGCTGAGCCAGTTGTTCTCTTGATAATGCCATGATATCTATCCTTTCTATTTGGCTTTGACGCTTTGGCCTTTACTCTTAGGTTTTACCCTTAGTTTTTACTTTAGGGAGCTAAGTGCCAATTGCGTTAACTGTGTTTCAAGGTTTTTGCCTGCGTCTTTTATTTCGCGGCTTTTACCGTGCGCTGCTCGATACGTTTCTCGAACTTGCCTTGAATAACGCGGTCAACATAGATGCCCGGCGTGTGGATATGATCTGGGTCTAGCTCGCCCGGCTCAACAATAAACTCGGCTTCAACCACAGTGATTTTGCCCGCGGTCGCCATCATAGGGTTAAAGTTGGCGGCGGTTTTACGGAATACCAAATTACCCATGGTATCGGCTTTCCATGCACGCACTAAGGCAAAATCTGCGGTCAGCGACTCTTCTAACACGTAATGGCGACCTTTGATTTCGCGGGTTTCTTTACCATCAGCGACTGGCGTGCCGTAGCCTGTAGCGGTGAAAAATGCCGGAATACCTGCGCCACCTGCGCGGATTTTTTCCGCCAGCGTGCCTTGGGGCGTTAAAATCACGTTCAGTTCGCCAGAGAGCATTTGCTGTTCAAAGGTGGCATTTTCACCCACGTAAGAAGCGATCATAGTGGCGATTTGGCGATGTTTTAACAGTAAGCCAAGGCCGAAATCGTCAACGCCAGCGTTGTTTGATATCGCCGTTAAGCCGTTAACGCCCATCTTAACCATTTGATTGATTAAGCCTTCTGGAATGCCGCATAGGCCAAAGCCGCCGACCATAATGGTCATGTCGTTTGATAAGCCTGCTAACGCTTCTTCATAGCTGCTGACGACTTTATTGAGTCCTGCCATTGTGATGTCCTTTTATGCTTTAGAAAACGCGCGGGAAATAACGCGCGTTTTTAATAACGGTTGTTGGTGTCGTTAATGGTTTTTGTTCTATTTTGCTAACAGGGCTGTGGCCACTTTCGAACCGTTGTTGCGATTCAGCTGTGTGCTGATGGCTTGCCCTGCTAACGCGAGTTTTTGTAAATCGATACCCGTTTCGAATCCCATGCCGTGCAGCATATACACTAAGTCTTCGGTGGCAAGATTGCCCGATGCGCCTTTGGCATAGGGGCAACCACCAAGACCCGCAACCGAGGAGTCAAACACCCGCACACCTAAGTCTAAACAGGCCAAAATGTTGGCTAATGCTTGGCCATAGGTGTCGTGAAAGTGTAGCGCCAGTTTTTCGACTGGGACGCGCTCAGCCACTGTTTGCAGCATTCTACGGGCTTTTTGCGGTGTGCCTACACCGATAGTGTCGCCGAGCGATATTTCGTAGCAGCCCATTTTGTAAAGGATTTCAGACACACGGGCCACTTCACTGACCGCTATCTCACCTTCGTAGGGGCAGCCGAGCACGCAAGACACATAACCGCGCACCGGAATATTGTGTTTTTTTGCTAATTCCATCAAAGGGATAAAGCGTTCAATCGACTCTTCTATCGAGCAGTTGATATTGCGCTGACTAAAGCTTTGTGAGGCGGCGCCAAATATTGCCACCTCACTCACTTTTGCATCCAGTGCCAGTTCAAAGCCTTTGACGTTGGGTGTGAGCGCGCTATACACCACGCCGCTTTGACGCTGTATTTGCTTGAGCACATCGGCAGAATCGGCCATTTGTGGCACCCATTTAGGTGACACAAAGCTGCCGGCTTCGATACGCTTAAGCCCCGCACCTGCCAGCGATTCAATCAAGGCGATTTTAGCTGCCGTCGGCACGGCGACTTCGTTTTGCAGGCCGTCGCGTGCGCCCATCTCGAAAATGCTGACCGTGTCTTTGGCGTGTAGACTTTGGCTCATATTGACGAAAGACATCTTAGGCTTCCTTGGTCGCAGTGGGCTCAGCCTCAATCCCATTTAATGGCGCTAGGTTTAACGGATCTACGTTAAGCAAGGTTGCGCCATCGGTTACTAGCTCGCCCGCCTTAAAGTAGAACTCAGTGACTATGCCGTCAAAGGGGGCTTCGATTGTGTATTCCATCTTCATGGCTTCCATCACCAGCAAACCTTGGCCCGCTTTAACTTGTGTGCCGATATCGACTAAATGGGTCACTACCGTGCCGTTCATGGGCGCTTTTAACTTGTCAGCATTGCTGGCTTGTTCTTCGACCACGAGTGTTTGCACTGCTTTAAAGTGGTAACTGCCGGAGGATAAAAACAGCGTAAAGTCATCACCTTGGGCGCTAACGGGCACTTTACTCTTATGGCCGTTGATTTCGGCGAGCAGTAAATCTTGTTTCAGCTCGCCATTTAGCAGCCAATCTTGACCGTGCAGTGGCAACTGATACATGCCGCCTAAATCGAGCATCACTAACTGCTGCAATTCATGGGCATCATCGAGCAGGGCAATATTGTGCTGACTGCAACTGTTGAGTCTAAAGCCGCTCACTTGACCCCAAGGCGAGTAAGGATCGGCGCTGTTGATCGCCTGTGCTTTAGCGGCTTCTTTACGGGCAAGCACTTGATACAGCGCGGCAAAGGCAAGCGCAGTGTCGGCTTCGCTCGAGGTTGTGCCAATCAGGGTGTCGCCATAACGGCCAATAAAGTCAGTGCTAAAGTCGGCATTGGCAAAGGCTGGGTGCTCGGCAATGTTCGCCAAAAACTCAATGTTGTGCTTAAGACCGCTGATTTGATACGACTCTAAAGCATGCACTAAACGCTGCAGGGCGCGCGGGCGCGATTCATCCCAGACGATAAGCTTGGCAATCATAGGATCGTAGAAGTTACTGATCACATCGTTTTCGCGAATGCCAGAATCGATACGCACGTATTTGCTTTGCTCGGGTTCACGTAAAAAGTTGAGCTTACCGCTGGCGGGTAAAAACTCATTTTGTGGATCTTCGGCGTAAATACGTACTTCAAAAGAATGGCCGTGGATCCGCACTTCATCTTGCTTAAGGGGCAGTGGCTGACCGCTGGCGACCATCAATTGCCATTTCACTAAGTCTTGGCCTGTGACCATTTCAGTCACGGGATGCTCAACCTGCAGACGGGTGTTCATCTCCATGAAATAGAAGCGATTGTCTGTATCTAACAGAAACTCCACAGTGCCTGCGCCAACATAATCGATGGCTTTGGCTGCCGCGACGGCTGCTTCACCCATTTGGGCACGCAGTGCATCGCTTAAACCGGGCGCAGGTGCTTCTTCGACCACTTTTTGGTGGCGACGCTGAATCGAACAATCGCGATCCGATAAGTAAATCGCGTTGCCAAAGGTGTCGGCAAACACTTGCACTTCGACGTGGCGCGGCTGGCGTAAATAACGCTCCATCAATAACTTATCGTTACCAAAAGAAAAGGCCGCTTCACGGCGCGCCGAGTTTACGGCTTCCATGATTTCGCCTTCATTCTCGACGATACGCATGCCTTTACCGCCGCCGCCATAAGCGGCTTTAATCAGCATAGGGAAGCCGATTTTCAGTGCCTCCGCTTTTAAGGTCGCATCGGTTTGGTCATCGCCGTGATAACCCGGGACTAAGGGCACGTTTGCCGCCGTCATAATAGATTTAGCGGCGCTTTTGCTGCCCATTGCATCGATAGCGTCGCTACCTGGGCCCACAAAGGCGATGCCTGCGGCTTCACATTTACGGGCAAAGTCGGCATTTTCAGATAAGAAACCATAACCTGGGTGAATCGCTTGTGCGCCCGCTTTTTTGGCGATGTCGATAATCAAATCGCCCTTTAAATAGGAGTCTGCCGGCGCACTGCCGCCTAAATAGAAGGATTCGTCGGCCATGGCGACATGGCGCGCTTCTTTATCGGCATCGGAATATAGGGCAACGGTGCGAACGCCCATGGCATGGGCCGTTTTGATGATGCGACAGGCGATTTCACCGCGGTTAGCAATCAATAGTTTGGTAAACATGTGCTTGGTCAACATCAAAGGGCTCCTTGGGTATCACTTGGCTTTTGCATGGGCTTGGAGGGCGTTGAGTGTGCTTGTTGCCAGTTAGGCTGACGTTTCTCAAAAAAGGCGTTTAAGCCCTCTTGGCCCTCGGTTGATACCCGAATGCGGGCGATACGCTCGCTAGTGTAATCAATGGTGTTTTGGTCTATCACGCCATCTTCAAGATGCGACAGCAGTGTTTTTACCCATGCCATGCCTTGCGGGCTATTGGCTCGCAGCGCGTCAATCATAGGCTTTGCGGCGGCGTCTAAGTCATCGCTGATCTCATGAATGACGTTAAGTTTTAATGCGGTTTCTGCACTAAAACGCTCGGCGGTCAGCATGTAGCGGCGCGATGCACGATTACCCATGGCGCGGGCAACATAAGGGCTAATTACTGCTGGAATTAATCCGAGTTTTACTTCGCTCAAGCAAAAGCTGGCGCGCGTCGTGGCGATAGCGATATCGCAGGCGCAAATCAGCCCCAGTGCGCCGCCAAAGGCTGCACCTTGCACTAGTGCAATGGTGGGCTTAGGAAAGGTATCAAGATCCTGCATCAGTTTTGCTAAGGCTTTGGCATCATTTAGATTTTGCTCAAAGTCCATTTTGGCTTGTTTGCGCATCCAATTGAGATCGGCGCCGGCGCTGAAGTTTTTGCCGTTCGCTTTGAGTACCAGCACTTGGCATTGCTTGTGCTCAGCAAAATAGCTAAGGACGCTAATCATCTCGCTAATCATCACTTCATCGAAGGCGTTGTGTACTTCTGCTCGGTCAAGAATAAGCTCGGCAACGCCGTTATTGAGCGCGTAAGTGACGTGCTGCAAGTTGCTTAAATCCTTTGTGCCGCTAGTGCTGTTTAATGTATCTGTCATTATTCTTTTCCCTATCTTCTTGTGTGACATATGTTTTTCACATATGCCTTTACATACGGAACACACCAAAGCGGGTGTCTTCGATAGGGGCGTTTAACGCCGCCGATAGGGCAAGGCCGACCACATCGCGGGTTTGCGCTGGGTCGATAATGCCGTCATCCCATAAACGGGCGCTGGCATGGTACGGATGACCTTCTTTATCGTATTGGGCGACAATTGGCGCTTTAAAGGCTTTTTCATCCTCAAGTGACCATTCTTCACCTTTACGGGCTAAACCGTCGCGGCGCACTGTGGCGAGTACGCCAGCCGCTTGCTCGCCGCCCATCACAGAGATACGGGCGTTAGGCCACATCCACATCATGGTCGGTTCGAACGCGCGGCCACACATGCCGTAGTTACCCGCGCCGTAGCTGCCGCCGATAATCACAGTAAATTTAGGCACATTGGCACAAGACACCGCGGTTACCATTTTGGCACCGTGTTTGGCTATGCCTTCGTGTTCGTACTTTTTACCCACCATAAAGCCGGTGATATTTTGTAGGAACAGCAGCGGAATTTTGCGCTGGCAGCACAGTTCAATAAAGTGCGCGCCTTTTTGCGCAGACTCAGAGAACAGAATGCCGTTGTTAGCGACAATGCCGACGGGGTAGCCGTGAATACGGGCAAAACCGCATACTAAGGTTGCGCCATAGTTGGCTTTAAACTCATCAAAATCAGAATCATCGACGATACGGGCGATCACTTCCTTGACATCAAAGGGCTTTTTCAAGTCGGTGCCGACAATGCCATACAGTTCGCTGATATCGAATTTTGGTGGTTTGACAGGGCACAGCAGGCTTTTGATTTCTTTTTGATGATTCAGGCGTGATACCGCGCGGCGGGCAAGCTCTAACGCGTGCTCATCGTTTTGGGCTAAATGATCGGCTACGCCGGAAATTTTTGTGTGCACTTCGGCGCCGCCTAACTCTTCGGCGCTGACTTCTTCCCCTGTGGCCGCTTTGACTAATGGTGGGCCGGCTAAGAAGATAGTGCCTTGATCTTTTACGATAATCGATTCATCCGCCATGGCTGGCACATATGCGCCGCCTGCGGTACATAAGCCCATCACCACAGCAATTTGGGGGATGCCCTTAGCGGACATTTGCGCTTGATTGTAAAAGATGCGGCCGAAATGGTCGCGGTCGGGGAAGACTTCATCTTGGCGAGGCAGGTTAGCGCCGCCAGAGTCGACTAAATAGATACAAGGCAAGTGACAACGGCTGGCAATATCTTGGGCGCGAAGGTGTTTTTTAACGGTAATCGGGTAGTAAGTGCCGCCTTTAACTGTAGCGTCGTTGGCGATGATCATGCATTCGACACCACTCACACGGCCGATACCAGCGATAATGCCCGCTGCGGGCACTTCCTCGTCATAGACTTCAAACGCCGCAAATTGCGATAGCTCTAAAAAGGGCGAGCCCGCATCGAGCAGCTTTTCAACCCGTTGACGTGGCAATAATTTACCGCGGGATAAATGACGCTCCAGCGCCACAGGGCCGCCGCCGAGTTCGATTTTATTGAGTTTAGTTTTGAGATCGGCCACTAGGGCGGCCATATCGTCTGATTTTGCTTTAAATTCATCGCTACGGGCGTTGATACGACTGCTTAATTGCGTCACTTTGATTGTCCTTATAAAGCGGAAACTCGGTATCACCTTGCTCGAATGGGTGGCGCAAACTGTAAGTTACAGTGAGGTGCTACCCATTCACTTGTGAGAGATTATTTGAACACGCGTTATTTCGACTCATTGAACAGTTCGCGGCCAATCAGCATGCGGCGAATTTCTGAGGTGCCGGCGCCGATTTCATACAGCTTGGCATCACGCAGTAAGCGGCCAGTGGCGTATTCGTTGACATAGCCATTGCCGCCTAGCAGTTGAATGGCATCCAGTGCCATTTTGGTGGCAAGTTCTGCGCTATAAAGAATGGCGCCTGCGGCATCTTTACGGGTGGTTTCACCGCGATCGCAGGATTTTGCGACGTTATAGACATAGGATTTGGCGGCATTCATGCCTGTGTACATGTCGGCTAACTTGCCTTGCACTAGTTGGAATTCACCGATGGATTTACCAAATTGCTCACGCTCGTGGATGTAAGGCACAACGATATCCATACAGGCATTCATGATCCCTAGCGGGCCGCCAGACAGTACGACGCGCTCGTAATCGAGGCCGCTCATCAGCACTTTTACGCCGTTATTGAGGCCGCCTAAAATGTTTTCTTCTGGTATTTCTACATCTTCAAACACCAGTTCGCAGGTGTTAGAGCCGCGCATGCCGAGTTTGTCGAGCTTTTGCGCTTGGCTAAAACCTTTCGAATCACGTTCAACGATAAAGGCGGTAATACCGTGTGCGCCTTTGGTTAAGTCGGTTTTCGCGTAAATGACATAGGTATTGGCATCGGGACCGTTGGTGATCCACATCTTGTTGCCATTAAGGATATAACGGTCGCCTTCTTTACGGGCATGTAGCTTCATCGAAACCACGTCAGAACCAGCGTTTGGCTCACTCATGGCCAGCGCGCCAATATGCTCACCGCTCACCAGTTTTGGCAGGTACTTGGCTTTTTGCGCTGCATTACCGTTACGGTTGATTTGATTGACACACAGGTTTGAGTGGGCGCCGTAACTTAGGCCGATAGAAGCGGATGCGCGGGAGATTTCTTCCATTGCGACGACGTGGGCTAGGTAGCCCATGTTTGCGCCGCCGAACTCTTCGGGTACCGTTACTCCGAGCAGTCCCATTCCTCCAAGCACAGGCCAAAGTTCATTGGGAAAGGCATTGTCGTGATCCACTTTCGCGGCAATTGGGGCGATTTCATTCGCGGCAAAATCCTGCACTGCATCGCGCAGCATATCGACGTCTTCGCCTAGGCCAAAATTCAGACTTGTGTAGAGAGAGTTCATTGCTTGTGTCCTTTCAGATGTTCTAATTTCAGATTGTTATCGTTTTTATGATTTTTAGGTGCTTGAGTCTTTTAAATCTTGTATTTAAATCCGTAGTCGTTATCGCCATCAAATTGATTTGATTTTGTGTCAACGTGGATTTAGGTTTTTGCCGTTTTGTTATCTTCTAAGGCTAAACGGCACTGCTGCTCGGCGGAATTGAGTTCCATTAATACGACTTTGATGTCGTCCATTTGCTGTTGTAGTGCGGACTTCTTTTCTTCCACTAGCGCCAGCATGGTATTGAGCTGTGAGGTGCTGCTCTTGTCGGCATCGTATAATTCGAACAAACGACGGGTTTCTGCCAAAGAAAAGCCCAAGCGTTTACCGCGAAGAATGAGCTTGAGACGCACCCTGTCTTTGAGGCTATAAATACGGGTTTGGCCGCGGCGTTTAGGTTTAAGCAAACCTTGGTCTTCGTAAAAACGAATACTACGAGTAGTGATATCAAACTCTTTTGAGAGATCACTGATCGAGTAAGTCGTTTGTGGTGTGTTCGTTGCGCTCATTCATGCACCCTAAATAATCAGTTTTAAGCAAGATATATGAAGTTTACGTAAAGGTAAAGATTTTGGCTTTTATTCTGTTGGCAAAAAAGTGTCAATCCCAATTGCCATCAGCCTGTGCATCGAGATTAAAACGTGTGCTTTAAATTAGTGTTCTCACATAAAACCACAAATATCTTCTGGTTATAGGCTAACGTCTAATAGTGGGCTTTAGACCTCCTTGCTAATAATAGAAGCAGGAAGGGGTAGTTATTGCGGCTGACGATGTGAGTCGCAGTCCTGATTGGAGGACATATGTTGACCGAACAGCAAAATGCATCTGTAGCGCAAGCCACAAATCAAAAACAGAACCAACAAAAACATCAAGCGTTGCACCAAGCATCCTTGCTTAATAAAGCCGAATTCTGGGGAGAAGCGGCGAAGACGCTCGATTGGATTAAGCCGGCGCAAACTGTGCTCGATGAATCGCAGGCACCGTTTTATCACTGGTTCGCCGATGGTGAGATGAACACTTGTTATAACGCCGTTGACCGCCATGTGTTGGCTGGACGCGGTGACCAAGTGGCTATCCAGTATGTGAGTCCTGTTACTGATACTGAATACGGCATTAGCTACGGGGAGTTACAGGCTCAAGTGAGCCGACTCGCGGGCTTTATGCAATCTATTGGTATAGGGAAGGGCGACCGTGTGGTGATTTATATGCCTATGGTGCCGGAAACCACCTTCGCTATGCTGGCCTGTGCCCGCATAGGTGCGATTCATTCGGTGGTTTTTGGTGGCTTTGCCGCCAATGAACTCGCGACTCGGATCAATGATGCTAAGCCTAAATTGGTCTTGTCGGCATCCTGTGGCATTGAGCCTTCGGGCGTGATCCCTTACAAGCCTCTGTTAGATAAAGCGTTAGCTCAGTCAGTGCATCAGGTTGATCACTGCCTAATTTTGAATCGTAGCCAGTATCAGGCTGATTTGCTTGAGGGCCGTGACTTAGATTGGCAAGCCGCATTAGCAACTGCACCTAAGGCCGACTGTGTCGCGCTTAAGGCTACCGATCCCTTGTATGTGCTTTATACCTCAGGCACCACGGGTCAGCCTAAAGGTGTGGTACGCGATAATGGTGGCCATGCCGTGGCTCTGGCTTGGTCGATGCAGCATATTTACGATATTCAAGCGGGTGATGTGTTTTGGGCTGCGTCTGATGTGGGTTGGGTTGTGGGTCATTCTTACATTGTGTACGGACCGCTGCTGGTGGGCGCTACAACCTTAATGTATGAAGGCAAACCTGTCGGTACGCCAGATCCCGGCGCATTTTGGCGCACGATTGCCAAATATAAGGTCAAAAGCTTCTTCACCGCGCCGACGGCTATTCGCGCAATCAAGCGTGAAGACCCTGATGGTGAGTATCTACAAGGTGTTGATTTAGCTTGTCTTAAATATGTTTTTTTGGCGGGGGAGCGTTGCGATCCCGATACCTTAGTCTGGGCACACACTAAACTCGCTAAACCTGTTATTGATCACTGGTGGCAAACCGAAACGGGCTGGCCTGTCGCAGCAAATTTGATGGGTACAGCACCAGTTACCATTAAACCGGGTTCGCCAGCTTTACCTGTGCCAGGTTATGCGGTTGAAGTGCTGGACGAATTAGGTGAGCAAGTTGCGGCCAATACTTCGGGTAATGTGGTGATTAAATTGCCTCTACCGCCGGGGACATTGACGACACTGTGGCAAAATGATCAACGCTATCAAGATAGTTACTTGTCTATGTATCCGGGTTACTACTTAACTGGCGATGCGGGTTATACCGATGAAGACGGCTATCTCTACATTATGAGTCGTATCGATGACATCATAAATGTAGCGGGGCACAGGCTATCGACGGGGCGTTTCGAAGAAGTGTTATGTCAACACCCTGATGTGGCCGAAGCCGCGGTAATTGGGGTAGATGATGCGCTTAAGGGCCAAGTTCCCCTCGGATTAGTGGTACTCAAGAAAGGCGTGACGATTAGTGATGAAGAGCTGCATAAACAGTTAATAACCCTAGTACGCCAAGAAATTGGTCCCGTCGCCTCCTTTAGGTTAGTGAGTGCGATTCAAAAATTACCTAAAACGCGCTCTGGTAAAATTTTACGCGGTACTATGCGAAAAATTGCCGATAATCAGCAATATACCGCGCCAGCGACTATAGAAGATCCACAGACCTTAGAGTTAGTGCGTACCGCGCTCACTCGCATGGGTTATGCCGATGCTTTAGTGTAAGAAATAGAGCGTAAAGGCTTTTATAGGAAGAGTGTAAAGGTCTTATAGAGAGTTGAAATATTAAGGCGATAGTAAACTGACCAAGCTTGCTATCGCCTTTTTGCGCATGGCATTTCTTATTTCGGCAAAATCAAAGATTGAAATTTTCACCTCAAATTTGCTAGTCTTGCATTCTCATCACGTACAGCTATATCACCTACAGTTTTACTGTAATCAAATGGCTTAGGGACGACCCTAAATACGCCTAATCTAACATGGGGACGACCCCTTTATGGGAGTTCACTATGAGTTGGTTCTTATTAGTTCTTGCGGGTTTATTTGAAATTGGTTGGGCTATAGGGCTTAAATATACCGACGGTTTTACGCGTTTGTGGCCAAGTATCTTTACAGTAGCGTCGATGGCAGTGAGTGTGTTGCTACTAGGACTCGCGGTTAAGCATTTGCCTATTGGTACGGCTTACGGCGTGTGGGTCGGCATTGGTGCTATGGGTACGGCGATTGCGGGAATTATCCTCTTAGGAGAAGGCGTTAGCTTACTGAAAATCACCAGTTTGATACTGATCTTACTGGGGGTTTTAGGGCTTAAACTCGCCCATTAATTGACGCTTATATTGGATAAAATGAGACCTAAACGATTGGTACTTTCGGCACAATCGAAATTGCCAATCGTATGTCTCTGGTAATTAAGTTACAAAGATCGGTATAATTACGCCTCAAAATTGGTTAGCTCTAACCTCTGTGACCCGTGGGAATAATATAATGCAAAACCACAGCAATCTTAATGATATCGGCGTAATTGGCCTTGGTGTTATGGGTAAAAACCTTGCGCTAAACATCGCAGATAACCAATATCACGTCAGCGCGTTTGACCTCGATCCTGTTAAAGTTAATGGTGTAATACAGCAAGAAAAACAGGAACGTGCTGGACTCGAATCTCGCATTCTTGGCTGTGCTAATCTTACCGAAATGTTAGCCAGTCTCACAAAACCCCGTATTCTTGTGCTTTCTGTTCCTGCTGGTGCCCCCGTCGATGGTGTCTGTAGTGCCTTGATTTCTGCCGGAATTGAGTCCGACGATATTGTTATCGACACAGGAAACAGTTTATGGACTGACACTGTTGAGCGTGAAGCGCGCTACAAAGGGCAGTTTGTATTTTTCAGCTCTGCAGTTTCGGGCGGCGAAGTCGGTGCGCGTTTTGGACCCTCACTTATGCCTAGCGGTGATATCGATGCATGGCACTGAAGAATCCCCTGATGATTTACAAATAAATCATCAAATTAGGGTGGAAGCGCATCTTGTTGCATGATCAAATGGTTTCGCTAAAAACTACACTTGGACAACAAGATGCGCGAAGCCAATATCCTACAACATTCTTTACACCAATACTGCCCAGAACTTCACCTAAAACGATTAAACAGCTTGATGCTGGCCTCTAAGGCACTGATTGAATGTAAGACACTGACCTTGACTGAGTTAGGTCGAAA